>JAQWJM010000091.1:0-33275 GCA_029248335.1 Phycisphaerales bacterium
CGGACGGATCGCCTCCGCGACGACCTCGAGATACTGATCGAAGTTCCGATGGCTGAGTCGAACACCCCGCGGCGTCCCCGTGCTTCCCGAGGTGAACAGCACGAAAGCCACGTCGTCGGGTTCCGGACACGCGAACCGAGCAAGGACCGGACTCGACGGTTCGATGCTGGAAGGCGAGGCGATCCACGTCATCGAATTCCCGGGCATCACCCGTCCACGCGCCTTCACCCCGACGCTCGCCCCGAGGATCTCGAGCATGCGGCGCACCCGGTCGTCGGGGGCGAGCGGATCGAGCGGTACGAAGCCCGCGCCGAGACCGAGTACCGCGAACATCACCGCGACGAAGGGTGTTCCGCGATCGAGCGCCACCGGCACGAGGTCCCCCGGCCCCACGCCGGCACGCCGGAGCGCCGTCGCCCATCCCTGCACCAGTTCCGCCATCTCGCGATCCGTCGCTCCACCGTCCGATGTCGAATCGACCAGAATCGCCTCGGGATCGGCGGCCTGCAGGCGCGCCTCGACCGCGTCGAGGAACGACCTTGGCCGCGGAATCGACTGGGATCCCTCCCACGACACCATCGCCGATTCGGTGCTTCCCACCACTCGCGGCATCGTCGCCGGCGACACCTCCGGGGTCGTTTCGAGCATCCGACGACGATGACCGAAGAGATCCTGGAAGGCTTCCATCGCCCACGCCGGTCCGGAGACGGACCAGGTTCCTTCGCTGCTCCGGTGAAACGACCACGCCACCGGGGAATCCTCGGCGACGCGTTCTTCTTCCGTCACGCGAATCGGCAGTCGTGCCGGATCGAGGGGGGACCGCTCCCCCACGCCCGTCCGCTGCAGGAGATCCCGCAGAACAGGTCCCCTCCGGCGCGTCTCGGCGATCGCGGTCGTCAGCCGGCCGACCAGCCCGCCGATCCCGACCGATGCCTCGACCGGAATCGATACCGGCGCGAAGGGATGCAGCAGCGACGTCACCGCGGGGTCGACCTCCGGCCCGATGTCGACGGCGAGTTCGTCTTGACGCCAACCCAGCGCGAATTCGATCCGGTCGTCGTCTTGAATGGCGTGGCAGGCGAACAATCCGCAAGCGAGATCCTCGAAACGCTCACCGAGTACGAGGTTCGACCGCCCGTCGTCGTCCGGCCAGGCGAAGTTCGAGCCCAGTTCGTCGATGCGGTTCCGCCATCCGAGTTCGAAACGGAACCGCGCGGCGTCCCACGCTTCGATCGCGTCGAGTTCCCGGTCGCTCCGAATCACCATCGACGGACGGGATCCGTCCCGAACGGAGACGGGTGGATCGCACTCGCGAATGACGATGCATGCGTCGCCGCATCGAACGTGAAGACGACCGTCGCTCGCGGTCCACGCGGATCCGGGCTCGGCGTGCAGGTTCGGACACTCCGGATCCTCGCATCGTTCCACGCGTTTCAGGAGATGCCATCGACCGTCGAACCGGAATCTCGGATGACCGACGTAGTTCGCGTACGGCCCGAAATCATGGGCGTCGACCACCCTGCGAATCGATTCGACCGATGATCGCCAATCCGTCTCGATGCCCCGCCGCGACCATCGCGCGCTGCCGAAGATCGTCCGGAGGGATGGATCCTGGACCCGCCCCTGCGGATCGGTCTCGCGAAGCAGGGGTAGGAGCCGTTCGAAGGATCGACATCCCGCATCGACGCAGCGAAGCTGCAGCGTGAGCGCGGTGTCGTCCGGTTCGATCGGAACCGGCTCGGTGACCAGGAGATCCCCGGTGTCGATCCCCTCGTCCACCAGGTGCCATGCGATGCCGTGTTCGTCGGCCCCGTCGAGCAGTGCACGCGTCGGTGCATGGAGCCCCGCGTATCGCGGGAGCGGCCCGTCGTGGAAGTTGATCACGCCGCGCGCGGGGTGGTCGATCACGTCGGCCGGGAGGATGCGGGTGTTGAGGACGCTGAGAATCCAATCGCAGGGCTCGCGGCACAACGTCGCGAGCGTGGCGCCGACCGCTTCGGTCCGCACCCCGCGACGTCGGGCTTCCGCGGCGAACGCGTCGCCGCCGGGAAGACAGGTCGTGATCTCGAATCCCGACTCGAGCAGGCGGCCGAGCACGCGCTGGGCGATCATGGAATCGCCGATCAGGGCGATTCGAACCGGAATCGGAGGGTGAGCCGGCATCGTCTCAGGACTTCGTCGCGGCGGGCACGACCACCTCGGCGGTGAAGACCCCGGCCGGGTCGCCGCGTTCCTTCAAGGTGCGGTCGATCACCGCACGGCGTCTCGGCACGATGCCTTCGAAGACCACTTCCGCCCCCCGTCGCACGGTCACGGGCGCGTCCAGATCGACCATCGAATCATCGAGCCTGATGCGGAGTCCGCGCTCACCACCTTCGAGGATGTCGATCACGTTGCCGGATCGCTCCACGACGATTCGCTCACGGGCCTTCGGCTCGTCGACCGCGAGCCAGTAGAAACGCGAATGCGTCACATCGTCCTGAAGCCAGACGATCCGCTCGGGCCGTGAGACCCGACGATGCTTCGCCATCCACGGCACCGCGACCGCGTCCTCGCGTTCCATCCAGTGTCCCTTGCCCTCGTGGATCACCACCTCGTGCGGATAGCCCCCCTCGTCACCGGCCGCGAGGTCCGCGAGCGTCGTCTTCCATCGCCGCGCGATCTGATTCCGGTCGTAGGCGCCGTCCTCACCACCCATGTGAAGCGTGAAGGGAAGATTTCGGAGGCCGTCCGGCTTCGTCTCGTTGGGGTGTCCGGCCATCATCGCCGCCGCCGCGAGTCGATCCGCCATCCGAGGTGCGAGCTGATAGACGCCATCACCGCCGGCGGAGTAACCCATGAAGTAGATCTTGTCGGGATCCACGTTCTCGAACACCACGAGGTTCTCGATCAATCGGTCGAAGAAGTCGTCGACGTGTCCCTGATGCCAGAGATTCCAGGTGTCGGTCGGCGCCCGGGGTGCGAGATAGACGCCTTCGGCGGGATCGTACAGCCGCTTCTGATTCTCCCACTGCTGCGTGTTCACCGCGGGCGGTGCCCCACCTCCACCATGCATCGAGATGAAGAGGCTCCGTCCCTCGCCCGCCGGCGGCTCGCCCTTGACCGAATACCAGAACGGCATGCTTCGTCCGTCGAGTTCGAGGACCTTCGCGTCCATCTCCTCGCCACGGGTTCGCCGGATCATGGCCCGGTGACGCTTCACCGCCTGTTCGATTCGAGCCTCGGCTCGCTTTCGAGAGAGTCCCTTCCCACGCGAGCCGGTCTTCTTCTTCACCGAGATCCCGGTTTCGACGTCGAGCATCTGTTCGTCGCGGGAGAATCGCTGCCCCGCCTCCAGCTCGCCGTCGGGCAGTTCGAAGCGAACCATGAAATCAGCCTTCAACGGGACCATGAACTCCAGGTGGTCGTTGCCGTCGAAGGAATCGTCCCGGGTCGTGCCCCGGCCGATGACCGTCCCGTCGACCGCCACCAACGCGGGCGCCGCGATTCGACGACCGGACTCGAGATCACGCAGTCGAACGTAGAGTCGCCCGAATCCGTCCGGCACCTCCACCGGATCGACGGTGTAGCGATCGGTGACGTTGACGGCCCGCACGCTGCGATCCTCGGCCGCCCAGACCATCGGAAAGTGCGCCGGCGAATCGTTCCAGGTGCTCGCCCAGACCGCGCGACGCGGATCGTCCCGCACCGCACCACGCGCGCGACCGGCGAACCAGCCCTTGTCGAGATCCATCCCGGTCGGTTCCGCCGCTCCGGTGAATCGCCACCGTTCGCCGTCCCAGATCTCGACCCAGCTGTGATTGCCGCTCCCATCCGACCAGAGCGGCACGCCCACGAATCGAGCGGGCACCCCGGTCGCCCGACACGCCTCGATGAGCAGGACGCTGAGACCGGTGCAGGACGCGAGGCCGGCATCGATCGATTCGAGCCCGGACTGATCCGCCTTCGGCCGCTTGGTGGAGTACTTGACCCCGACCTGCGGGAAGACCTTCTGGTTGAGCAGCGCCGCCGCTTCGGCCGGCGAACCGGCCGATTCGACGATCGGAAGGAACCGGTCACGAAAATCCGCCCGCCAGTCGTCTCGTCGCTCGTTGACCACCGCATAGGGAAGCACCGCGTCGAGAAAGACCTCGCGGGGAACCTGGTCCCGCCAGGGCGCCGCCTCCATCGCCTCGACCGAGAGCCGGAGGTTTTCCAGCAGTCGCGTTGCGGTGAACGTACGCAGATCGGCTTCGGGCATCCGCCCGACCAGCCAGATCATGTCGGCTCGGTGTGATTCGGGCGTTTCCGCGACCGCGCGGGCGATCTCCGCCCGGTTCGCGCCGGCGAGGGCCAGGGCGGCGTCGAGCCGGGCTTCATCGAGGTGCTCGAAGCCGGTCGATCTCGCGGTCGAGGGAAGCGTCATGAACATCATCACCAGCGCGGCGATGATCTGGTTGCGGTGGATGCGGCTCGTCATGCGGGGTTCTCCAGAAGGTCAATCTAACAGCCGAAGACGCCATCAAGAGACTGAAAATCCCACGCGCCTCGTTACGCTGGGCAGACGGCGAGAACCCCACCGATGCACACCGTCCAGACCCCGCAGGAGCGATGAATGCCACCGGAAATCGATCGACGAACTGCGCTGGCCGGCCTCGGCGCCGGAATCGTCTCCGCCGGCGCGATCCGCCCCACCGATGCGGCGGACGATCCGCCGCCGAGGCGGGCTCTACGGTTTCAAGACGGCCGAAGCCCGTGGCCGCTCTGCCTCGACACCGCGACGATCCGTCCGGCCGCGCTGCTCGACAAGATCCGGATCGCCGCCGAAGCCGGATTCGACGCGATCGAACCCTGGGACGGGGAACTCCGCGACTTCGAACGCGAAGGCGGATCGCTCCCGGACCTGCGACGTCGGATCGAGGATGCGGGACTCTTCGTCCCGTCGGTGATCGGCCTCTGGAACGCCATTCCGCCGACGCGGGCCGAATGGGACGCCGGCCTTCCCGCGACGCGGGATCGGATGCGGATGGCGTCGGCGATCGGGGCCCGGCACGTCCAGGTGATCCCGCAACCCGCCCGACCCGCGCCTGAATTCGATCTCGCCTGGGCGAGCGCCCGCTACCGGGATCTGCTCGTGATGGGCCTCGAGGAGTTCGACCTGAATCCCGCGATGGTCTTCGTGCAGTTCCTGCCCGGCGTCGCCCGCCTGGGCCAGGCCGCGGCCATCGCCCTCGACGCGGATCACCCGAAGGCGCGAATCATCCCCGACGTCTTCCACATGCACATCGGTGACTCCGGGTTCTCCGGACTCCGGCAGCTACAGGGCGACTTCATCGCGATCTTCCAGTTCAACGATGCCCCGGCGACGCCCGCGAAGTCCGACCTGAAGGACGAACACCGCGTCTTCCCCGGCGACGGCATTCTTCCGCTGGAGCAGTGTCTTCGCGATCTGCGCGACATCGGCTTCGAGCGATGCGTCTCCCTCGAACTCTACAACCCCGGTTACTGGAAGCGGAATCCGCTCGAAGTCGCGAAGGAAGGCCGCCGCAAGACGCTCGCGGTGATCGAGCGAGCGCTGGCCTGAGGGCGGGTGAGCACACCATGCAGGAGGTCGACGTGTCAGGAAATCAGGCCGCAGCGTCGAAGTGACCGATCGAGCTGGTCCCATCGTTGTTCGATGCTTCCGGTGTAACCGATCGACATCCGGAGAAGTCCGGGCGAGATGCCGGCGGCGGCGATCGACGCCTCGTCCATCTCGCTCGAGGTGGAACTCGCCGAACAGGACATCAGCGTGTCGAAGTAACCGAGGCTGACGGCCATGAAGCCGAACCCTTCCCGATTCTGGAGAACCTCCATGAGCGTCTCCGCGCGTGCCCTGGTCCCCGCGTCGATGGTCAGGAGCCCACCGAATCCGAACTCGGGACGACCGATGCGCTGGAACAGTCCGTGATCGGCATGCCCGGGCAGACCGGGATAGGCGACCGGGACGCCCGCCGCTTCGAGTCGCGTCGCGAACTCCAGAGCGCGTGCCGCATGCTCCTTCATTCGGATGGGAAGGTGCGGAAGTCTGAGACTGATCGAATGCGCGACCTGGGGATCCATGGTCGGACCGAGGATCATCAGCGGTCCGGTATGGAGATCCATCAGCGAGCCGATGAACTCGCCGGTGCCGAGAACCGCACCTGCGATGAAGTCGCTCGCACCGTTCACGAACTTCGTCAGCGAGTGGACCACCACGTCGGCGCCGTGCTCGATCGGCGAGATCGCAAGCGGCGTGAAGGTGTTGTCGACGATCAATCTCGTGTCACGCTCGTGCGCGATGGCTGCGATGGCGGGAATGTCCGTGACGCGAAGCGTCGGATTCGCGAGCGACTCCACGTACACGACCTTCGTCCGATCCGTGATGGCGTTTCGAATCGCCTCGGGGTCCGTGGCGTCCACGAACGTGGTCGTGATCCCGCACTTCCGTGGCAGGAACTCGGCGAGCATCGCCCAGGTGCCACCGTAGAGGGTGTCCGAGGCCACCACGTGGTCGCCCTGGTCGAGCAATCCGAGCAGTGCCGCGGCGATCGCGCCGAGTCCGCTTGCGGCGCAATATCCCGCCTCCGCTCCTTCCAACGCCGCGAGTTGCCGCCCCAGCACGTAGACGGTGGGATTGAAGTGACGCCCGTAGAGGAAACAGCCGCCCTCGTCGGGACCGAGGCGTCCCTGGAAGATCTCGGGCATGGTGCCCGCCTCCATGACCGTGAAGGTCGTGGAAGCCTCGATCGACATGTTCACGCCACCGTGCTCGCCGAATTCATGCCGGAGACTGGCCAGACGCTCGATCGGCGTCTCATCATTCGACTCATGGTCGGCCATGCGGAAGAACCTCGCTGTTGATGAAAGGGGACGATCCTCTTCATCGGATCGTTCCGGGGTCGAGTCTCGAAAAGGGAGCCCCGGACCACGAAAATCCGTGAATATGCGGCAGTCCGTCGATCATCGCGGCGACGCGGGATCGTGGGACGATACCGGCGTGAGCGACCGTCGTCGCCGGAATCCCGGTCAGCCGAGGCGCCGGATCGTCCGTTCGAGTTCCTCGATGGTGAACGGCTTGAGAAGCGTGGCCGTCCGTCCATCGCCCGATTCCTCGGTGTTTACACCGGAGACGAGGACGACCGGAAGCTCCGGACGATGCTGGTGGATGTGACGGGCGAGCTCCCGACCACTCAGGCCGGGGATCGAGATGTCGGTGACCACGACGTCGTAGTCCCACTTCGCCCGGTCGAGCGCGTCGACGGCATCGGGTCCGTTCGTCACCGCCTCGACCGACCAGCCCGACGCCTCGAGCAGTCCGACGATCGCCCGACGGACCAGTTCGTCGTCCTCCACGAAGAGCATTCGCCCCGCCGGCCCGACCTCCGCACCACCCGACCCGGTGGCGGCTCCGACCGCTTTCCGAGGTGGTTCGACCGCCGGCAGGTACAGCATGAATCTGGTGCCGTTGCCGACCTCGGTCCGAACGTCGATGAACCCGCCCGATCGTTCGATGATCCACCAGACCGTCGCCAGGCCGAGGCCCGTCCCCTCGCCGAGTTCCTTCGTGGTGAAGAACGGCTCGAAGATCCTCGGCATCGTCGCCTCGTCGATGCCTTCGCCGAGATCCTCGATCTCGAGGACCGCCCATGTTCCGGCCGGACGCTCGCCGCTGGTGCACGCGACGGAATCCTCCGACGAGTCGCGGCGGGTGCGCAAGGAGACCGGTCCGCCCTTCGGCATCGCGTCGCGAGCGTTCATCACGAGATTCACGATGACCTGCGCGATCGCCATCGGATCCGCTCGAATGCCCATGGGTTCGGTGTCGAGCTCCAGTTCGAGCGTGCACCGATCCTCCAGGAGTGGATCCAGCAACGAGATGCTGTCGCGCACCGCGTCCGCGAGATCGAGATCCTCGCTCTGAAGTCGACGCCTGCGAGCGAACACCAGGAGTCGTGCCGTGATGTCGGCCGCACGATCCCCGGCTTCGATGATCGACTCGAAGTGACGAATCGCGTCTTCGACGCGGTCGGCATTCAATCCCAGCGTCGCATGGCCCGAGACCGCGAGCAGGACGTTGTTGAAGTCGTGCGCCACGCCGCTGGCCAACTGCCCGATCGCCTCCATCTTCTGGGACTGCAGCAGTTGTTCCTCGAGTCGCCCCCGGTGCTCGAGCTCCCGCTCGAGTTCCTCGTTCCGGCTGGCCAGTTCGTCGGAAGTCTCCTTCAGCCTGTCGTTCAGACGCCGCATGTCCGCCACCGCGTTGTTTCTGGCCTGCAGCAACACGAGCAGATCGGCGACGCCCGCGTTCGCAGGAAAGTCGGCGAGCCCGAGCCCCTGATCCGCCAGCTCCGAAAGGTCGGTGATCCAGGGATGTCCGAGGAATCGAATGATCCCGGAATCCGCGTCGTGCATGAACTCGCCGCGAAGCAGGATTCCGCCGAGCATCGCCAGCCGAACGACCTGGAGTTCGCCATCCGCCCGGCGGAGGGCGTCGTAGTCGTGAATCGGCACGGGCGAGTCGATCGCCTCGAGCGTGAAGAACGATTGGCTCGATCGATAATCACCCGCGATCTCCGCGAACCGGGGACCCGCGGCCACGATCGAGCCCGCCTCGTCCAACGCGAAATGAAAGGGGAACGCACGATCGAGCAGATTCGCGGGGAGGTTGGCGTCGAAACGTCGTTTCAAGACGCCACGTTCCCGTCCCGATAGATGATCTCGAACGCATCGTGGGCATCATCACCTTCGCCCACCCGTGTGGGCACGACGTCCACCTGCCTGCCGAATCGTTCCGCGAGCCCCTTCACGAGCCCCACCACCAGCGGGCCGAGCCCCGGCCGATGGCTGTAGTAGTGAAGAACGAGTCCCGCGTCGGTCTCGTCGGCGACCCGGAACCGCGGCGGCTTCAGATCGGGAAAGGCCATCTTGACGCGGGCATGCATCTGGTCGAGGTTCGAGAGGAACTCCGGCAGCGTGTCGCCGACGGAATTCAGCAGTTCCCCGTACCCCTCGACCGCGGTGTATTCCACCCAGTAACCGCCGAACGCCTCGAGGATGGTGGATGCATCGAGGCCGAGCTCTTCGGTCGCGGCGGCGACGAGGTCGTAGGTGACCGCGTCGTCGTAGCTCTCCATCGAAATGAAGTCCTCTTCCTCGATGCCCGCACGCACGCGGATGCGGTCCCATGCCTCGACACCGAACTGTTCGGTGACCAGCCCCTTGACTGCTCGGTTGATGAGTCCGTACATTCGGTCTCCGTTTCGTTTCGATGAAGAGATCCATGCCCTTCCCTGAGTATCGGCTCCCTCGTCGCACCCTTCCAATCACCTGACACATTAGACTATTTTGTCAGGTATTTTCACTCGCAAAGGACCATCATGAAGCCCCTGTCGACCGTCACCATCATCGCACTCCTCGCCGCCCCGCTCGCGCTCGCCTCCTGTGGATCCGTCCCGACCACCCAGGCCGAAATGAACACCAAGATGGACGAAGTCGGTCCGCAGGCGAAGAAGGAGATCGCCGACATGATCGCGAAGGACAGCACGCTCAAGCCGCTCGTCGACGAGGCCTACGGCGTCATCGTCTTCCCGAGCGTGGCGAGCGGCGCCTTGATCCTCGGCGGCCAGGGCGGCGACGGCGTGGTGTTCAAGGGCGGACAGCCCTGGGGCCTCGCGAAGCTCGCGGCCGGATCGATCGGATTCCAGATCGGCGGCGAGACCTTCAGCGAGCTCGTGGTCATGAAGGACGAGGACGCGTTCAACATGGTCACCGCCAACAAGTTCTCCTTCACCGCCGGCCTGACCGCCTCCGCGGTGAAGGCCGGCGCCGCGATGAACGCCGAGTTCGAAAACGGTGTCGCGGCCTTCGTCTCCACCAACGGCGGACTCATGGCGTCCGCCGCGATCGGTGGCCAGGAGATCTCCTGCTACCCCGCCGACGTCGATTGATCGCCATTCGACCGAGCCGTTGATTCACACTGATCCCGTCGGAATCCTCTCATGCCCGAATTCTCCGGATGGAACATTCTCGGAGAAGTCCTCCTTCTCGTCGGCTCCGCCGTCGCGATGGGCGTGGTGCTGGAAGCCGTCGGGATCAGTGCGATCATCGGCTATCTGCTCGCCGGCGTGCTCCTCGGACCGAGCGTGCTCGACCTGGTGGGCGACAGTTCCAACTTCACGCTGATCGCGGAGCTCGGCGTCGCGCTCCTTCTGTTCTCGATCGGACTGGAGATGACCCCGACGCGACTGCGGGGCTTCGGCTTCCGGGGGGCGATCGCGGGCGTCCTGCAGGTCTCGCTCACGATCCTCGCCGCCGCAGGGGTCGCGCTTCTCTTCGGACTCGATGGCCGGGTGGCCCTGACCCTGGGCTGCATGGTCGCCCTGAGTTCGACGGCGGTGGTGGCACGGTTGCTCACCGATCGCGGCGAACTCGAGTCCAACCGGGGAAGATCGACGCTCGCCGTGCTTCTCACCCAGGACGGCTCGCTGGTGCCGGTGCTCATCCTGATCGGCCTTTTGGGCGGCGGTGACGGCGACAACGCCACCGGCGTGGGCGGTCAGATCGCGAACGCGACCGTCGGCCTCCTGATCATGATCGCCTCCATCTCCGTGGTGGGGATCTTCATCCTCCCACGCGTCTTCGATTCCATGATCCTCCGGCGGAACCGCGACTTCGCGATCGTCACCGCGATCATCACCTGCCTTTCGGCGGCGTGGGGAAGTCATTCGCTCGGTCTCTCACCGGCCCTCGGCGCGTTCGTGGCGGGCGTGCTGCTCGCCCGTGTCTCCATCTCACGCCAGATCCGCGCCGACACCGGCGCGCTCCGGGCCGTGTTCCTCACGCTGTTCTTCGCATCGGTCGGCATGCTCGCCAACGTCCGCGAGCTGATCCAACCCGAGATCCTCAAGTCGATGATCGCGATTCTCGGCGTGGGTCTGCTGCTCAAGGTCGCGATCGCCTGGTTCGCGATCCGGATCACGGGCGGCCACCGCCGCGTCGCGCTCGCGTCCGCCCTGTGCCTCGCCCAGTTCGGCGAATTCAGTTTCGTGATCGGAACCGAGGCGCTGCAGTCGGGCATCATCGACGCCCCGATGTTCCAGGCCGCGATCGGCGCATCCCTCGTCTCCCTCTTCGCCGCACCGCTGCTGGTCGCGAAGGCGGTTCCGATCTCGACGGCGATCGAATCCCTGCTCGTCCGACTCCACGTCTGGAAGCGGATCGCCCCGCCCGAGACGACGCCCCGCGACGAGCTTTCCGGCCACGCCATCGTGGTCGGCTACGGGCCGGCAGGCGAGGAAGTGGCCAACACCGCCGCCCTCGCTGGAATCGTTCCGCTGGTGATCGACATGAATCCGAGACTGGTGACCGCGGCCCGGAGCGCCGGGTATCACGCGGAGCACGGCGACGCGGCCCAGCAGGAGATCCTCGCGCACGCCGTGGCGGAACGCGCCGCCGCCCTGGTCATGACGCTGCCGGAGCCCCAGATCGCGATGGCCACGATCAGCCAGTTCCGGGCCCTGAACGCCGACGCGATCATCGTGGCGCGAGGTCGGTACTCCCGCTTCGTCGAGGCGATGCGGCAGGCGGGCGCGGACCACGTGATCAGCGAGGAGACGACGGCGGGCACCCTGCTCGGCGCGACACTCGTTTCGAGGATGACCGGTGAGTCCAACCTGGTGTCCATCGAATCCACCGAACCCGCCGAGGCATGACCCGGTCGCCGCCCGCGGCGATCAACCGTCGAGGCTTCGCCAGAGCGAGGTCGCCCCGGCCTGCGGATCCACGTGACCCGAGAGGACGTCGAGAGGCAGCACATCCGAGCCGTAGGAGGCTCGCATCAGTTTCTCATCGATGCTCACGCCCAGTCCGCCGATCACCGCACCACCGTACAGGCCGGAACTTCGATCGATGACGAGGGTCTCCTCTCCATCGAGCGGATCGCCGACGCCTCCGGAAGCGCTGATGGCGGTGCCCGAGGCGCTCGCGAGGAAGCGCGTGCCTTCGAACACGAAATCGTTGAACGCCGATTCCGCCTTGAACACCAGGATGATCTCGGCGGCGGTGCCACCGATCTGAAGCCCGATGCTTCCCGAGATGTAGTCGAGGGGAAGCGGTGCCGACCAACCGTCGTCGAGCCGGCGGATCGCGACACCATGGCCTCCGTGCATCCCGATGCCGAGACCGCCCCCGCCGATCTCCATCACCACCACCCCCACCGCATCGGCGAAGGTGCCGTCGTCGATGCGACCGTCGAGTCGAAAGCCGTCCACGACCCGGGCATCCTGAAGACTCTGGTAGGCGATGTTGTTCGGCCCGCAGTTCGAGAGCCCGAGAATCATCCCCGCGGACAGCAGGAGAATCGATCTGGAACTCGGAATGGGTGATTTCGACATTGGAGGTTCCCCGTGTTCTGGGCGACCGGACGAGTCCCGGACGCCGGCCGGTTGCGAGATCGCCCGGACCCGTGAAAGATAGGGGCATGAACCGCATGATGCACGCCGGCCTGATCGTGACGCTTGCCCAGGCCTCCATCGGCGTCGCCGATGACGGAACGGTCGTGCAACCGCTCCCGCGGCTGGCGGATGTGGATCGCACGCGATACGCCGCGGACGGGAACCCCGACGGCGGTTCCGAACCGTTCTTTCCGTTTCAGGAGGCCGCTTCTCCGCTCGACCTCGATGCGGCCCGCTCCGAACCCCTCGATCCGCTGTTCCCGGATCCGCTGGGCCCGCTCGTCCGCCCCCTTCGAAACATCGCCGACTGGACGAGCAAGGAAATCGGACTCGAGTGGGACGTCTTCTACACCCTGCTCTACCAGCATGCCAGCCGCAGCCTCGACGATCAGCCACGCGACGCCGGCACGGGACGACTCGATCTCGGCTTCAACTGGGTGCTCTTCGACGACGAGACCCTCGGGCGTGGCGGCGTCGGGTTCCTGCTCCGGAGCGGGGTCGAACTCGGCCAACCCGATTCGTACACCGTCGGCGCAGCGGTCGGCGCGGCACCGGTCAATCTCAACGCGATCCAATGGACCTATCCCGCCTCGCCGGACCTCCTTTACTGGCATCAGTCGTGGTGCGACGAACGGGTGACCGCATCGGTGGGGAAGATCCATCCGAATCAGTTCATCCAGCTGAGCCGGATCGCGAACGATGAAAGCCGCCAGTTCCTCGCCGGTCCGTTCGACGGCCTCAACACGCTCGGGACCAGCCTCGGAACCTACACCGGCGGCGCCGCCCTCCAGGTCGTGCCCACCGACGGCATCTACGTGAACACGGTGTGGGCCGATCCGAACGGCGGTCCCGACCGGGGGTTGGGAACCATCGGCGACGGTGGCTGGTGGGCCGCGATGCAGATCGGCCTGGTCCCGGTGCTCGAAGGACTCGATGGAACCGAAGTCGAGGGCAACTGGAATCTCGTCTTCGCCGGCACCAATCAGTCGCTGTCGACCGCCCTCCTCGGCGCCACGGATTCGGGAACCTCGAACGGCGCCGGCTTCGGCAACACGCTGCTCGGGGGCCTCGAGGTCGCACCCTCCGCCGATTCCACGAGGCAGTGGGGCTGGGGCGCCATGATCGAGCAGGGCATCGCCTCCGATCTCGAGGTGCTCCTGCAGTACGGCTCGAGCACCAACGGCATGTCGGCGATCGACCGCCAGTTCAACGCCGTTCTCCAGTGGTCCCGCCCCTTCGGCCGGCGCGACGAGGCGATCGGAATCGGCTACAGCTGGTCCCGCCCCACCGACCTCTACGCGGTGCCACGCCGCGAGATCCAGCTCCTCGAGGCGTACTACCGCATCCAGCTCACGGACAGCATGCAGATCTCACCGGATCTGCAGGTGCTGGTGAACCCGGCGACCGGCCCCGATCGGCCGGTCTACGTCTTCGGCGTGCGATTGAGGACGACCTTCTGATCGGCCGCGACCGCGGCCCGTTCGACGCCACCCGATGTCATGATGTCATGATGTCATGAAGAAGGGCCGCCCCTCAAGGGGACGGCCCTTTTCATGTATTCGCGGGTGATTCCGCCGATTCGACGTCCGTCGATTCAGAGCCCGGCGACCTTCCATCCATCCCGATACTTGCGGGTGACGTACTTGTTCAGTTCGGGCTGACCGACGAACTGCATTCCCTTGGCGTCCCATTCCATCATCTGGTTGGGATTGCGGCTCGCGAGCGCGCCGATCGCGAGCGTCTCGGAGACCTTGCCCGCGTAGTTCAACGGCGTCAGGCTCGCGGCGCCGCCGCGGGCGTGATCCACCCAGAGATGCCAGTGGTTGCCGCCGGGGGCCTGCGGCATCTCCATGTTCCGCTCGACGCCCTTGCGGAAGTATCGATACCCGTCGCCGCCCTGCGGCACCATGAGCGTCGCCTTGTCGCCGACGATCACCACGTTGTTCTGCGGGAGTTCGAAATCGGCGGGCAGTCCGAGCTGGGACGGCTGGGGAAGGACCTTGCCGTCGTACCAGGTGAAGGGGATGTCCTCGCCGCCGGACTGTTCGTTGCCGGCGAACACCATCTTCACGATCTCCGTCGAGGGGTACTGATCGTCGGTGCTGTCGGTCGCCTCGCAGATCACGGTCCTGGGATCCCCGAGGTCGAGGGGCTGGAACGCCGCGTCGACGATGTGGCAGGCCATGTCGCCGAGCGCTCCGCAGCCGAAGTCACGGACACCGCGCCAGGCGAACGGGTGGTAGGCCTTGCCGAGGTAGGGCCTCGTCGGCGCCACGCCGAGCCAGAGGTCCCACTCGAGGTTCGCCGGAATCGGTTCGCTTCCCGCCCCTCTGGGATTCCCCTGCGGCCACCAGCCGTTGGGCCGGTCGCTCCACGCGTGGATCTCCTTGATGCGGCCGCAGATCCCGTCCCGCACGCCCTGCATGCATCGCTGCTTCATGACGCGGGACGCGTTCTGGGTGCCCATCTGGGTCGCCAGATTCGGATTCGCGATCGCCTTCTCGCGGAGCGCACGGCACTCGTGCACCGAGTGGGCCAGCGGCTTCTGACAGTAGACGTGCTTGCCCGCGTTCATCGCGGTCATCGCGATGATCGCGTGCATGTGGTCCGGCGTGGTCACGGAGACCGCGTCGATCCGGTCGCCCATGGTGTCGAACATCTCCCGGTAGTCGACGAAGGTCTTCGCATCGGGATGCTTCTCCGACGCCGACTTGAGATTCCCGCGGTCGACGTCACAGAGGGCGACCATGGCCACCTCCGGGTGGGCTGCGATCTGACCGAGGTCGCTCGCACCCATGCCACCGACTCCGACGGACGCGACGTTGGTCTTCTGGAGGACGCCGCCGCGGCCGAGCGTCGGACGCCAGCCTGCGAGCACGATGCCCGTCGCCGCCGCCGACTTGATGAAACTTCGGCGTCCGAAGTTCGTGGAAAGGTGATCCGTCATGGCGAGCTCCTTCTGGCCGCGACCTCGCGTCGCGGTGATTGCATGTCTCTGGGGTGTACGAGCCGTGTGACCGGCGGATCGCCGGCTTTCTTGAATGCTACCCTTCGTTCGGGCGTTCGGCGCCTGAAATCCGCTTCACGCGGAGATCCTTGTAGTGGACGACGGCCCCATGGCCGCAGAATCCGAGATGCCCCGCCCGGCGGTCCACGCCGGGATGCTCCGCCCCGCTGAGGGTCCCGTTCGCGACCGCCTCGTCGAGATCGACGTCCATGATGACGACCCCGTTCAGGGTGACCCGGACCCGTCGGCCGTCGACTCGGATCTCCTCCTGATTCCAGGATCCGGTAGGGACCTGATACCCGCGCAGACTGGGGGCGATGCCGTAGATCGATCCGTGACGCTGCCAGGGCTTGAGTCCCGCGTATCCCGGCGCGGCGTTGTCGATGACCTGGACTTCCATGCCCACGTACGCCGCATCACCGGTCAGCGGGGCTCGGATCGCGATGCCGTTGTTCGCACCGGGCGGAATCTTGAAGGCGAAACGAAACACGAAGTCGTCGAATTGCTCGGCGGTCCGCAGGTCACCCCCCGCTCGTTCCGGATACGTCCGGATCGCGCCGTCCTCGACGCCGTACCCTTCGGTGTTTCCCACCCAGCCTTCGAGCGTCCGGCCGTCGAAGAGCGGCTTGAAACCGGGTTCGTCGGATGCGAAGCGGGCGATCGAAACCTTGTCGAGCAGGACCGCTGTCTCCGTGCCGGTCCCCGCCTCACCCTTGTCCCCGCCGCCCCCGGTGCTCCGGAAGACCAGACGGCAGCCGTCCTCCGCCTTCGACGCGACCGGAAGATCGAGATCCACGAAGAAACGCTTCCAGAGCCCCGCTTCGATCGGTGGGGATTCGACGAGGGTCCGTCCGTCGGCATCCTCGATCGACACCTGGACGCGGGCTCGATCCGGCCCCCACCGGGCGAGCGCGAATGCGATGCGATGGACACCACCCTCCGCGATCACGGGACCGGGGATCTCCATCGAGGCGGTCGCACCGGATTTCGAAGGGAGGAACGCGACTTCCCCTTGATACCACTCCTCCGTCGCCGAAAGACCGTGCTCGGCCGGCGACCAGTACCGCGCACCGGTCTCCTCCGACAGGTTCCATCCACCTCGCGCCGCGTCGAATTCCGGGTTGCCGACGGGCACCGGCACCAGTGTGATCGGAGGAGACGCCGACACGCCTCCGGAGAGAAGCGTGGCGGCGAACAGGGTGATGACTCGATTCATGCGGATATCCTAGAAGACGTCAAGCGCCGGATCCGTGCCGAACGGAATGATTCGAATGAAACCATTGCGTGAAGATCGAGCGTCGGATCATCTGGTTCTGCTTCGATCCAACCGGCTCGAGGCGGCGGGGTTTCAACATGCGTTCTCGACCGCGATCGGGCCGGACCACGAGATCTTCGACCTGGCCGGGCCCGGGTCGAGTCGAATGGGTACCGATCCCGCCACGAGCGAGGCCTCCTTGCGACGGTTCGCTCGCGAATTCGGCGGGAATCGCCCCATCGCGACCGTCACCCAGGTCCATGCCGCCGACGTGGTCGTCGCACCGACCACGTCCGAAACCGAGGCTGACGCGATCATCGTCGAAGACGCTCGGACGATCGCCGCGGTCCGAACCGCGGATTGCGTGCCGATTCTGATCGGCTGCCCGAAGACCGGATTCGCCGCCGCCATCCACGCGGGCTGGCGTGGAATCGTCGCCGGCATTCCCGACGCCACGATCGACACCCTTCGCCGCCGAGGTGCGGAACCTCGGAATCTGATCGCGGCGATCGGACCCGCGATCGGCCTCGACGCCTTCGAGATCGGAGAAGAGGTCGCGGTGGCGTTCGAGGCCGCTCGACTCGACCAATTCGTTCGCCGAGGTCCGGGAAGACCCCACGCGGATCTCTTCGGTGCGACGGTCTCCCGGCTGCTCGCCGCCGGAATGGATCGCGGGATGATCGACGGCGAACCGCTCTGCACCGCATCGGACGACCGTTTCTTCAGTCACCGGCGAACCTCCGGACGAACCGGAAGACATCTCGCCGGGATCTCCGGAATCACGAGAAATCGGGATTCGACGGATCGCGTCCTGTAGAATGGGGACGTGGTACCGGGCGAACACATCAGCAACCCGAAGGCGGCGGAATCCGGGACGGCCGCGAACCCGTGCTCGAGGTTCACCGATCTCGCCACGGCGATCCTCGATGCCGATGTCGATGCCGGCTGGGTCGAACCCCTGCTCGATCACCCTGAACTCGAGGCGGTCACCGTCTGGACCCGAACCTTCGGAGACGCCGCGGTCCATCCCCTCGCTTCCGCCGGTCCACGCACCGAGCATCAGGAGGAGATGTTCGAGTCCATCGCGGCGTCCATGTTCGAGTCGAACGCGCTGGAACCGGACATCCGGGCCTCGCCCCGAGGAACGACCGCCGGCGTTCGTCTCGACGACACGACGATGATCACATTCCTCGCGCCGACCACGGAGATCGATGAGACCGTCGTCCTCGCCGAGGCCCTGACGACGTGCCTGCGGGCCCCCCTGATCGCCGCGATCAGAGGCCACGAACTCCGCCGCCTCGGTCGCGATCTCGCCCACCACCGCGAACTCGAGCGTCGGATCGCCGAACGACTGAGTTTCATCCCCGACACCAAGGCGCTCGGCCTTGCGATCGAGGAACTCACCGCGACCATCTTCGAGATCGAGTACGCGGGAATCTACTTCCTCGATCCGGCGACCCGGAACCTCCGACTGGTCGGCAACAAGGGTCTTCAGGACTGGGAGATCGCGGACGCGGAACGGACCGCCTGGGATCGGCATCCGGGCCGGGTGATCCGGACCGGCGAGATGGTCCACGTCCACGACACCCAGACCGATCCCGACAACCGTTCGAGCACCTCCGCGCGACGCGTCGAAATCCGAAGCCGTTGCTACCTGCCGGTCAAGGCGGACGGTGAGATCGTCGGCGCCCTGGGGCTCGCCTCGTCGCGGGTCGGCGCCTTCGATCAACGCCATGTCGACGGTCTCGGTTTCCTCGGGGATCTCGCGGGCCTGACCTGGCTTCGACTGCAGGAGGAGACCCGGCGACGGCGCCGGGATCGCATCCTCGTCGCGGCGGGAGACGCCGCGGAGCTCCTGCTCGAATCACGGGAATGGCGTGACTCGATCCCCACGGTGCTCGAACTGATCGAGTCCTCGTTCCAGAGCGACCTCGCCCGCTTCGCGTCGCACGACGGCCTCCGATGCGGTCGGGACGACGGACGGACGGCGATTCCAGCGTCATTCATCGACGCCGTGGTCGCGTCGACGTCGGGCGGACTCGTCGGCGACGGATCGACCCCGGTTCCGGGATTCGATGCAGGACCGAAGACGAGCTACGTCGCGGTTCCGATCGTGGCCCGCGACACGCCGCGCGGAATCCTGCTGGTGGAGGACATGAATCGGGTCCGCGTCCATGACCAGAGTTCGATCGCCGCCCTGCGGAACTTCGCGGACTCGATCGCCTCCACCATGGCGCGCGAGGAACTCGAACACGAACTGGTCCACGCCCAGCGGATGGAGGCGGTCGGCCTGCTCGCCGGCGGCATCGCCCACGACTTCAACAATCTGCTCTGGCCCATCATGGTCCATGCGACCACGCTGGCCGACGGCGAACGCGACGAACGACGGATCCGCATGCTCGACGACATCCAGCTCGCCGCCCGTCGCGGCGCGGAACTCGTCGATCAGATCCTGTTCCTCAGTCGTCGAAGGGTGATCACCGAACAGGAGACGCCACTCTGCGACCTCGCCCGCGAGGCGATCGATCTGCTGCGACCCTCGACGCCGGACGGCATCCGGATCGAGTCGCGGATCGAGGACGAGACCGCCACCGTCCGCGGCGACCGCACCGCGGTGACCCGCGTGATCCAGAACCTGGTGTCGAACGCCCGACACGCGATCGGCTCGGCGAACGGCGTCATCAAGGTGTCGCTTCGACCATCGAACGACGGTCGGAACGAAGTGCTTCTGGTGGTCGAGGACGATGGAGGCGGAATCCCGGATGGGATCCGGAAGAACCTCTTCGATCCCTACTTCTCGACGCGACAGTCCGGTCGCGGCACCGGGCTGGGACTCACGATCGTGCACCGGGTGGTCACGGAGCTCGGCGGCGAGATCGACGTCGAGAGCGAACCGGGGGTGGGGACGACCTTCACGGTGCGCCTGCCGAGACGCGAGGGGCGGATCACGCGTGCGCCGCGACCGCCGGTCGAGACGCCCACGGGAACCGAGCGAATCCTGCTGGTCGACGACGATCCGATGGTCCTGCAGACCAGTCGCGCCCTGGTGTCCTCGCTGGGCTACGAGACCGTCGTCGCGCCCGGAGTCGACGAAGGCCTGCTCGCGTTCGATGAACGAATGGCCGCGGGCAGTCCGATCGATCTGGTGCTCACCGATCTCACCATGCCGGATCGAAACGGCATCGAACTGATCAGCGATCTCCGGCAACGCGGCTTCAAAGGACCGCTGGTGCTCATCACGGGTTTCGGCGACGAGTCCGCGGCGGCGGCGATCGCCGCCGGAACCGACCAGATCCTCAAGAAACCGATCAGCCGCGAGGAACTCGGCGTTTGCATTCGCAATCTGCTCGACTCGGCCGACTGATGCCGTCGCGGACTCCATGACGCGACCAGCCCGGTCCCGTCCTCGGATCTTTTCCAGGACGCGGAGTCGAAGAAAAGGCGATGCTGGCCCTCCAGACCTCGATTTCACCGCAAAATGTCCGATTCGCCTTTCCGCGGGACACGTCGAGCCCCGTGGAAACATCGATACTGCCTCCGTCCGATCTTCGATCTCCGATCCGCGACCGCTCGGTCGACCACCGGATCGCACTCGACGCCCCCGGAGGACTCGATCATGTCCATGCAGCAACTCCTCTTCGACGACGGTGCCATCTGGTTCTTCGGAGTGGCCGCGATCGCATCGCTCCTCTTCATCCTCACGATCATCATGCTCTTCACGGGCGGTGACGGTGGACTCGACACCGACGTCTCGGACAGCAGCGACGGCGCCTTCAAGGTGCTCTCCTTCCAGGGCGTCGTCGGCTTCTCGATGGGGTGGGGCTGGGGCGGACTCGCCGCGTTCCGGAATCTGGATCTCACCTGGGCGAACTCCGCCCTCTTCGGTCTGGTGATCGGCGCCGTGTTCCTCTGGATGCTCTGGCTGGGATTCAAGGCGATGCACGATCTCACGGGCGATGGAAACATCAATCCGGCGGACGCCGTCGGCGCCGAAGGCGTCGTGACCATCGCGATCCCGTCCGAAGGGCGGGGACGCATCTCGGTCGTCGTTCGTGATCGCCAACGTGAATTCAAGGCGGTGGCGGCTGGAACGCCCGTCGCCTCCCGCACCCCGATCCGAGTGACCGCATCCCGGAGTGACGGCACTCTGGAAGTCGAACCGGCCTGAACCGCGTCGCCGCCTCGTCTCTTTCTCACTTCTTCGAAGGAAACCACATGGAACCCGTCTTCTGGCTCGGCGTCGTCGGCGCCGCCGCACTGATCGTCTTCTTCTTCCTGATCTTCCTCGTCAAGCAGTACAAGCGATGCCCGAGCAACCGGATCCTCGTGATCTACGGCAAGGTCGGAGGCGAACGCGCCTCGAAGTGCCTCCACGGCGGCGGTGCGTTCGTGATCCCGCTCATCCAGGATCACGAGTATCTGTCGCTCGAGCCGCTGGTCATCGAGATCCCCCTGGAGGGCGCGCTCTCGCTGAACAACATCCGAGTGAACGTCCCCAGCACCTTCACGGTGGGCATCTCGACCGACCCGGTGCTCATGAACAACGCCGCGGAGCGCCTGCTCACCCTGACTGACGGCGCCATCCGCGATCAGGCCCAGGACATCATCCTCGGCCAGCTCCGCCTGGTCATCGCGACCCTCTCGATCGAGGAGATCAACAAGGACCGCGAGAAGTTCATGACGTTGATCAACGAGAACGTCGCGGACGAGATCAACAAGGTCGGCCTCGAACTCATCAACGTGAACATCCGCGACATCACCGATGAAAGCGGATACATCAGCGCCATCGGCAAGCGGGCGGCGGCGGAGGCCATCAACCGTGCGAAGGTGGAGGTCGCGCAGCAGGAACGGGAGGGCGCGATCGGCGAGGCGGAAGCGGTCCGTCAGCAGGAGGTCCGCGTCTCGGAGGAGAACGCCAAGGCCGAGGAAGGTCGGAAGCAGGCCGAACGCACCCAGCGACTCGCGCTCGCGACCTTCGAGGCCGAAGCGGTCACCGGCGAAGTGGAGGCGAAACGGAACCAGGAGATCGCCACCGCCGAACGGACCGCGGAGACGTCGATCGCCTCCAAGAACGCCGAGCAGTCCGAACGGGTCGAGATCGCGAAGGCGGAATCGATCGCACGCCAGGGCGAGAACGCCTCCGCGGCCGAGGTCGCGGACTCCGACGCCCGACTCGCGGAGATCCGGGCCGAAGCCAAGCGTCGCTCGGACGTCGCCGCCGCCGATGCGTCCCGCGCGATTCTCGAGAAGGAACGGGACGAGGAACTCGCCCGGCTCGCGAAGGATGTGATCGCACCGGAGGAGATTCGAAAGCAGCAGGTCGAAATCGCCGCGGAAGCGACCGCCGAGCGCAACCGACGCGAAGCGTCCGGCGAAGCGGATGCGATCATCGCCCGGTACAACGCGGAAGCCGAAGGCGTCCGCAAGGTGCTCGAGGCGAAGGCCGACGGCTATCGGGAGCTGATCACCGCGTGTGCGGAGAATCCGCAGATCGCACCGACCCTGCTCCTGATCGAGCAGCTGCCGGAACTGGTCAAGGAACAGGTCAAGGCGATCTCCAACCTGCAGATCGACAAGATCACGGTCTGGGACGGCGGTCGCGGCGAGGGAGGCCGGGGCAGCACCAGCGATTTCCTCTCCGGGTTGATCGGCTCGCTTCCCCCGATGCACGAACTCGCGGAGCAGGCGGGAATCGAACTGCCCGGCGTGCTCGGCCGGGTCGGATCCGCGGGGACCGCGGTCGAAGCCAAGCCGACGGTGGAGTCGGAGGAGATGATCGACGACGCCTGATTCTTCTCGGTCCACGCGATCCATGTGATCCATGTGATCCACACGATCTCGCACGACCCCGCACGCCTCATCCGCGATGCGGGGTCGTGCCGTTTCGACCCGGGCCGTCGCTCCGAATCCACGATGATGCCGCGTGGATTCCCGCGACGCCGGCCGCTCGATCCGGATCCCCGTCCGCCCCCGTCCTCGGCCCGCCGACGACTCGCGTAGACTCGCCGCGTGCTCCAGCTCATCACGATTCTCCTTCGATCATCGATCTTCCTCGACGCCGGCGGGGCGACCCCGGCCCCTCCACCGGAGTCGCCGCCATCGGTGGTGCTCGTCATCGCCGACGACGCCGGCTGGATCGACTTCGGATTCAACGGCGGCACCGAGGTCGCGACCCCGGCACTCGATCGACTCGCGGGGGAAGGGCTGACCTTCGGTGCGTGCTACGTGACCGCCTCGGTCTGCAGTCCTTCGCGGGCCGGCATGTTCACCGGCCGGCAGCAGCAGCGGTTCGGCCACGAGTTCAACCTGCCCGGCACCGCCCCCCGCGCCGAAGGCGGGCTGCCGCTCGAGGAGACCACCATCGCGAACCGTGCACGCGACGCCGGACTCGCGACGGGTCTGGTCGGCAAGTGGCATCTCGGCCTCGCGGATCGATTCCATCCGACTCGACGGGGCTTCGACGAGTTCCACGGCCTTCGAGCGGGCAGCCGTTCGTACTTCGGCGACGACCGGCTGGCCGAGGGCGACCGACGGTATGAACACGTCACCGACGGCGGTTCGTCCGTGACCCCCGAAGCGGACATCGAGTACCTCACCGACACCATGACCGACGATGCGGTCGATTTCATCCGGCGACACGCGGACCGTCCCTCGTTCCTCGCCGTCGCCTACACCGCGCCCCACGGGCCGATGCACGCCCGGCCCGACGATCTCGACGCCATCGAGGCGAGCCTTCGCGGCAAGCGGCGGACCTACGCGGCGATGATGCGGGCCCTCGACCGCGGCGTCGGTCGGATCGCCGATGCGGTCGAGGCGACCGGCCGCGACACCCTCCTGATCTTCGTCAATGACAACGGCGGGGCGACCAACAACGCCTCCGACAACGGTCCGTGGCGAGGCATGAAGGGATCGCTCTTCGAAGGTGGGATCCGGGTGCCGGCCCTCATGCACCGACCCGGCACGATCTCCTCGGGCTCGATCAATCATCCGGTCACGTCGCTCGACCTCGTCGCCACCGCGCTCGGCGCCACCGGTGCGGACCGGACCGGACTCGACGGCATCGATCTCGCCCCCTGGATCACGGCGACGGCCCCGCCGCCGGACCGCGCCCTCTGCTGGCGTCGCGGCCCGGTGGCCGCGATCCGGGACGGCGGAAAGAAGCTGATCAGAATCGACGGCGCCGGCGCGATGCTCTTCGACCTCGACGCCGACCCGGGCGAGACCACGGATCTCGCCGCCCGACGCCCCGCCGACGTCGTCCGGCTGCTGGCCGGACTCGCGGCGTGGGAGCACGGCGTGATCGAACCACGATGGACGACCGGCGACTACTGGCGACGAAATCTCCTGAAGAAGCATCGAATGGACGTCCGCGGACGAGAGGCCGAACGTGCCCTGCCCTGACCCCCCACCCCACTTCGACGACGCCGACTCGATGAACGCGGTGGACCGCGCCGCCGCGACCCTTCCGCCCGACTACGTGACCCGTCTGCGTGCGGACTTCGACGGACATGCCGGGCTCGCCGACCGACTGCTCGCCGCGACGGCGGTCGAAGTCCCGCGAGGGCTTCGGATCAACACGCTGCGGGGGGAGGTCGAAGACACCATCGCCGAACTCGCGAAGGACGAACTCGCCGGTGCCCCCGTCCCCTGGGCCGCATGGGCGCGGGTCGTCTCCCCCGCCACCGCGCGACGCGTCACGGAGACCGATGCCTGGCGGGACGGTCGCGTGGTGCTCCAGTCGCTTTCCTCGATGCTGGCCGTCATCGCGCTCGATCCGAAGCCCGGTGAACGGACCCTCGACCTCTGCGCCGCACCTGGAGGCAAGACCGCCCTGATCGCCGCCCTCGCGGATGGACGCCTCGATCTCCACGCCAACGATCGAAGCCGCCGACGCTGCCTGCGGATGCGGGCGCTGCTCGACACCCTCGGTGCCACCGCCCGGATTCGCACCGGCCCCGGGGAACGCCTCCCGGCCCGTGATCTCGGGACCTTCGACCGGGTGCTGGTCGACGCGCCCTGCTCCGGTGAAGGCCGATTCCGAGTCGACGACGACCAGAGTCACGCCACCTGGTCGAAGAAGGTCGTCCGTCGGCTCGCATCCCTCCAGAAGTCGCTGCTTCATGCGGCGATCGCCGCCGTCCGCCCCGGCGGCGTCATCGTCTATTCGACCTGCACGCTCGGACGCGAGGAGAACGAGGCGGTGATCGCCCGGGCGTTGCAGCGATTCGGCGACGGACCGACCGGGATCGAGCTCGACGCCGTCACGCCGTCGATTCCGAGCGGACTCCCGCT
This sequence comes from Phycisphaerales bacterium, assembly GCA_029248335.1. Classification (GTDB taxonomy): domain Bacteria; phylum Planctomycetota; class Phycisphaerae; order Phycisphaerales; family SM1A02; genus UBA12014. Next base: position 25,007 of record JAQWJM010000091.1, read on the forward strand.
GCTGGGTGACCCGGACGGCCTGGACGCCACCGCGATGCGACGGCTCGGCCCGGATCCCGAAGGCGGCCAGGTGGCGGCGGCGACGGAGGGGTTCTTCCTGACCCGACTTCGACGCCGTGGTGGCGAACCGGTCGCGTAGAGGCGGGAACGAAGGACCGCCGGGACCTCGGATCGTCCTGCTTCTCGAGACGCCGCGACCGCCGCCGAGGACCCGCCTTCGAGCCGGGTCCGGGTACGCTCTGGTCATGAGCGACACCCACGACTTCGATCTTCTCGTCATCGGCAGCGGCCCCGCCGGTCAGTCCGCGGCGATCCAGGCCTCCAAGCTTCACAAGCGGGTCGCGATGATCGAGAAGCGACGTCGAGTCGGCGGGGTCTGCACCTTCACCGGGACCATCCCTTCCAAGACGCTTCGCGAAGCGATCATCTCGAGCGTCGGCGGCAACGCGGACGACGAGTACGGCATTCGCAGGCGACCCGAGATGGCGGACCTCATCGCCCGGGTCGACGCGGTGATCGCATCGGAGACGCGGGTGGTTCGGAACAGCCTCGCCCGAAACGACATCACCGTGCTCGAAGGCGAGGCGTCGTTCGTCGATTCCCATCGCGTGGCGATCACCAACGACGCGGGCACCCGCGCCGTGACCGCGGAGAACATCATGGTGGCCTGCGGCACCAATGCGGCCGCACCACCGACCGGCCCGAGCGACGGCCGGCTGATCATGACGTCCGACGACGTCCTCAAGATGGAGAATCTGCCGTCGAATCTCGCGGTGGTCGGCGGCGGCGTCATCGGCGTCGAGTACGCCTCGATCTTCGCGACCGCCGGCGTCCAGGTGACCCTCGTTGATCGGCGCGACCAGTTGCTGGACTTCGTCGATCGCGAGATCGTCGACGAACTGATGCATCAGATGCGGAAGAAGGACGTCACCTTCCGTCTGGGCGAAGCGGTCGCCCGGGTGGAGATCTTCGAGGAGGGCCGACCGGAGGTCGAACTCGAACTCGAGAGCGGGAAGCGGATCATCGCCGACTGCGTGCTCTTCTCGATCGGCCGTGCCCCCGCCACCGAACCCCTTCATCTCGGGAGCGCGGGCGTGGAGACCGACGATCGCGGCCGGATCCCGGTCGACGAGGCGTTCCGCACCAACGTGTCCAACATCTACGCGGCGGGCGACGTCGTCGGATTTCCCGCCCTCGCCGCGACCAGCAGCGAACAGGGGCGGATCGCCGCCTGCCGGATGTTCGGCTTCGAGGCCGAGAACTTCGGCAGCCTCTACCCCTACGGGATCTATGCGGTTCCCGAGATCTCGATGTGCGGCGCCACTGAAGAACAGCTCACCCGCGACCGGGTCCCCTACGAAGTCGGCGTCGCGCGGTACCGCGAGACGGCCCGGGGTCAGATCCTCGGCGACGACACCGGCACCTTCAAGATGCTGTTCCACCGGGAATCGCACGATCTTCTCGGCGTCCACTGCATCGGTACGAACGCCACGGAACTCGTGCACATCGGCCAGGCGGTGATCTCGCTCGGTGGCGGACTCGACTTCTTCATGAACAGCGTGTTCAACTATCCCACGCTCGCCGAGGTCTACAAGATCGCGGCCCACAACGCCGCGAACCGGCTCCGCCACGTCCGTGGGAATCGTCGGCACGAACAACAGACCGGCGATCGACCCGTGGTCAGCGCCGAGGTTCCGGAACGCGACGATCCACGACCGCCCGCCGGGAGCAGGACGACCGAGCGGACCGACGAGGGTTGAATCACCGGTTCATCCGGTCCCTGCACGAGAGATGACGGGAGATCGGTGGTCAGTTCCGTCGACGCCGAGCCGCGAGGCCGGCGAGCCCGAGAACGCCGAGGACGCCCGGAGCGGGGACCACGGTGTAGGACACGGCCATCGGCGAACTGGAGTTCTCGCCCCAACCCGCCTGGACGACGTCGGTCGAGAGAAAGTCGATCCCGGGATCGTTGTCGTTGCCGCCGGTCGTGGCGATGTCGAAGGCGAAGGAATCCCCCACCGCGAGTCCGAGGGCGTCGAGCGAGATGGTCCAGCTGATCGTCCCCAACTCGCCGCCACCACCGATGTCCACGCCGAAGTTGCCGTTGTCGTCCCATCCGCCGCCGTTCCACGTGTAGGCGAGACTGCCACCACCGCCATCGATCCAGCTGCCGACGAACGCGTCGATGCCGTCGGCGGCGGTGACCCGTCGATTCCAGGGATTGTTGAACGGATCGTTCCCGGCGGAGCCGGAAACGGCGCCGCCCTCACCGGTGTCGAGGAACAGGAGGTACTTGCCCCAGTTCACGGAAGTGACGTCCGCCGCGACTTCGACGGAAACGTAGAGGTTCAGGTCGTCGTTGGAGACCTCCGCTCCGAGGATGTCGAGGTTTCCGAGGCCGGCGTCGAAGATGTCGCCGGCGGCGTCGGTGTAGAGATCCGCGACGCCGGACGTGGCACACGTCGCAGCGGTGATCAGGGCGAACACGGGAATGGAGCGGGTCATCGGTCTCTCCTTGTTCGGAACAGGAATCGGAGCGGGTCATTCCCGGACGATTCTCTCCTTATTTTGACGGCCGCCCGATTCCGATGCAACCGGAATTCGGAGATTCCTCCCCGACCCTCCACCACGGTCGTCGACATTCCGCTGGAATGGCCCAACCTTCCCGCCTGAAGTGTCGATGGCGACCATTATCGGGGATGAACCCGGTCCCCCGCCCCGCCCCTCGGAGAACCCCCCCGTGCCGGAAAACGCACCCGAGATCCCGATGGTCCGGACCCCGGACTGGGCGAAGCACGCCATCTGGTACCAGGTGATGGTCGAACGATTCCGGGACGGCGATTGCTCCAACGATCCGGACCCCGCCGTGCCCTGGACCGCCGCCTGGTACGAGGCCGCGGCGTGGGAAGGTCGCGACGGCCAGACGTTCTACGAGCACTTCATCTTCGACCGGCACTACGGGGGCGACCTGCAGGGCCTGCGGGACCAGCTTCCGTACCTCGAATCGCTCGGCGTCAACGCGATCTACCTGAATCCGATCTTCCAGGCATCGACCCACCACAAGTACAACGCGACCGACTACCGCCACGTCGACGAGCACTTCGGTGCCGGCGTGCCGGACTTCGCGGAGACGATCGCCCGGGAACGGCTCGACGACCCCACCACCTGGACGTGGTCGAAGAGCGACCTCGTCTTCCTCGACTTCCTGCGCGAGGCGAAGCGACGCGGCTTCCGAGTGATTCTCGACGGCGTCTTCAACCACGTGGGCGTGGACCATCCGGCGTTCGTCGACGTGAAGGAACGCGGCGTCGAATCACCGTTCGCGGACTGGTTCAGCATCCGGTCGTGGGACCCGTTCGAGTACGACGGCTGGGCGGGATTCGACGAACTACCCGCGTTCCGCAAGAGCCCCGAACACGGGATCGCCTCGCGGACCCTTCGCGATCACCTTGCGGCGGTGACCCGGCGCTGGATGGATCCCGACGGTGACGGCGATCCCGCCGACGGCATCGACGGCTGGCGACTGGACGTCCCCGAAGAGGTTCCGATGTCGTTCTGGATCGAGTGGTGCCGACTCGTCCGGGACATCAATCCCGACGCGTACATCGTCGGCGAGATCTGGAAGACGGCACCGCACTGGCTCGACGGCCGCACCTTCGACGCCGTGATGAACTACCCGTTCGCCGAAGCGGCCCTCGCCTGGATCGGGCACGATCGGATGAAGATTCCACCGTCGGAACTCGATCGACGACTCGGCGAGCTCCGGGCCGCCTATCCCCCGGAAGTCACCGCGGTGATGCAGAATCTCGGAGACAGCCACGACACCGATCGGCTGGTCTCCAAGATCTTCAATCCCGATCGCGCGTTCGAAGAAGGCAATCGCGAGCAGGGGGATCCGACCTACGACGGCGGCAAGCCCACCGAGGAGTGCTACCGCCGGGCGCGGCTGTTCGCGTTCCTGCAGATGACCTCGCCCGGCGCGCCGATGATCTACTACGGCGACGAGGCCGGCATGTGGGGCTCCGACGACCCCAACAACCGCAAGCCGATGCTCTGGAAGGATCTCGAGCCGTACGACGAGCCGGGGCAGGCGATCATGCCCGAGCATCTCGCCTTCTACCGGGATGCGATCGCCCTCCGGAACGACCACGCCGCACTTCGGACCGGCGGCATCCACACCGTTCTCGTGGACGACGACCGGGACATCTGGGCGTTCCTCCGGGAGGACGCGAATGAGACCGTGCTCGTGGTCCTGAACGCCGGAAGCGAAGCCGCACGAGTCGGGCTCGATCTGGGCGACGACGGGTGGACCCCGGTATTCGGTGCCCCGGACACCCCCCACTTCCCCGGCGACGCCCCGGAGGCAGGAACGCCGTCCTCCTTCCCGATCGCCGGCATCTCCGGCCGAGCGTGGGTCCGCGTTCGATGATCATCCGCGACGGTGTCGGCCGTTCGACGGATCACGCCCGAACATCGGCCCAGACGTCATACTCTCGACCTGCATCGATCCGGGATCGCGAATCATCGGCGATCCCGACCACGACTCCCGACCAGAACCACTCGCCGAAACCGACCGAATGAGTTCACTCGATCCGCCGACCATCCATCCCCTGCTCGCCGACCGCGCGGCAGGCGTTCTGCTCCATCCGACATCGCTGCCGTCGACCGACGGTGCCTTTGGAATCGGCGACCTCGGCCCCACCGCCCGCCGTTTCGCGACCTGGGCGGCGGACGCGGGTCTTCGCCGGTGGCAGATGCTTCCGATCGGCCCGGTCGGCGATGGAGACTGCCCGTACAGCGCTCGATCGAGTTTCGCGATCGAACCGATGCTCACCTCGATCGCGGATCTCGTCGAAGACGGCTACCTGCCCGCCGCCGCGACCCGGATCGGACGCGAAGACTCCGCTCGCGACGATCGAGGCCGCGCCTCGTGGCGACGGGTCAGACGGTGGAAGCGACCCTTGCTGGAGGCCGCGTTTCGAAGCTTCGAGGCCCGCCGAGGACGAATGGGCCTGCGTGGCGCGGCCTATGAGGATTTTCGAACGCGGCAGGCGGACTGGCTCGACGACTGGTGTCGGTATGCCTCCGCGCCCGACCGCCTTCGGGGATCGAGCACCGACGTGGATCGGGATCCGACCTACCACGCCTTCCTCCAGTTCATCCTCGACCGTCAGTGGAGCAGGCTTCGGCGACATGCCCGCGAACGAGATCTCCGACTCATCGGTGACCTCCCGATCTTCTGCGCTCCGGACAGCGCCGACGTCGAATCGCGGCCCGATCTCTTTCGACTCGACCGGAACGGCGACCCCACCGTGTTGACCGGCGTCCCCCCCTCGGACGATCCCGATGACCTCTCGCAATCGGTCTGGGGCGAGACCGCGGTCGATCGTGGTCAGCTCTGGGGACATCCGCACTACAAATGGCCCGCCCACCGGTCGGAAGACTGGGCCTGGTGGAGAAGTCGCGTCCGCACCACGCTCGAGCGGTTCGATCTGGTCCGGATCGATCATTTCGTCGGGTTTCACAACGCCTTCGAGATTCCGCGCGACAGTTCGGATCCGCGAACCGGTCGGTGGGGTCGCACGCCCGGTGAGGAACTGCTCGCTTCACTGACCCGCGAACTCGGTGCGCTTCCGTTCATCGCGGAAGATCTCGGGGATCGGACGACACCGGTCAATCATCTCCGCGACCGCTTCGGAATCGTCGGCATGCGGATTCTGGAGACCGCCTTCTTCGGCACGCCGGTGGCCGGCGAAGAGCTTCCTCACAACCACCCGCGGGCCTGCGCCGTCTATCCCGCAAGTCACGACAACGACACCGTGGCCGGCTGGTATCGGGCGATCGACGCGGACACCCGTCGTCGCTTCTCGGCGTACGCCGGCCCCTCGGCGGCCACCGATCCCGCCGACACGATGACGCGGCTCGCATTCACCAGCCCGGCGGATACCGCGGTCGTCCAGATGCAGGACCTGCTGGGCCTCGGCCGTCGAGCCCGCATGAACCGCCCCGGCGAGCCGACTGGAAACTGGTGCTGGCGGATGCGACGAGGCGAGGCGACCGCTCGACTCGCGCGACGCCTCGCCACCCTCGCGTCGACGGCGGAACGCCTCGGCTGAACCCCGTCGCATCCTCGTTCACCACCACCTTCATGCAACGCCGCGTTCATGAAACGCCACGCTTCGATCCGGATCCCCGTCATGCCACGCCCATCAACACCTTCGATCGACGACCTGCTCACCCGCCTTCTTCGAGTCGCGGAAGACCTCGCCTGGTCCTGGCATGAACCGGCCCAGCGTCCCTTCGCCATGCTCGATCCGATCGCCTGGGAGGCGACGAATCACGCCCCGATCGAGACGGTGCTCTCCACCTCGAAGGCGAGGATCGCGGCCGCCGCGACGGATCACCGCTTCCTCGAGACGCTCGACACCGCGGAGCGGACGCTCAAGGATGCTCGGCGTGCTCCGCGCTGGTTCAAGACGAATCACCGTGGCCGCGATCGTCGTTTGAAGGTCGCCTACTACTGCTCCGAGTTCGCGATCCACGAATCGATGCAGCAGTATTCCGGCGGCCTCGGCGTGCTCGCCGGTGACCACGTGAAGAGTGCCGAGGATCTCGGCGTCCCACTGGTGGGTGTCGGCCTGCTCTATCGTCACGGCTACTACCGGCAGCAGTTCGAAGCCGACGGAAGCCAGCGGGTGCTGTATCCGACCTACGACTTCGATCGATACCCGCTCGAAGAAACCGGACTGTCCGTGGCCTGCCCCCTCGGTCGCCGAAGCGTCACCGCACGGATCATGCGGCTCGCCCTGGGCGACACCTCGCTGCTGCTGCTCGACGCCGATCTTCCCGAGAACCGACCGGCGGATCGCCGGCTCACCGAGGGCCTCTACAAGGGCGAACCCGATCTCCGGATGCGACAGCAGGTGCTCCTCGGGGTGGGCGGCGCGATGGCGCTCGAAGCGATGGATGAACGACCGACCGTCCATCATCTCAACGAAGGTCATGCCGCCTTCGCCGCGGTCGAACGGATCGCCCGGCTCGTCGAGGATGGACTCGACCAGTCCGACGCCATCGCCCGGGTCCGGGCGTCGACGGTCTTCACCACCCACACCCCGGTCCCGGCCGGACACGATCGCTATCCGGCACGCGAAGCCGCGGCGGCCATGAACGGCGTCCTCCGACGCGCCGGATTCACCAGCCGCTCGTTCGCGGATCTCGGTCGAGAGACGCCCGGCGACCGTTCGGAACCGCTGTGCATGACGATCCTCGCCCTCCGACTCGCCGAACACGTCAACGGCGTCGCCAGACTCCACGGCGAGGTGAGCCGGGACATGTGGCAGGCGGTCTATCCGGAGGCGAAGACGCCGCAGGACGTCCCCATCGGTTCGATCACCAACGGCGTGCATCCCGGCACCTGGCTCGATCCCGCCGCGGCCGCATTCTGGCGGAAGCACATCCGCCTGAAGCCCGAGGTCGCGAAGCCGGACGAGGCTGCCTGGTCGAAGGCGACAAGCGTCGACCCCGCCGCGGCATGGGAACTTCGAAACGGCCTCCGATCCCGGCTGGTCGGATTCATGCGTGACCGGCTGGTCCGACAGTCCGTGCAGCGCGGCGACGATCCGAGCGAGCGACTCCTGGCCGGGGCCGGCCTTCGTGAAGACGCACTCACGATCGGCTTCGCCCGACGGTTCGCGACCTACAAGCGGGCTCCATTGATCTTCCGGGACCGCGCCCGGCTCGCCGCGATGCTGAACGACCCCGATCGCCCGGTCCAGATCGTGTTCGCCGGCAAGGCCCATCCTCGTGACGGCGAGGGACAGGAATTCGCCGGCATGGTCTATCGCATGAGCCGGCGACCCGAGTTCCGCGGCCGGATCGCGATTCTCGAGGAGTACGACATGCGGATCGGCCGCGAACTCACCTCGGGTTGCGACGTCTGGCTGAACAATCCCATTCGACCCCACGAAGCGAGCGGAACCAGCGGCATGAAGCCGCCGATGCACCTCGGGGTGAACTGTTCCATCCTCGACGGCTGGTGGCCCGAGGGTTTCGACGGTCGCAACGGCTTCGAGATCGTGGGCGAACCGAAGCGGGCCGGGGCCGCGGCCCGCGATGCCGCCGACGCGAACGCCATGTACGAAGTGCTCGAAGACGAGCTGATCCCCGAGTTCTTCGATCGCGGTCGAAACGGTGTCCCCAGACGCTGGATGAAGCGGGCGCTCCGAAGCGCGGCGACCATCCCGGGGCCCTTCAGCACCCATCGCATGGT
>JAQWJM010000102.1:0-17523 GCA_029248335.1 Phycisphaerales bacterium
GCGTCCTGTTTCTGAAGCATCAAGAGCGGGCCGACGCCCGCGCCAACCTGCCCGCCCGGGCAAGGTGGCCTCGGACTCCCTTCGGGAATTCGGATGTGGCCGGCAGGCGACGAAGCGGACTTTGCTTCGTCGAGGCGATCCCAGGCTGGTCACGTGACCACCACGCCGCCCGAGCCGGTCGAGATACGGGCCGTTCGCACGCGACCGTCATCACGGATCGCCGCGAACCACCGCTGCCGTATCGCTCGGCGTCACGTCCTCAGAACCCTTGATGCGGGAGATCATCAATGTCGGATCACGAACACGAACAGGAACGCGACCGAGCGCAGGATTTGGAACAGGACGGCGTCGAGGCGAGCGAAGACCGGGAAGGTCTCGAGGGCCTCGAAGCGCAGAAGACCTCCGCGGGCGCTGGCGATGGCGACCATGACGATCATGACGACCATGGCGGCGGTGGCCCCGAGGATGGCGATGGCGAGGGCGATGGCGGCGACGACGAAGAAGAGGACGAGGACTTCTACGACGACACGGACGACGAAAGCTGTCCGAGCTGCGGTGACGACACCGGTAGCTGCCGGTGCTTCGTGGTTCTGAGTTGGGAAGGCGACTGGCTCTACAGCACCGATGGGGAGCTGGATGACTCCTCGCTCGATCGGATCCTGCGGTGGGGCCACGCCCTCTCGCTCGCGGGTGCGCCGCCGTCGCGGACCTGCGACCTGCTCGCCGGCCTGCCGGAGTCGATGGCCGCCGACATCGAGGCGTACTGGGTGGAGATCGCCGCCCAGGTCGATCCGGCGGAACTCGAGGAATGTCGCAATGTCTTCCTCGAGGAATCGCGGGCGGCGCTGGAGGCGATCTCGGTTGATCCCGATGATCCCGATGATCCCGATGATCCAGAAGACCCCAAGTTCCGCTTCGACCCGTCCGACGCCCGGCATCCGATGCACGAGCCGTACCTGAAGATGCTGCTCGAACGATTCAACGACTCGGTCATTCGTGGCCACGTGATCCCCGGGAAGCGGATCGAAGTCCACTGCACCTGGGCGGGAATCTGTGCCGAGGAGACCAGGGTGGGCCGGCATCGGTCCGAGGGGGTCGGGTGCAGCAGCATCTGGGAGACGCTCGATTCGCAGGATCCGCGCGACACGTGGCAACGGATGGAAGCGATGCTCGAGCCGGTGCTCGCGAAGCTCGACGGAACCGGTCCGAGCAATCGTGATCAGACCTGATTCACCTTGATCATGACTTGATCCACCTTGATCCACCTTGATCATGACTTGGTCATGATCTGATTCAGAATGAACCGACGGCGTGGCATCATCCTCGCCGTCGGTTTATCCATGTTTCAGGCGTACGGAGATTCGACATGGCATGGAATACCAGCGATGCGGAGGACTCCCGGTCCTCGATGGTCAGGCCGACCTCGATGACGTCGTCGTCGTGCCCGACAGGCGCTCGCGGAGTGACTCGATGATCACGTAGAGCACCGGGACGATCAGGAGACTGAGGAATGTCGCGGCGATCATGCCGCCGACCACCGTGGTGCCGATCGAATGCCGGGCGTTCGCCCCGGGGCCGTCCGCGAGCACCAGCGGCAGCACGCCGAAGATGAACGCGAACGCCGTCATGAGGATGGGCCGCAGTCGAAGGCGGGCGGCTTCCATGGCCGATTCCAGGATTCCACGTCCCTCGCCGCGAAGCCTGATCGCGAATTCGACGATGAGGATCGCGTTCTTCGCCGACAGCCCGAAGAGCATCAGCAGTCCGATCTGGCCGTAGACGTCGAGGGCGAGGCCGCGCCATTCGAGGGCGAGGATCGCCCCGAGGATCGCGAGCGGCACCGAGAGGATGATGACGAGCGGAATCGTCCAGCTCTCGTAGAGCGCGGAGAGCACGAGGAAGATCACGATCAGCGAGACGAGGAAGATGTACGGCTGGACGTCGCCGGCTTCGATCGCCTCGTAGACGGTGCCGGTCCACTCGTGCTGGAATCCCGCCGGGGACAGGACCGAGGCCGCGACCGCTTCCATCGCGATCTGGGCCTGGCCGCTCGAGTATCCCTCGGCGGGCCGGCCCACCACCATCGCGGCGTGGTCGATGTTGTAGTGCGGGATGTTGTTGGTCGAGATGATCTCGTTCACCGTCGTGAACTGACCGATCGGAACCGCTTCGCCGTCGCGGTTCATGATTCGGAGCCGACCGATGTCCTCCGGCGTCATCCGGTCGACGCCTTCGGCCTGCAGGATCACCTGATAGACCTGGTCGTATTTGTTCCAGTTGTTGACGTAGAGCGAGCCCAGGTAGACCTGCAACGTCTTCCAGACGTCCTCCATCCGGAGGCCGAGTCGCTGCGCTTCGACCCGGTCGATGTCGAGGAACAACTGCGGGATGTCGTTTCGGAGATCCGTCGCCACCGATGCGATCTCCGGGCGGGCTCGCGCGGCGGTCAGAAAGGTCTGGGTGATCGCGGAGAGCGCGGCGGTCCCCTGGTTCCGGTGATCGAGGATCTCGAACTGGAATCCGCCCACCGCGCCGAGCCCGGGGATCGGCGGTGGCATCAGCGGATGGCAGGCGACGCCGGGGACGGTTCTGGCTTCCGACACGAGGGTGTCGACGATCTGCGGCATCTTCGACTCGGGCGTGGTGCGATCGGACCAGGGCTCGAGCGTGACCACCACGAAGCCCGCGGAGGTGTCCGCGTACTTCTCGAGGAAGTCCATGCCCGCGATCGCATTCGCGTAGCGGACGTTCGGGTTCTCCTTCACCAGCGTCGCGATCGCCGAACACGCGGCGTCGGTCCGGTCCAGCGCAGCGCCGCCGGGAAGCTGCACCGCGATGAAGAAGAATCCCTGGTCCTCGTCCGGGACGAACCCGGTCGGAATCGTCGCGGCCCGCTGATAGGTGAGGGCGAGCAGCACGCCGAACACGATCACCACGAGCCATGCGAAGCGGCGGGTCATCGCGCCGACCAGTCGACCGAATCCGTCACCGAGACCGTCGAAGGCCCGGTTGAACACGCGAAACGGTGCGATCCGATCTTCGCGCGGGGTGTGGGTGAGGAAGACCGACGCGAGGGCAGGTGAGAGCGAGAGCGAATTGAACGCGGAGATCAACACCGAGAAGGCGATGGTCAGCGCGAACTGGTTGTAGAGCTGTCCGGTGATCCCCGGACTGAAGGCGCTCGGAATGAACACCGCCATCAGCACCACGGTGGTGGCGATGATCGGAGAGGTCACCTCCCGCATCGCCTTCAGCGTCGCGTCCCGTCGGGAGAGGCCGGCTTCGAGCTGCCGTTCGACGTTCTCGACCACCACGATCGCATCGTCGACCACCAGGCCCACCGCGAGCACCAACCCCAGGAGCGTCAGGGTGTTGATGGAGAACCCGAAGATCGCGAGCGCCGCGAAGGTCGCGACGAGGGACACGGGGATCGCGATCACCGGGATCAGCGTCGTCCGCCAGTTCTGGAGGAACACGAAGACCACGATCACCACCAGGACGATCGCCTCCAGCAGCGTGTACACCAGCTCGATCATGCTGGTGGTCACGAAGTCGTTGTTGTTGTGGGTGATCGTGAACCGGATGCCCTCGGGCAGCATCGGCGTCAGATCGGCGAGCAGGTCCTGGACATCCCGGGAGAGTTCGAGGGCGTTGGTGCCGGGGCGCTGGAAGACCATGATCGTCGCGGTGGAGTCGCCGTCGAGCTTCGTGGTCTTCTGGTAGTCGACCGCCCCGAGCTCGGCGCGGCCGATGTCCTTGATCTGAACGATCCGGCCGTCGTCGCCGACCCGGACCACGATCTCCTCGAAGCGCTCGACCTCCGGAAGCTGACCCAGGGCGTTGAGCTGGTACTGGAACGCCGGGGCGCCGGACACCGGCGGAGCGCCGATGAGCCCGACCGCGCTGTCGAAGTTCTGAAACTCGATCGCATCGATGACCTCGTCGACGGAAATGCCCATCGCGGCGAGTTTCGGCTCGTCGAGCCAGATCCGGACGGCGTAGAAGAGCCCGCCGACGTTGTTGACCGAACCCACCCCGTCGAGGCGATACAGGGCGTCGATGAGATTGATCTGGGCCCAGTTGTCCAGATACTTGTCGTCGTACTTCCCGGTGGTGTCATGGAGGTTGATCACCATGTTGATGTCGGGCGAAGCCTCCCGAATCGAGACACCGATCTTCTGGGTCGTCTCCGGCAGCTGCGAGAGCGCGGCCTGCACGCGGTTGAGCACCCCGACCGCGCCGAGATCGACCGGGTAGCCGATGTCGAAGGTGACGGTGATGCTGCTCGAACCGTTGGCGGTCGAGTTGCTCGACATGTAGGTCATGCCGTCCACGCCGTTGATCTGCTGCTCGAGGGGCGTGGTCACGGTGTCCGAGACCACCGCCGCACTGGCGCCGGGGAAGGAACTGGTGATGGTCACGGTCCCGGGGACGATCTGCGGATACTGGGCGATCGGCAGTGTGAGCAGGGCGACGACGCCCGCCACCACCATCAGCAGGGCGATCGAGCAGGCGAAGATCGGGCGGGTGACGAAGAATCGGATCATCGGGGCCGTCTCCCGGCGGTGACGTCGTGCGTCACGACGAGGCCCCTGTGGGAGGATCGACGGGCCGCCCGGACCGGCCGGACTCCCAGCCGCTCAAGGTGTCGACCGATGCGCGTACCTCGGCGCCTTCCTTGAGCCGGGTCGAATCACCGGCGATCACCACCACGGTGCCGGCGTCGATCCCCTCGACGACCCGCAGGCCGTTCCAGAGCACGCCGACGGTCACGTTTTCTCGGCGAGCCTTTCCATCTTCGACCGTCCACACGAAGGCGTACTGGGTGTCCTTGAAGATGGCGGCGTCCGGGACGACCACTCGGTCTCGCAAGATGCCGAGCCGGACGTCGACCGGCGCATACGTCCCCGGAAGGAGCTCGCCGGTCGGATTGGGGAACTCCGCGCGAGTGAGGAAGGTCGACGTGGAATCGTCCACGACGTTGTTCACCAGATCGATCTCGCCGTTCAGCGATGCCGGGTCGGCGTCGCCTCGGTCGACCGTCACCGTGACCGGGACGACGCCTCGGGTCCACGCGGCCAGGAACGCGGCGGCATCCCGGGCCGGCGGGTCGAAGACGACCCGCATGGGGTGGACGGTCACCAGCTCGGCGAGGTCCTCGTTCGATCCGGGGCCGACCAGGTTTCCGACGTCGACGAAGCGTCGTCCGATCCGGCCGGCGAACGGTGCGGTGATCGTCGTGTAGGAGAGATTGATCCGGGCGACTTCGAGATCCCCGGCCGCGGTCGCGAGCTGGCCTTCGGCTTCGGCCGTCGCGGCGACGATCTCGTCCCACGCGGAAGCCGAGATGGCGCCGGAGACGCCGAGTGGTTCGTTGCGCTCGAACTCGAGGCGGGCGTACGTCGCCCGGGCCACGGCGTCCTCCAATCGTCCTCGAGCGCTGCGCACGGCCGCTTCGTAGGGGGCCTGTTCGATGGTGAAGAGCGGTGCCCCCGCCTCGACCATGCTCCCTTCCTTGAAGTGGCGTGCGTCGAGGTAGCCCGTCACGCGGGCGACGATCATCACCTGTCGGACCGCCTCGGTGGTGCCCGGGTATCGCCGGACGTCCGGAACGTCGCGACTCGCCGCGGTGATCGCGTCGGCCTTGATCGGCGGCCGAGGCGGCGGGCCGGCGGTCGTCCGATCGCACCCGGCGATCGCCAGGGTCAGCATGGTGATGCAGAGCGCCGTGGGAAGCGCGGACGCGAATCTGGTGGGTGCCGGTCGGCGGAACATCAGGAGGGGGCTCCATCGGGCGTGAGGTCGGCGTCGTCGCCCACGAGTCGGGCGCCGGACGTGTCTTCGGTCATGACGTCCCAGCCTCCGCCGAGGGCTTTGTAAAGGAGGACGGCATTGGCGGCGACCTGTCCGTTCGCGACGGCGAGGGCCTGGCGGGCGGCGAGCAGATCGCGTTCGGCGGCGAGCAGGGTCTCGAGGCTGTCCACGCCCTGTTCGAAGCGTTCGGTCGTGAAGTCCATCACCCTGGCCCGGGCGAGTTCGTTGCGTTTCAGAGCCGCCCGTTCGATCTGTGATTCGATGTGATCGGACAGGGCGTTCTCCACGTCCTCGACGGCATCGATCATGGTCGCCTGGAGTTCGAGGAGCGCCTGTCCGGCCTGCTCGTCGCGAAGATCCACGATCGCTTCGAGACGACCGGCGGTGAAGACCGGCCAGCTGAAGTCGATTCCGACCACGCCGCCGAGCTGGGATCCGTCGAAGAGTCCGGCGATCTGCTGCGAGGAGAAACCACCGGCGCCGTTGATCCGCAGCGCCGGGTACAACGATGCTTCCGCCACGCCGACCCGGGCGCTCGCGGCCGCGAGTCGGCGTTCGGCTTGTCGGACGTCCGGTCGCCGTCGGAGAACGTCCGCGGGAATTCCCACCCCGATGTCGGTGGGCGCTCGTGGCACCGGTGCCGCGGTGGCCAGACGTCGCGTCAACTCGCCGGGATACTCGCCGACCAGCGCGGCGAGGCGATTGACGGCCCGGGTGATCGCGTCACGAAGCGGCGGGAGACCGGCGACGAGACGGGCGAGGTTGGCCTCGGCGGTCGCCAGGTCGAGTTCGTCGGCCTCGCCTCGGTCATACGTCTGCGCCACGAGGTCGAACGTCTGTCGGTACGAGACGATGGTGTCTTCGAGGGCGTCGATCTGGAGCTGATACGCCCGGACTTCGATGTAGGAGGCCGCCACCTCGGCGCGAATGGTGATGAGGATGTCCCGCCAGGCTTCGATTCGAGCGTCGACGTCCGCGTCCTTCGATTCCATGGACCGTCGCACCCGGCCCCAGAGATCGATCTCCCAGCCGAGATCCATCGTCGCCTGATAGGCCGCGTCGGCACCCCGGTTGTCCGCGTTGTTCAGACCCACGCCTGGTTCGGCATTGCCGTCGGAGAATCCCGCGGCCGGGGTCAGGGCCAGCTGCGGGTAGAGGTCCGCCGCGGCGACGCCGTATTCGGAGCGCGCCTGCCGGATCGAACTGGCCGCGATTCGAAGGTCGAGGTTCTGCCGGTCCGCCATCGCGATGAGATCGACCAGGATCGGATCGTCGAACGCGCCCCACCACGCGCCGGGCGCCGCGGTCTCCGTGGCGACGTCTTCGAGCACCGCGGCGTGCCAGGCGTCGGGCACCTGGATCTCGGGACGCTGGTACTCGGGGCCGACGGTACAAGCGGCCGGCCCGAGGGCGGTGGCGAAGAAGACCAGTGCAAGGTGGCGGGCGAGGCATCGTCGATGCCGGCGATTCGTCATCGACGCAGCGTATACCGGAATCGACGTTCGCAATCATCAGGGCGGTGCGTGTCTGCGATCGTGATCGGCCACGCTCGGGGGCGACGGATTCCGTTGGATCCGACGAGGCGTGCTCCAAAACACGACCGACGGCGAGGCATCGGCCTCGCCGTCGGTCTTTTTCTCACCAGGTGCCGGGGATGGTGTCGGTTCACCGGTCGGCGTGGTCGGTATCCGGTCAGTTTCCGTTCGCGGCGGCCACCGCTTCGACGTGGTCCTGGAACCGGCCGATGTCGAAGAAGACGACCTCCTCGACGATCTGGTCGTTCTCCCAGCGATGGGCGGTGTGCACCACGAACACGGCGGGTTCGTCGGTCGCCCTGTTCACGCCGTTCCACTCCAGCCAGGACGTGGTCCAGACCCGGCCGTCGGGATACTCGCCGGTCTGCACGTAGAGGTCGTCGAGCCGGATGTCCTTGAAGGTGTCGTGGTGGACGCCGAGGCCGGCCCGCCACGTCGCCTTGTCGGCGGGGTTGGTGGGATCACCCCACTTGTAGACGCAGTCGTCGGCGAAGTGAGGCTCGAGGGCGTCGAGGTTCCCGGCTTCGTAGTTCCGGTGGATGTTCCGCACCGTCTCCGACATCCGGTCGGTGTTGGTCGCGGTCATCGCCAGGCTCATTCGCATCGGATCATCACCCGCCGCGAGTTCGTAGGTTCGAACCACTTCCTCGCCGGACTTGTTGATCATGGTCGCGATCATGAGGTCGTCCCGCTCCCGGACGATCTTGACGACGCCCGTGCCCTCGGTCCCGTCGGCGGCCCGCACCCGGTACGTGCCGTGCATCGCGCGGCTGTGGGGGAACTCTTCGCATTCGAAGGCGAAGCTCGCGCCGTCCGATCCATATTCGTTCGACGTGAGGGCCCCGGTGTGCGGATTCCATCCGACCATCTGGATGCTTCGGACGCCTTCCGCGTTGATCCATTCACCCATCACCATGTCGACGCCCGGCAGGGGCGTGGTCCAGTTGACCATCGCCTCGGGCAGGTCACCACCGCTGGCTCGCCAGTAGCCGGTCACCCATTCCCAGGGCGACGACGCGTCGGCGGCGGCCTGCTCACCGAGGGCGGTCTCCATCTCCGCTTCGAACTGGTCCGCGTTGAAGTACTGGAACTCCTCGCTCACGCGGTCACCGTCCCACTGGTACGCCAGGTGGATCATGGCTTCGAACGGTTCGTCGGTCACGCGGTTGATGCCACGCCAGCTCGCCCAGGCGTGCGTCCAGATCTCGCCGTTCGAGTATTCGCTGGTCTGGATGAACATCGGCTCCACGGTGATGTCGCGGAAGCCCTCGTGATGCATCTTGACGAAGTCGTACCACTCGGTGAGTCCGAAGCTGTCCGCGGCGGCCTTGGAGTTGGGATGGAACCGGACGTCCTCCGCGAAGAACGCCTTGGCGGGTCCGAAGTCACCCTCGGCGTACGCCTTCAGAAACGACGCGGTCTTCGCGGACCGTTCGTCGTCGATGGTGGTCGTGGGATTCTCGAGCGGCGCGTGGGAATGTCCGTCCCCGTGGTCATGGCCGTGGCCATGATCGCCATCATGGGATGTCGGTGCGGTGTTGCAGCCGACGAGCGCCGTGAAGGCGGCGGTGGCGAGCACTGCGGAGAGATTGCTGAGCCTGGTCATGGGTCGATTCCGGATTCGTGTCGTTCAGGTGAGAGAGATCGAGTCGTCAGCGAAAATACTACCGGGTAACGCACGCGATTCCGGATCGGACGCGTGCGGAATCCATGTTTCGGACAAACGGTCGGAACGGCCGGCCGAAGGTGCGAAAACCTCCTTTCCTTCCGGCTCGGGCACCCCGAACGCCTAGACTGGAATTCTCGAAATGGAGCTCCGGCATCATGGCATCGATTCGCATTCTGCTTTCCCTCCTGATCGTCGCCTGGCTTCCGATGGCGGTCGCGGTCGGGGACGACGAGTCTCCATCGCCGCCGGTCCTCGAGGCGCGAATCGAGGCGGCCCGGACGCCCGGCCCGTTCGATGTCGAGCGGGTGCGGGAACGGGATGGACTTCGGAACGGCCCGGGCTATCGCGGTGCGACGATCTACCACCCCGTCAGGAAGGTGGCGGAGGACGGTGTCGAGCCGCTCGCGCCGCCCTCGCGCTCGGCCGGCGTGGTGCTCGTCCCCGGGTTCATGGCCTCTGAACGAAGCATGTCGCGGTGGGGACCGTTCCTCGCCTCGCATGGATTCGTGGTGATGACCATCGGGACGAACGGGTTCGGGGACAATCCCGACACCCGCGGTGCCGCGCTCGTGGACGGGATGGTCACGCTGCGGGCGGAGAACGAGCGGGCCGAATCGCCGCTCTTCGGTCGGCTCGACCCCGATCGAATCGCGGTGGGGGGCTGGTCGATGGGCGGTGGTGGTGCCCAGGTCGCCGCGACGCTCGACCCGTCGATCAAGGCGGTGCTCGCCTTCTGTCCGTGGAAGCCGCGGCCGCACCTCACGCACGACGTGCCGGTCTTCTTCCTCGGCGCCGAGAAGGACGGCCCGGCACCGGTTCGGAAGCACGCGCTGCCGCACTTCGAACGACTCGATGACGCGACGCCGAAGCTCCTCTACGAGGTCCGGGGTGCGGGGCACAACCTTCCGATGAATCCGCGGTACGCCGACGGCGACGTCGGCCGATTCACGCTGGCGTGGCTCAAGGTCTTCGTCGATGGCGACGAGTCGTGGCTGCCGTTGCTCGAGGCTCGTCCCACCAACGCCTCCCGGTTCCTTCTGGAATCGATGCCCACGGTCGAGTCGCCGCCGGTCACGGAGGCCGTCCCGGACAGGAAAGCGGCCTGACTCGAGTCTACGGGCCACGCATCGAACGGCCGCGGTCGCGATGAGCCGCGTTCGCATTCCACTTGATGCGGACCCCGGCTTCGGGCGACGCCCCGCGGGCCGCTACCGAATGGCGCCGGGTGCGTCGAGGATCTGTGAATTCGGGACGCTGTTGCCGAAGCGGTCGAACTGGTCGAAGGTCCAGACGACCTTCCTGGTCTTCGGGTCGACTTCGACGAGCAGTGGCTGGCCCGGTCCCGCGTGGCAGTTCCCGATCACGTAATTCCCGTTCGGGAGCATTTCGAGGGTGGTCACCCAGGCGAGTCGGATGTCCGGCAGTTCGTTCTGGGTCACGCTCCAGACGATCTTCTTCCCGGGGTCGACCTTGATCACGCTGTGTCCGTTGCCCGTCGCGATCAACGTGTCGCCATCGGGAAGTCGGATCGCGCCGAAGCACTTGTTGCCGAACGCCTCCGGGCCGTGGCCGTCGCGGGCCTCGCCGACGCGGTCGCCGACCGTCATCGGGACGTCGTAGTCCCAGGCCACTTCGCCGGTTCCCTGCACGTACTCCCGAACGGCGCCGTCGCCTTCATGACAGACCAGGTAGCGGTCCTTCGCGATCTTGCGAGCCAGCCTGGTGTCCATGTGCGGGTGCGGCTTCTCGACGGTCATCGGCGTGGTGGCCAGCATGGCGCCGGTTCGATCGACCTCGATGATCCGAGCCGGACCGCTCTCGGCGATCATCAGTCGCCACTCGCCGGTCGGATTGACCGCCGATTTCGGTGGCAACGGCTGGAAGGCGTGGACCTCGACGGCCTTGCCCGAATTTCCGTTTCTCACTCGACTGTCGTACGACCAGACGACCTGCTTCGTGTCGGGGTCGATCTCGACGACCTCGGACGCACCCCGCTGCACCATGATGTGGCCGTCGGGCAGCACGTGGATGTCGTGGATGCCGCGCCAGGGCATCTCCCATTCGATGTCACCTTCGGCGTCGACGATGGCGAGCCGGTCGTTGCCTTGGGTGATCAGTCGATGTTGGGCCGCCGCGGCCATCGAGATGGCGAGCGCGGAGACGGTGGCGAGGATCGCCGAGGCGCCACGGTGGGGATTGGAAGCAGTGTGCATGAAGGTCTCGATGGGGAGAAGGACGTGTCGAGTATGGCCGAAATTCAAACGGCCGGCGTGATGCATGGCGACACTTCGGTACGCGATTCACCGAAATCGAAGTTCATGAATCAAGGGCCCGAATGAAAAGACCCCGAAGTCGCCTTCGGGGTCCTTTTTCAATTCGGTTCGGAAGGGGTTCGCCGGGTTCAGTCGACCAGCCAGATCTCGTGTCGGTACCAGCCGCTGGGGAGCGGGGTGCTGACGACTTCGCCCATGGCGCCGACGAAACGCCCGGTTCCGCCGAGGATCGCACGGTAGATCGGGGTCCGGGACTGAATCCGCTTGCTGGGATAGGGATGGGATCCGCCGACGACGAGGGAGTCGGGCGAGTCGTTCCAGTCGAGTTCGATCATCGTCATTCGATGCTCGACGTCCTCGTCCGAACCGCTGCGTCTGGTGATCTGCATGGTGCCGTTGCAGGTGCCGACCTTCCGGGCTGAAGGGCCCTCCGCATCGTCGAGATCGGCGTGCCATCCGACGATCGCGTTCGCGCCCGCGGTCTTGCGCTCATCGTTGCTCTGGAGGATCGTCGGCGGGGCGTTGTAGACGACCATGGTGGGTTCACCCGGGTCGATCGTGGACCCGCCGCCGGTGGACGCACAACCGCCGGCGAGCGTGGCAGTGACGAGGGCGGCGGCGGCGATGACGAGGCGGATGGAACGGATGGGGTCGAGCTGCATGGGATTCCGATCCTGGACCAGGTGGGGATGGTGATTGATCGATCATCGATGGAACGATGTGAACCGGTTGTTCGAAGTGGCCGCTCCGATCAGTCGAGCAGGAAGAGATCGACGCGGAACCAGTCGTCCCCTTCGGGGGTCACGGCCGCGACACCGGGTCGATCGAGGAAGCGACCGGTGCCGCCGATCACCGGCCGTCGACAGGCGTTGATCAACCTTCCCCCTTCGTTCGCGTAGTCGTGCAGGCCGCACACGATGATCTGGTCCTCGGAGTCGAACCATCGCAGATTGAAGTTCGACGCGCGGAATTCATGCAGCTGGCCGTCGCCGAAGTCGTGCTTGGGACTCGTGGTGATGCTGAAACCGCCGGCGATCCCGATCCGAGGTGAATCGTCCGGGTCGCGGCTCTCGGGAAGATCGGCGTGCACGTCCGCCCACCAGGTGGTGAGGTCGCCCTGGCTGGGGCCGGACGCCGCGAGATCGCATCGACTGAGCTCGCCCTCGTGGCAGTAGACCGTCAGGGTCGGCTCGGTCGAAAGGGTTCGGGAGGTCGTGGTGGCGCATCCCGCAGTGGCGGCGACCAGCAAGGCGGCGATCGTTCGGGCGAGGATCTTCACGTCTTTTCTCCGGATTGGATGGTCGGTGGTCGAGGGAACTCGCGCGAGAGTCTACTTCATCCACGCTTTCGGAACTGCTTTCGATACAGATCCCGGATCACCTCGGCTTGTCGCGAGGTGAAGCCGTCGCGCTTGCTCGCGTCGGCGGACTGGTCGATTCGCTCGACCCAGGCTCGCTGCGACTCGGTGAGTCTCGGCATCACGGTGTACAGCGCTTCGATCATCTCTGGAATGTCCGTCGCCCGCCCGGCGATCGCGTCCTGCCGCCGTGCTTCGCGGTCCGCGGATTTCAACGATCGTTTTTCTCGGGCCAGCCTCGCATCGGCATGCTGGCGGTAGCGACGTCGATCGTCTTCGGTGAGTCGATTCAGGATGCCGTTCCGCTCGGTTCGGTCGAGGCTGTCGAGCCATTCGTACCGCGCGGCTCGGTCGGGCAGCGACTTCAGGTGGTCGATGGGATCTTCGGTGGGTGGCATGGTCGACCGTGATACCCGATTCGGGAGGCCGCCGGGGTCGGGTGATCACCGTTCGCGGTCACGGTCGGGTGCCGGGTTCGAGGAGCCGGATCGTCGCCTTGCCGAGCCCGTCGCCGACGAGGAAATAGCTCGCCGCGTTTCCGAACCAGTGATGGCCGTGTCCTTGATTGGGCGAGTCCTCGGGCTTCTGAAGAAAGGATCGTGTCGCGACGAACGCGGACGGCGGTGGAATGCGTTCGGTGCCGATCCGCTGCTGGTCGCGGAAGCGTTCGTTTCCGGCATTCCCCGTCTCGCCCACCACGATGGGCAGGTCGGGATCGTCGAAATGGCGACGCAGATCCGCCGCGAGGTGGACGAGATTGTCCGGATAGGCGTCGATCCCGCCGTCGACGTACATGTCGTTCCAACCCTGGAACCAGATGAAGCCCGCGAGCTCCGGCGTCGATCCCCGGAGTGCAGGGAAGCGACGCTGCGCGTCCCGGACGCCCTCGGCGTATTCCTCGAGCATCCGCGTGTAGTACGGGCCGACCTCGCCGCCGGCGGAGGGGGGCCGGAAGTCGACGTGAAGGTTCTTCCCGCCCCAGGCGGTCTTGATCAGGAGCACGGGTTCGTTGCATGCATCCGCGAGCAGGTGGCCGATCTGGAGTTCCGGGCCGAAGTGATCGCTTCCCGGATAGCCCGCGAACCCGATCGAGAGCGGACCCGCCTTGAGCTCGCCCCGGTCGGTCCGGTACCAGCAGAAGGCATCGTCGCGGACGGTCCAATCGCCATCCGCGTTGCCCTTCGAGTCACGAAGATGTGACATCCGCTTCGCGAACTTCGGGTCCTTCATCGTGTTCACGAGGTTGCCCCGGCCCCCGTTGTAGTGCTCGGGATGATCCATCGCGACGACCGCCTGGCCCTCCATGTTGCTCTGGCCGGCGAGCAGGAACACCTTGAAGGTCGGTGGCTGGATCGGTGGTTCGAGCGAGGATGCACCGGCGGCAACGAGTGCGAGGCCGATCGCGGGGAGCGTGGACAGCATGGTCAGGCGCCTTCCTTCTTGAGGGCGTCCTTCGCCGCGCGGGCGTCACGGGCGGCCTTGGCCTTCGCCTCGCGGGCCTTGCGATTCGCGATGAGGGAATCCGCGAGGGTCTGGAGTTCCGCATCGGTGAAGGTCGGGTCTGCCTGCTTCAGCGCCGTGGTGAACGCGTCGATCTCGCCGTCGGTCGACGGGAAGCCGACGTTGCCGTCCGGGCCGTCGCTGGTGGCCAGGGTGCTCCCGTCGCCGGCGAGGAAGACGAACCACGGAATCCCCGTCGACGCGCCCTTGGTGTAGGCCTCGAAGATCGCCTTTCCGCCGGTGTCGCGATCGGTGTCGATCTTGCAGTCGACGAGGTGTCGCTCGAGGATCGCCTTCACCGGCGGCTCGGTCATCCACGCTTCGAGTCGATGACACCAGCCGCACCACGGTGCCCCGAAGTGGAGCATCACCGGCCGACCGGAGGTCTTCGAGGATTCGAGGGCCTTCTTGAGGCTGCCGGCGGCGTCGCGAGGCGTTGCCTGATGCGCCGTGAGAAACGCCATGACCTTCATGGGGTCGTGGCCGCCGTCCTTCTCCAGCGACCCGGTCTCCTGGTTGGCGATCACCGTCCCATCCGCATCGAGCACCGTCAGGAAGGGCACGCCGTTGCCCTTGAAGTCGGCCTGGTACGCCGTCGCGATGTCGAGGTTCCGGTCGAAGCGTCCGACGGGGACGAGCACGACTTCGTAGTCGTAGAGCAGCTTGCGGGAGACGTCGCGATCCCGACCGCAGAGGTCGTGCAGCTTCACGCACCATCCGCACCAGTCGTCGCCCCACTGGATCATCACCCGGGTGTTGTCCGCCTTCGCCCGGGCGAGCGCGGCGTCGATCCGCTGGCGGGCGTCGTCCGCCTGTGGATACAGCGCGACCTTCCCGGGCGGCGGTTCGTTGACCGAGGCGAGCGCCGGTGACGCGGTGGTGAGCAGGGCGAGCGTGAGTGCGATGAAGCGGATCGAACGGGACATGGCGCGGCTCCGGGTGGTGATCGACGGGACGCGTCGAGTCTACCTCCCGTTCGAGCAACGGTTCCGTGCCTCTGGATCAGGACCAGTTCGCGAACAGGAATCCGAGATCCGCCGCGTCGACGATGCCGTCGTCGTTGAGGTCGGCGGGGCAGGGGACGCCCCTGCCGCAGGGGCCCCAGGCGACGATCAGCAGTCCGAGATCGGCGGCGTTCACCACGCCGTCGCCATTGAGGTCGCCGACCAGTGCGGCATCACCGAGCTCGCCGTCGACGCGGACGTTCTGTCCGTAGATCCGCCGGCTCGACCCGTCCCGCTCGTCGCTCCACGCGATCACGATCTCGCCGCTCGGACTCTTCGCGGTGGCGGTCCGGCTCTTGTTGGAAGCGACGCTCGAGATGGTGACGCCACCGGTGACGCCGCCGGCGTCACCGGTCCAGACGGGGCCGCCGTCCGCATCGACGGCCGCGGCGAAGATGGACGTCGGTTGCGGAATGAATCCGCTGTTCCAGACGACCGTGGTGCCACCGTCGTACCGCGGGTGACAGCCCGCCGCGGTGGTCTGCGTCGATCCGAGGGGAAGGAAGGTGATGCCGGTCGTGCCCCAGGCCCTCGAGGTTCCTTCGAACCGCTGGCCCTTGAGCGAGAACTGGCTCTGCGTCGAGTTCTGGGTGATCCAGTAGCAGGTGATGTCCTCGGAGACGGGATCGATGCACGCGACGGGATTGACCTGGGTCTCGCCCACCGCGGTGACGCCGTACTGCGACGTCGAGAGGCGGAGCGAGCCGTCGGCACGAACCTGCTGGACGAAGCACCGGAGACTCGGAACCGAGCTGTACCAGGTCGCCACGGCGCCGCCACGACCGTCGGAGATCAGTTTCGGGAAGTTGCCGATCTGCACCGATCCGCTGGTGAAGATGCCGACGTCGCTCGATCCCCACATCTCGCTGCCGTCGGTGTCGAACTTCTGGGCCTTGAGCGGTCTCGGCGAGGTGAAGCCGCCGAAGCCGACGGTCATCAGCACGCACTGCCCGCTCGCGCCGGGCGCGTCCGAGGCGACGAGCGAACTGGCCGCGATGCCGGTGGACCGCGTCATGGTGTACGACCAGAGGATGTCGCCCTTGGGCGAGAGCTTGCGAAGCTCGATCACCGAGGGCCCGCTGTTTGGAAACCGGGTCCACGCCGCGACGCTGTTGCCGTCGCCGGTCGCGGCGATGGTGGGCGAGGCCACGTCCTGCGAGTTGCCGGCGTTGAGCACCACGCCGTCGCCCCACGGCATGGTGCCGTCGGCGAGCACGCGGTTCGCGACGATCTGCGTGCCGGGGAGCGCGTCGCCACGGTAGGCGAGCACCGC
The DNA here is from genome assembly GCA_029248335.1 of Phycisphaerales bacterium. GTDB lineage: Bacteria > Planctomycetota > Phycisphaerae > Phycisphaerales > SM1A02 > UBA12014. The sequence goes on from JAQWJM010000102.1 coordinate 16,426, forward strand.
CGCGCCGCTGGTGTCGACGTCGAGTCCGTAGGACTGGGTCGATGAGAAGGACCGGTCCGCCACGGTGAGGGCGCCGGACCACTCGGGGACGCCGGTGGGGGTCACCAACTGCAGTCGGACGTCGTAGCCGCCGCCCGGATTCTCGAGCCACGACACGTAGGTGGTGCCGTCGGCGAGCCGGGCGAGCAGCGGCTGGTTCTGGGTGCCGGTGCCGGCGCCGAGGAGGTTGTTGATCGAGGCGTCGTCGCTCCACTGGGCGGTCGCGGCCGAGGTCGCCGCGGCGGCGACGCCGATCGCGAGAAGGCGTCGAAGGAAGGGCTGCCTGCGTGCGAGTGTCGTGGACATCATCGGGGACTCCTCGTTTGGTGGGACATCGAATCCTCAAGCCTAACGTCCGGGCATCTGATTCCACCGTAAATTCAGGTGGTTGTCCTCGATCCGATTCGCGGCGAGTGGCCGGGGTCCGGAAGACCGGTGGGACGACGTTTTTTCGGATGTTCGCCGGCTGGTCGTCGATTTCGGTGCCGCGCGATGTCAGGATCGAGAGGTGAATCCAACCTGGTGGTCTCGGCGGCCGATCGATGCAGGGTGGAAGTCCGTGGGGGGAATGCGGTTCGGGTGGAGCCGTGAAGGAGAATCGAATGGTCATCGACAGGAGCGTCAGCGCTCACGGTGGGGGATCCCATGCCAACGATTCGAAGCGACATGCCCGACGGCCGATGATTTCGTGAGCGAATCCGGCCGGTACCACGACTTCTACCGGCGACTGCGACCGACGATCAGAAAGATCAGTGCATCGACGATCGGGTTCTACCTCGATCATTACTTCGTGCACGTTCGTGCCCGAGATGAGGGTTGGGGAAACTACGTGTTGCTGGAGGACGATTGCCGCCTTCATCGCGGGTGGCAGCGCAGGCCTCAGCGTCTCTTCCGACGTGAGAGGATCCCGGCCGACTGGGATCCCCGCCGACTGGGATCTCGTGCGGAGCTGCTGGCAGAGTTCCCGTCGGGTCCGTCGGATCGTCAACAGCTTGAAGGACGCGTCGAGGTTCCACGACGTCGCGCTTCCGGCGGATCGCATTTCAAACATGGGCGGCT
>JAQWJM010000105.1:0-5618 GCA_029248335.1 Phycisphaerales bacterium
TCGAGCACCAGACGTTCCACGTGATCCAGTCGACCCTGTGCTGCGAGGTCACGAACCAGATACGCCGGATCGGTGGCCGGTCCGATCCCGATGATGGTCACCGGCTCGGGGTCGGCGAGCACCGACTCGAGCGCCTCGAGCGTCCCGTCCGGTGCGGGGCCGTCGACCGCGAATCGCCTCGAAGCGCCGCGGTAGACGGGTGTCTCGCGACCACACGCCTCGACCACCCAGCGGGTGATCTCGACCTGGCGGTCCAGGATCTCGCAGGGGACCTGTCCCGGCTCCGGTGCCGGCGCATCGCAGCTCGTCGACGGCGTCTCGCAGGCGCAGTTCCCGAACGAGACCACCACGCCCACGACGTCCCACCCGGGATGGTTCAACGCCCACGCGAGCGCCCAGGCGTCGTCGGGGTCGGCCGCCGAGGGCGGACTGTCGAACACGTTCTTGCAATCGAGCCCCATCGCGACATCGGCGCAGAGGAGCACGCGTCGCGGCGCATCACCACCGCCTTCCGCGCGAACCGGAACGGTGATCAGGAGCACTGAAATCGAAGCGAAGACCAAGGTCTGGATGGCATGCATGGGGAGACTCGAAGGAGGATCGGGATCCCTGAAAATAGCACGCGACCATCGGTAACAACGGGTGAAAAGACGAGTCGGAATCGGAATCACGGAGCCACCGGCCGCAGAGGGCCGATAGCCGCCCCGCGCGACGGGAATCTGCGCCGGCTACCCGCTTCGATCACTCGAACGCACCATCATCGACGCGGGGCGTCGAGACTCACTTCATGCCCTGCCAGGTCACGATCGGGACGTGGCCCAGCTCCATGCCCTTCGGCGGCGTCACGAAGAGCGCCAGGTCGAAGCTCGCGAGTTCGCCGCCGGTTCGTTCCGGAAGGTACTGGTCGTCGATCCTCCAGTGCCGGTGCATCTTCACGATGATCCGCTGCAGCGCGGTTCGCTCGGTCGACGTCCAGTCGAACTGCTGGAAGCACGGCTGGTCGATGAACCGGTACCAGTGGTATCGCACCGTCGAGCCGTCGGCGAGCACCGTCTCGAACGGTCCCGCCTTCGGCCCGGGCGACGCCCACGACCCCTTCAAGGGTTCCGCCGAATACGGGTCGGGCGTCGGACGCGGTCCCGGGAAGACCTGTTCGACCAGACCGGTGTCGGCGGGGACGTCGGCCGCGGTGATGCGGGCCCGCGTCTCGCCCGCGTCGCGGAAGTAGGTCGGGAAGCGAGCCACCCCGTCCTTCACCACGGTCGGATCGTTCCACTGCAGCCCGAACACGTTGCCGGGAAACACCGTCGGCGTCGCCAGCCGATTGACGCCGGTGATCTTCTTCTCGTCCTGCCGGTAGGTGACCGGCCGCGTCCCGACGTCGGGCTTCATCGCGCCTTCCGTCTTGAACGCGCCGCTCGGCGCCGGGCCGCCCTTCCGCCAGCGCAGGACGTCGTCGTAGAGGGCAGCCTTCGAATACATGGTGACATCGCGGACCAGGACGGTGCGTCCCTCGTCGTCGACCGGGAACTGCAGCTGCGGGATCTTCGCGTAGATCTCGCCGTCGTCGGTCGTCACCCGGAACTCGGGCACGGTGTTGATCTCCATCGATCCCGCCGTGCCGCCCGCGGCGGGCCGGGCGTCGAGACAACGACCGTGGTCGAACGGGAAGTCGCGGGAGATGCGACTCCAGCATTCGGGCAGGTAGTAGGCGAGCGGCCCCTTGAAGTTCGCGGCGTCGAGGAAGATCGTCCAGCTCTGGTCGCCGGTGGGCTGCGGATCGTTCCGAGGTTCCGTCAACGGAAGCGCCATCCACGCGTACCCGAGCAGTTCGCCCATCGGGTTCCCCTCGAAGGTCAGTCCGTCGGGGGGGATCAGGAGTCGGTTGCTCACCTGCGCGATGCCCAACATGTCGTCGGACAGCGGCTCGCTGCTGTGGAAGAACGGCCAGCCCGGCGAGGCGACCTCGGTGCTGTAGCAGTTCGGCGTCGCGTTCAGGCTGAACTTCGGCGGGCCGTAGTGGAAACGGTTCCCCGCCCAGTAACCGAGGCCACCCTCCATGGTCTGGAAGACGCTTCCGTAGGTCGGTCCGCGCTCCGGCCAGTTGTCGCGGGCGATGGTGCCCGGCGGACAGAGCGGCTCGGTGCGGTTGTCGCTGTTGTCGGGGGTGATCCAGGTCGACGGCAGACCGATCTGAAAGTTCCGGATCGGTCGATCGATCAACGACCAGACCGAGGCATGGAACCCCGCGCCGTAGCGGTGGGTCTCGGGGCTCGCGCCGGCGTGACTGCCGATGTAACCGTGGAGGCCGCGGAAGGCCTTCTCGATCTTCGGTGGCGGTGATGCGGATTCGGCCGCCGTCGATTCTTCCTGAACGCCGTCACCGCCAGCGACCGACATCGAGATCGACCACGAAGCAATCGACGCCAGCAGGGCACGCATCGCGACGTCGAACCGACGTCCTGATCGTTCACGCATCATGAAGAACTCCGGCAGAGAAAAAAAGGTCGAAACCCGGTCGGCGTGAATCTTAACCACCCGGGAACCTCCCCAAACGGTTGACCGCTTCACAAGGGCGACCGAGGATCGACGCGGTCGGTGAGTCTCATCGACGGCACCAGACACCAGCATCCCACGGAGAAGATCATGACCATCAACCGCCTCACCCAGACCACCGTGCTCCTGCTCTCGCTCGCACTCCTCGGACCGGCGCTCTCCGCGATCGCCACCGGCACCAGCAGCCCGGCGGTCGACGCCGACGCGGATGCCACGGAGATCATGGCGATGATCCTCGCCCACCAGGCGCAGTCGAATCGAGAGAACAAGCAGGTCAAGGGCGTCATCTCGAAGAACGGCTCGGTGGAGTTCTGGTCGAGCGGCGGGCTCCGGCAGCACGTGGAGAACGGCGCGGAGCTTCCCACCTACACCAACCTGAACATCATCGCCAAGGACATCGAGATCGAATCGATCGTGCCGGGACAGGCCGCGGTCGCGACCTACTACGCGGAAGGCTCACTGCAGGCGAAGGGCGGATCCCCGGTCAGCAACTACCTGACCCGCGTGACCATCGTCTTCGCCAAGGAGGGCGATACGTGGAAGCGACGGGCGGCCCACTGGTCGCCGATCATCGGCGGCGCCGGCACCACCCAGACGGTGCTCGACAAGAAGAACTGATCGCCGCCATCGATGATCGATCGAACATCGCCCTCGGCCGCCGCCGGGGGCGATTTCGTTTGATCGAGCATCGAACACGCTGACGTCGCACGGCGTGCCGATACCGCACCGACACGAATCCACCGATCTGGAATTCCACCGTGACGGAACCGCGTGCCAATCCCCCCACCGATCCGACATCGCTGGCGGATCCAACTCCGCCGACGACGAACCGATACGACCGGGTCACCGATCTCATCGCCGGGCCGTCGCGCCGACTCTTCGACAACCTCGTCTCGCTCGCTGGATTCGTCGTCGGCGTCGGGATCGGCGTGCCGGTGGCGCACACCCATGAACTTCCGATTCCCGATTACGCGGTGATCGGCATCGGGGTGATCGCCGGTGGCGGCGTCGGGATCCTGATCTCCGGTGGTTTCCTGATGGTCTATCGCTGGTTCCGACACTGAACCACCCGACCAAACGCTCGTCCGTTCGGTCAACGCCAAGTACGGTGGTTCTTCATTCATCGAACCACGGAGAAGACCATGTCGAGGTCGCTGCGAGTCCGCCGGAAAAGTGCCACGTTCGTCTGGGACATGGTCCGTGATGACGTCACCCTGCTCGCCTATCCGTTCATCCGGATCGCCGCCGCGATCGTGCTGCTGATCGCGATGTGGTCGCTGATCTTCGACATGTCGGCGATGCAGGTCGGAGACACCTTCCGCGATGTCGGTGGTGTCGCACTCGAGGAAGCCGGTGAATCGAAGGCCCAGCAGGATCAGGAGACGCCGGCGGACGCGAGGATCCAACAGGAGATCGGCGTGCTCTTCGAACACACCCACTTCGGCTACCTGCTGCTGTTCTTCGTCATCAACGCGTTGATCGGCGTGATCTCGATCGGTGCGGTCAATGCAGCGGCCCTCGCGATCGCCCGGGACGACCGCCGCGGCCTGGTCTATGGATACGCGCAGGCGCTCGTTCGACTTCCACAACTGCTCGGGTGGTGGGCCGTCACCATGGTGATCGGCGTGGTGATCGGCATGCTCGAACGGATCCGCTTCGCCGGTCCGATCATCGCCATCCTGGTCGGCGCCGCATGGTCGGTGCTGACCTTCTTCTCGATCACCTCGATCATGGCCACCGGCGTGAATCCGATCTCCGCGATCGGTCGCTCGAAGAAGACCATCGGCGACTGCATCCACAAGGCGAGGGGCACGCAGTCCGACGTCGACTGGCGGACCCTCCGGATCGGACTCCGGGCGGGCGGACCCCTGCTGATGATCTCGAGCCTGCTGGCGATCGGCTGCATCGTCATGCTGTTCCTCGACATCCGGTTCGTGCACGACGGAAGCCCCGCGGTGACCGCCGGTCTCTTCGGCGGCTTCATCGTGGTGATGATCGTGAACGGCGCCTTCCTCTCCGCCCTGGGAGCGGTGCTCAAGGCGGTCCTCTACGTCTGGGCGGAGGAAGGCTCGCTGCCCGCGGGCGTCAAGGACGACGAATTCGAGAATGCGTTCGTCGAAGGCGGCGTCGGGGCGAAGATGCTCGGGGCGTGAGCACGGCGGCTCAATCGATCGAGTGTCGACCGTCGATCCCGATCGGCGGACTGAAGTCCGCCACGATTCGGCCCCGCTCGACCGCCAGCGTTCGGAAGAAGTGATAGCGGTGTCCATACCCGCTGCTTTCGTATCCCAGCGATTCACCGATCGGAATGCTGAGCTCGCCGGAGAACCACTCCGCCCGAATTCGACTCTTCGCATCGCGGGCGAAAAGCCCGCGTGGGAACAATCCACGTTTGGAAAACGGTTTTGGTGACGATTGCAGCGCGGCCCGGCGACGTTCGAACTCCTCTTCGTGCTCGACCCGCACGTATTCGTCGCCTTCGATTCGTACCTTCGGCGTGGCGACGATCCACCCATCGCCCCAATTCGAGATGCGATCGAGCCAGAGATGATCCGAATGGATCACCCACCGAACCACGTAACCCCGATAGCAGCTCGTCGTGAGGTCCTGGGGATCGGCGGCGACGCGGCCGAGCCCCTGCGACGACAGCCAGTCGACCAGAGGCTCCGAATAGAGCTCCTCGCACCTCTCGCCGAACGCCAGCTGGATGCGGTCGGGTTCCTGTCCCGTCATGACCCCAGTTTCGCAGGAACGCTCATCAACCACCAGCGCCGAGGCGCGAATTCCGCGGCGGCCCACCCTGACACTGGCCTCCTCGACCGGTAGGCTGCTTACATGGCATCCGGCAACAAGACCATCATCTATGCCGCCCTCATCGGCAACTCCCTGATCTCGGTCACCAAGTTCGTGGCCGCCGGCATCACCGGCTCGTCCGCGATGATGGCCGAGGGCATCCACTCGCTCGTGGACACCGGCAACCAGGGGCTCCTGCTCTTCGGGATCAAGAAGGCGAAGGCGCCCGCCGACGCCCGTCATCCCTTCGGCCACGGCAAGGAGATCTA
>JAQWJM010000106.1:0-3142 GCA_029248335.1 Phycisphaerales bacterium
GACCTCGACGGCGACCGGATGGTGAACGGTGGCGACCTCGCAACCCTGCTCGCCGCCTGGAACAGCTCCGACGCGATGTCCGACCTCGACCAGTCCGGACTCGTGGATGGTGCGGATCTGGCTCAGCTGCTCGGTCGATGGGGCTCCTGCGATCCCCACGGTGGTGGTTCACATGATGGGCACATGCCGTGCATGGGCGAGTTCATCGACATCACCTGCTGGGGCGACTTCCACGATTCGAACCACAATTCCGGCCACGCGCAGATGGTCGGCGGTCGGACGATCATCACCACCGAGGCCATGCTGGCGTACAACGACCTCCGGGCGTTCATCGGACTGCCGGCACTCGACGTGGAGGACGTCGGATCCTGGGCCTTCTCCGAACAGCTCACCAACAACGACCAGTGGTGGGGTGAGGACCTCAAGGGTGTCGGCCTCTGGTATGCCATGCAGGGCGCCAAGGTCGGTTGGATCACCGACGAGGCCTACGACCCGCAGATCCTCGCGGACATCCAGCGTACGGCCCGAACCGTCTGCAATCCGATCGAGATGGAGGCGCTGGTCATGGACATGGTCCGCGAGTTCGGCATCGAGGGATACGCCGAGCACCTTGAGGCGAACGGCATGGTCCGGACCTTCATCAACACGCTCAAGATGGAACCGCACTACGGCGGCTGGATGCACGGACGATGCCACGGGTTCCGGTCGATCGAAGGCGTGGCGATCAACCACGACGTCAATCACCTCACGGTGCTCAGCTGGGACCAGATGCAGCCCTTCATGAACGACACGTTCGACTGGCCGCAGTGGCCGGCCTTGGACGTCTCCGATTCCGGAGTGATCGAGTACTTCCAGAGCATGGTGGTGCTGGGTGACCCGGTGGGTCAGAACATGTGAATTTTCGGGGGACACCGGTTCCGCCGGTGACGATTCACAGCGACGCGACCGCCGGCCCTTCGGGGCCGGCGGTTCGTCGTCTTCGATCCCGTGTCTCGCAAGATCCGCCCGCAGATTCGGATTCGAGTCCGCTCATCGGAATCCGAGCGACGCCCAGAGCAGGAAGAGCAGGAAGAGCAGGAAGAAGAAGAGCGGCGGGCCGAACAGGGCGGTGCACGCCATGCTGAGCGTCTTCTTGAAGACGGCGTCCTTCGCCCCGATCTTCTTCGACATCACGCTCGCGATGACCAGCAGGAGGGCGAGTCCCGCGATCGGAAGCACCGCGTGGAATCAGCACTCGAGGGGAACCACTGTGGCGAACTCGTCGGTACCCTCCGGTCGCTGCAGGTTCAGGACGAGGATGCAGACGGCGAGCACCGAATCGAGGCTCGCGAGGACGATTGCAAGCCAGGTGAATCCTATGGCCATCGACCAGAGCGATGGGGGGTCACGAGGCTCGTCGAACTCACCGCATTCCGGACAGGCCGCGAGCTTGGACAGTCCGCGACGGTCATCGCCGCAGATGCAGGGTTCGGGGATGGGCGGCTCTTCAGGCAGGAGACGCTCGCCATGATTCCAGATGCGATCGACATGAATCTACGAGATCGATCGAGTCGGTGACGGTTGCCTCGGCCTGGTGGCGTCTCACACCATTGCAGGAGTGGTTTCCGGGAATCGTCAGGAGGTTCTCGTCCGAATCCGAAACCCCATCGCCTCGAGGCGTGGCACGAGGCGCGGGCCGAACAACGCACCCGGCGTGCAGAAGGCGTCGTCGATCGACGGATCGAGATCATCGTCGAGCAGTGACATGCCGCAGGCGAGAAGCATCCGCGCGGTGGCGGCGTACCCGGGGTCCATGTCCACTTCGAACTCGACCGTCACCGGCGGATCGACGGACACGGTGCGGTGCCGGACGAACCCGTCCTTCAAACGATCGGTGTCAGGGCCTTCGCCGGGAGCGGGCAGGAACCAACGGCGGGTGATCCATCGGAGCGGGGGGACGACCAGCGCCACGACCATGGCGATGGTGCCCGCCGCGAGCAGGGACGCCTTCAGGAATCCGGAAGCGCTTCGGCCGCCCGCGGCGCACTCGCGGTATCGGAAGTCGTCGCCCCAGGGTCGGCCCAGCATCTCGTGGGTGCGATGCACCACGGCGACGTTGATGCCCGCCATGAAGAACGGGGCCGTCCAGATCCCAAGCGCAGTGGACCGGCGAATGCCCCATTGCTCGCCGGACCGGATCGACGGCTCCGGCGGTTCGACGCACAACCCACCGGCTCCCCGCGGCCCGTTCCGAATCTCCGGTTCGCCGGACCGAGCGATCATGTTCGAGGCACTGGCGATCGTGCCACCGCTCACGCCGCCTCGAATCGGGCCGACCGCCATCTCGATCTCTCGAGCGGGGCGTCCATGCGTCTCGATCGCCGCCGCCTGCAGGAGGCGCACGCCCAGTTCGCTGGGGATCGAGTCGTATCCGCACATCGAGATGATCCGGACCCCGGCGTCCCGGGCCGCGGTCTCGTATCGCGTTCGCATGCGGCGCACCCACGGCACTTCGCCGGTGATGTCGGCGACGTGGGTTCCGGTCGCGATGCACGCTTCGATCAACGCCTCCCCGACGAGGTCGTACGGTCCGACCGTCGTGAGCACCACGCGGGTGGAGCTTGTCATCGCCCGCATGGAACCGGCATCTTCGAGATCCGCCACCACCACGTCGGGGGGCGCGGCCCCCGTCTCCGCGATCTCGTTCCGGATTCTCTCCAGTCGATCGCGTGACCGTCCGGCGATCGCCCAGCGTCGATCACCGAGATGCGCCGCGGCCGCTACCGCGACGAGCCGCCCGGTGTAGCCGGTGGCGCCCCAGACCAGGAGATCGTGGGTTCGGGCTGATCGCGGTGATTCCGTGTTCATCGGTGCACGATAATCGCTCGCTACCGGACGAACCAGAACCACATCGCCGCCTTGGTGATCCCGCCGGGACCGTCGATCGCCGCGTGGACGTCGGCCATGGTCGCGATCTTCGAGGACGACGTGCCGAGGCGAAGCTCGTCGCCGTGAAGGTTGAAGAGGACCTTCGAGCCGGTGCCTTCTCGAACCCGGTCCCCATGGATGTTGCAGAGGGTCCGCGATCCGGTTCCCTCGCGGACGCGATCGCCGTGGACGTTCGCGATCACCTTGGATCCGAGTTTGAGCCGGTCGCCATCGA
>JAQWJM010000110.1:0-9690 GCA_029248335.1 Phycisphaerales bacterium
CTGACGGGTGACATGATTCTGATTTTCGAAGCACTCTCCGGGGTCGCCCCGGAGAGGAACATGCTCGAAACGACCAGGACGATGTTGAAGATCCTCGTTCCCGCCATCTGAGATCCCCCCGCGGCCGGCCGCCTGGATCGACCTGCAGGCCCGTCTCGATCCGCTTCGATCGAACTCACGCGATTGCCTCGCCTCCGCGGCCGTCGGCGGGGTAGCATGCCTCGCCATGAGCAACCAGACCCCCCAATCTTCCGATGACCCCCGTCTCCTCGAGCGAATCGCTCAGTTCGAGAACATGACGACCGCCGACCCCGACAACGAGATGGCGTTCTTCTCACTTGGAAACGCCTACCTGAAGGCGAATCGAGCGGCCGAGGCGGCGTCGAGCTTCGAGCGCGTCACGGTCCTGAATCCGGACATGAGCAAGGCCTGGCAACTCGCCGGCGAAGCCATGATCGGCGCCGGGCTCGAGGACAAGGCCGTGCAGCACCTCGAACACGGTCACGAAGTCGCCGTCGCCAAGGGAGACCTCATGGTCCGGGACGCCATCGTGACGGCGCTCGAATCGATCGGGAGGACGGCCCCCGAAGCGTCCGATGCGGCGAAGGCCGCGGCCCAGGAAGCATCGGAATCCGGAACGTTCACCTGCGGCCGGACCGGCAAGCTGGGAACCGCGATGGACGCACCGCCGTTCAAGGGCGCGGTGGGCGGCTGGATCGGCGAGAACATCTCCACCGAGACCTGGAACGACTGGATCGGCCAGGGAACCAAGGTCATCAACGAACTTCGACTCGACTTCAGCCGGGAAGAGGATCAGGAGACCTACGACCGCCACATGCGCGAGTTCCTCGGCATCGACGACGATCTTCTCGAGTCGCTTCGCAGCGGCAGCTGAACGAATCGTGAGGCCGCCGGTCATGCGTGGAAAGCCTCGTGATCGTCGCCGGGCTCAACCCGCGGCGGACTGGCGTTGCCACAGCCACCACTCGAGCATCATCAACACGAGCGAGACGCCGAGCAGCCAGGGCCAGAAGTCCTGCCAGCGGGTACCCCCCGCCGCCGCCGCCTCCCCGGTGATGCGGTCGAGGCTCAACTCGATCGATTCCGCCGCCGCAGCGCGTCGCTCGGTCGGATCGAGCTGATTCACCGCGAAGATCCTTCGGCGTGGTGAATCGTCTCCGGGCTCCGTCCACGACAGTTCGTAGCGGCCCGCCCGGCGGACCGGCCCCCATGCGAACGTCATCGGATCCGCCGACTCGACCGCGACGTCGGACCCGTCCGGACGCCGCACCCGAAGATCCATCGCCTGCGCCGGGAGCCGAGCCGTCAACGGACTCCCGGGTGCGACGCCCGCCGATGCCACCGCATCGCCGAGACCGCCGAGGTATTCGATCGCGTTGGGCACGAAGTTCACGAACGACCGGAGATACGGCCAGTTCGAATCGAGCGGATCGAAGGTCGCATGGATGATCTGGATCGGTCCTCGGTCGACCGAGACGACCATCGGTCCATCCCCCGATTCGACGAGTGATTCGACACCCGTGCCGGTCGTGACCTTCCGCATCGAGCTCACGAAGAGTTCGTCGAGATTCACGTAGCGAAGCACCGGATGGTCCTCCGCGCTGCGACGGACGACGATGCCCTCGGCCGGATCCCCGAACTCGGTCAGTCCCTCGATCGGCGGAGTTCGCCCGAACGAGAGATATCGCCCCGGGGGAAGCGTCTCGACCGCCGCGTCGTCGAGCACGACCACGTCGTAGTCGTCGAGCCCACCGGACGCAGCGAGCGTTTCGTAAGCGTCGAGTGTCAGCAGATCGAGCGACTCGAGCGCCATCCCCTCGAGGACCGATCGAAGCACGAAGGACTCGGTGTCCACCAGCGCGACCTTGAGGCGTCGAGCGGGTGGCACCACGAGCATCGCCGCGTCGTCGGTGGGCTGGGCGTCCTCGTTGAGCAGCAGCACCTCGATCACCGCATCCCGTTCCTGCTCGAACGGCGCGAAGGCGAACTGCTTGCGACCGGGGATCCTCCCGAGGCCGGGCTCCTCGGTCTCCGGGCCGATCTCGATCGGGACCGGCGTGATCGCACGAACCACGCCGTTCACGCTCAGCTGCAGGTCGGTCGTTCGCGCCTGGTCGGTGGGATTCTCCACCGCGATGAACACCTGGATCTTGCCGGGCTCGTCATAGGGACGCTGGGCCGCGATCGACGCGATCCCGATGTTGCTCGCCTCGATCGAACCGACCCGGTGATACTCGAGCCGCTCCCCCTCCCGCAGCACCTGTTCGTCAAGGTCGTCGATCCGGCCGTCCGACCAGAGTTCGACCGCCGCAGGCGTCGCCACCGGCCCGGTCTGGGAGTCGGGGTCGATCACCGTGAGATACGCGCGGGCAAGCTGAAGGGCGCCGCCGAGTCGACTGGTTCCATCCGTCGGCTCGATGCCGCGAACCGCCTGGATCGCGGTCTGACGCGAATCCGTGAACGGTGTCCTGATCTCGGCCTCGTCGTTGAAGGCGACCACCATGATCTCCGCGGCGTCGCCGCTGAAGAGCCCGCCGCCGTGCAGGGCCTCGATCCGCTCGATGGCGGATGCCTTCGCGAACTCCAGCCTCGAGGTCTCGCCAGAGTCGTCGCCGTCGAGGATGTTCATGGACGAGGAATTGTCCACGACGATCACCGTGCGCCCGTCCCGCCGCTCGCCCGCGTCGAAACGAGGCTGCATCAGGGCGATGCCGAGAAGGGCGAGGAAGAGGAGCTGCAGGAACAGGAGCAACGTCGGCCGAAGGCGTTGGAAGGGCGCGTTCGCCCGAAGGTCCTCGACCGATCGCTTCCAGAGGAGGGTGCTGGGAATGGATCGGCGGGTCCGGCGCAGCCGAAGGAAGTACAGCGCGACCAGCGGCGGAATCACCGACGCGAGCACGATCCCGCCGAACAGCGGCGTCAGCCAGCTCATCGGAGCAGACCTCGCTTCCGAAGGTAGTCCAGAAGCAGTGCGTCGAGATCGGTCGAGGTGTCGACCATGGTGTGCATGATGCTGCGGCGGATGCAGTAGTCGCGGAGCGAGCCGCAGTACGCGTCGAGGCGTCGACGGTAGCCTCGAAGCACCGCCGAATTCACCGTCACCTCGGCTTCATCCTCGTCCTCGAGATCGACGAGCCGCAGGTCGCCGCTCATCCCGTGCCGGCCCGGGTCGATCTCCTGGGGCGCGAGGACCTGCATCGCATAGACGTCGTACCCTCGGCCCGCCACGTAGCGCAGTCCTCGTTCGAAGCCCTCCTTCTGCAGGAAGTCGCTCAGCACGATCATGACGCCACGCCCCTGCCGGGTCAGGGCGATCCGCCGCATCGCCTCCTCGAATCCCCCGTCGCCGCCGGGCTCGAGTTCGAGGAGCCATCGCCCCATCTCGTGGGTCCGGCGCCGACCGCGAAGATTCGAGATCCGCTGCAGGCCCGCGGACTCGCCTTCCGAATCGAGCCCGCCGAACGCCGCGAGCGAGACCCGGTTCTGGTTGACCAGCCCGATGTAGCCGAGGGCCATCGCGAGCCGCCTCGCATATTCGAACTTCGACGGATCGCCCCAGTGCATGCTGGAGGTTCCGTCCACGACCACGATCAGCGAGAGATCCTCCTCCTCGAGGAAGATCTTCAGGAAGAGCCGGTCGAGCCGTCCGTAGATGTTCCAATCGACGAAGCGGAGGTCGTCACCGTGCACGTACGGACGAAAGTCCGCGAACTCGACGCTCTGCCCGCGTCGCTTGCTTCGTCGCTCGCCCTGGACGCGTCCGTTGAAGATCTTCCGGCTGACCACGTCGAGGTGATCGAGCCGCGCCATGAGGCGACTGTCGATGAGCTCATCGACCTTGGTCGGCCGACTCGAACGCGGCGGCGGGCCGTCGGGGAAACGACTCATCGGGTGCCTCCCGCGAAGACCGCGCCGGCCGGCGGCCCGTCCTCGGGGTGATCGGCGTCCGCCGGCACCCGCTCGAGCACGCCGCACACGATCTCGTCGGCGTCGACGCCGTCCGCCTCCGCCTCGAAGGTCCGGACCAGTCGATGCCGGAGCGCCGGCAGCGCGACCCGACGCACGTCGTCGAGACTCGCCGCGTACCGACCGTCCATGAGCGCGACGACCTTGGCGGTGGACACCATCGCCTGGGCCGCCCGCGGGCTCGCCCCGATCCGGATGTAGTGACGGAACTCGGGGATCTCGAACTCGCCCTCGGGGTGGGTCGCGAGCACCAGCCGGATGGCGTAGTCCTTCACCGAATCCGCGATCACGATCCGACGAGCGAGCGCTCTTCCCGCGAGCACGTCGTCGGCGTCGAGCACCGGTGTGACGTCGACTTCGCCCGGAACCGTCGTCCGGCTGATGATCTCGGTGAGCTCCTCGCGGATCGCGTAGGGAACGGTGATCTTGAGAAGGAACCGATCGAGCTGCGCCTCCGGCAGCGGAAAGGTTCCTTCCTGTTCGATCGGGTTCTGGGTCGCGAGCACGAGAAACGGATCGGGAAGCCGGCGGGTCTCGGCACCGACCGAGACCGATCGCTCCTGCATCGCCTCGAGCATCGCGGACTGGCTCTTGGGCGTGGCCCGGTTGATCTCGTCCGCGAGCACGATGTTCGCGAAGATCGGTCCCTCTCTGAACTGGAACGCGCGGCCCCCGAGGCCGTCCTCGACGACGATCGTCGTGCCCGTGACGTCCGCGGGCATGAGGTCGGGAGTGAACTGGATGCGGTTGAAGTCGAGCCCGAGGGAATCCGAGAGCGTCCTGACCAGCAACGTCTTGCCGAGTCCCGGGACCCCTTCGAGCAGCACGTGCCCGCCCGCGAACAGCGCGATCAACGCCTGGTCGACCACCGCCTCCTGCCCGACGATCCGAAGTCCGATCCGCGCCCGAAGCGCCGCGAAGGCCGCACGAAAACGGTCGCAGGCCAGCTGGACCGTCTCCACGTCATCGAGCCGCGCCCGCATGCCCTCGGCGAATTCACCCATTGGCGGCTCCGTCGTCATCGCGACCGGTGGCCCGCCGCTTGGCACGCAGCAGCCGACTGGTCATGTCCTCCTCGACCTCGTCGGACTTCGACGCCTCGTCGTTCGAGCGTTCCCGTCGGGGCGGTCGGGCGCCATCGGTGCTCCGATCGGCGGCCGAGAGGTCCTCGGTCACGGAGAAGTCGCCGTCGACGGTCTCGTCGGTGTCGAAGCGGGTCGCACCGGCCGACTCGGCACCCCCTCGCCGTCCGGCCCGCTTCCGCGCGGTCTTCCAGGCCTCGACGGTCGAATCCGCGGTGCTGGTTCCACTCGCCATGGCCTTCGCCGCCGCCTCGCGGGCCGCCCGGGAATCGAAGGTGAGCCTTCGCACCGCCACGTCCACCACGAAGAGCCCGGCGGCGACCACCACCAGCAGATCCCAGATCCTCGTCGGCGAGGACGGCATCTCCAGTCCCGTTCGATCGAAGGGATCGACCATCTCGAAGTCGGTGGAGGGCCCGAACACCGTTCCGCCCGTCTTCGCCGCGATCGACTCGAGCAGGGCCCGGTTGTCCCGGACCGTCGAGAATTCCCGTTCGTAGGGGACGCTGATCGCGGCCTGGATGCTCGCCGCGGAACGCTCGCCGCCGTCACCTTCCGGGAACAGCACGTTGACGAGGTAGGCCCCCTGCTGCTCAAGCTCGAATTCCGTGCGATACCGGCCCGGTCCGATCTGCTGCAAGGGCGCAGCGGCCGATGCGCCGGTCGGATCGATGACCCGCGCCTGCCCCTGCAGGAAGTTCGCCATTCCGCCGTCCGCGCCCATCGCCTCGACCTCGACGACCGCCCGACCGTCCTCGCCGGTGCTGGCGCGGATCATGAGATTCGGGGGGGAAGACGGACGCATCGACCATCGGACGATCTGTTCCCAGAACGGCTGGAAGCCGCTCCAACCCGGCCACGTCGTGCTCCAGCGACCACCGGCATCGCTGGTGAACGCCACGCTCTTCCCGAGCCCGTAGTTCCAGTACGCGAGCAAGGGATCCTCACCCTCCTCCGTCGGAACCACCATCGGAATCTTCACCAGTCCCTCCTTGGGAACGGTGAGCACGAATCCACCGATGCCCGGCACCGATCCGACGCCGCGGGTCGGACCGTCGAGCGTCGCCGACACGGACGGCTGGAAGTCGCCTTCCATCAGGAGCGTTCGCGTGACCAGCGTCGCCTCCTTGATGAAGATCTTGGGAAGCATCTTCGGGTTGGAGACGTTGTAGAACGTGCCGCCCGTGAACTCGGCGACGCCCTGCATGTTCTGTCGATCCTTCGGCGTCCCGTGCCCGCCGACCATCACCGTGGTCACGGTGATGCCGTCCGCGACGTACTGGTCGAGCAGCGTCTTGCTGGGTGGCACCGCATCACCGTCCGAGATGATGATGACGTGCTTCTGCCCTGCGTTCACGCCGTTCAGCCCCTGCCGGGCGAGGGTCATGGAGGCCCCGAAGTCGGGCATGTCGCCGATCACCATCTTCTTCGCCGCGGCGATCGCGGCGGACTTGTCACCGGCCGGCTGCATCGGGAAGGCCCACGAACAGCCGTTCACCCCCTGGCCACCCTGGCCCCAGTTGAAGGTCACGATGCCGACGTAGTCGAGACTGCTGAGGGCGTCGATCGCGGCGATCGCGGTCTGCTGCCCCCAGTAGTTCCCCTTCGCCATCTCGCAGGAATGCATGATCAGGGCCAGCGCTCCGCGGACCATCTGCCGCTCCTGCGGCGGATCCAACCGGACCGGAAGCACCTTCGCGGTTTCGGATTCGATCCAGCCCCCGGCGCCGAATCCCTCATCCCCGCCGATCATCACCAGACCGCCACCCAGGTCGTGCACGTAGGAACGGAGACTTCGATCCGCGTCCTGATCGATCGACCATCGCGGCACGTTGGCGAGGATCACCGTGTCGAAGCCGTTGAGGAACGCGATCCCGCCGAGCAGACTCGACGGTGGCTCGACGACCACCTCGACGCCACCGGTCCGCAGGGCGGAGACCAGTGCGGTCGTCTCGGTGCCGCCTTCATCGATCACCAGGGCCCGGCCGTCGGAGGCGACGAAGGTCACCGACTCGTAGACGTTGTTCTCGAGGATCGCATCCGAGTCGGGATCGTCGGGCGAGAATTCGGCCCGGAAACGCTGCGCTCCACCGGATTCGAGCGTGACCGGGATGGAGACGGTGTTGGATCCGGGTTCGAGATCGATGCGGATTCCATCAGACGTGGACCCGGGATCGAGATCGACGAGCGCATCGTTCTGGAAGATCCGAAGCACCCCGGACGTCTCGCTCGACGACCGGAGAAACGCTCGAAGATCGACGGACTGTCCGAGCCGGGCCCGGTTGGGCGCCCGCAGCTGCTCGAAGACGATCTCGCTGCCGTATTCGTATTCGATCGGAAGCACGTCGACCGGAATGTCGTTGGCTCGCGCCAGTTCCACCGCTTCCAGAAGATTCGATTCGGTTTCGTTGCCGTCGGAGACGAGCAGGATCCGGTTCGCGGTGTCGGTCGGCAGCAGGGAGATCGCGGTTCGCATCGCGCTCGCGAGATCCGTCGCCGCGAGGTCCCCGGCGTGATCGAGCTGGATCACCGCGTTCATGTCGGGCGTCTGGCGGATCTCGGATTCCTCGGCGACGGTGACCACGCCGATCCGGTCCTCCTCGTTCCGCTTGGCATCCGCCACGCGTTCGAGGAACCGACCGCTCTCCCGCTGCAGTTCCCGTGGAATCGACCGGCTGACGTCCGCGACGACCATCAGCGTGACGCTCTCGCCGCGGTCGACGACCGACGGGCGGGCGAGCGAGACCGCGAGCAGGAGGATCAGGATCGTGCGGACCACGACCGAGCCGATGAGCTTGCCCCGGCCCTGTCCCGCCGATCCCATTCGGGCGAGCAGGACGACCGGGACGATCAGCAGAAGCACCAGCAGCATCACCGGGTGTTCGAATTGGATGGGCAGATCAGCGAACATGCCAATGGTCTCCTGGAACTCGGTCATGCCGCGTCCGCGGTCGGATCGTCACGGAAGTTCTCCGACCTGCACTCGATCGTTGCCGGAATCCAGCACCGCCATCAGTCCACCCCCGGCGTCGACCCCCCAAGGATACCGAAGTCGCCCCGCCTCGATCCCCGCGCCACCCCAGACTCCGAGACTTTCGCCGTCGATTCGATCCAATCGTTGGACCCGGTTGTTCCCGTACTCCGCCACCATCAGACTTCGGTCGCCGTCGAGCACGATCCCGTACGGGTAGGCGAGTCGTCCCGGTTCGCCCCCGGCCCCACCGAGCACCCGCCGCATCGCCCCCGCACGATCGGTCACCACGATCCGATGATTCACCGCGTCGGCGATGAAGAGTTCCTGCGCTTCGTCGTCCCAGGCGATCGACTGCGGACGGAGGAGACCGGGACGGTCACCGTCGTCGTCGTGCCCCATGAATCCGATCGAGCCGACGGGCCGACGATCCGCGTCGAAGACCTGGACACGATCGTTGCCGCCGTACTCGGAGACGAACCAGGTCCCGTCGGCGGCGATCGCCACGTCGGTGGGGTAGATGAACTGCCCCGGGCCCTCCCCGTATTCGCCGAAGGTCTCGAGCAGTTCGCCCTCGGGCGAGAAGATCGCGATCTGGTGCTCGTGGGTGTCCGCCACCACGACCCGACCGTCCGCGGTGATGGTGACCCCCGTGGGTTTTCCATTCTCCGAACGCGGCAT
Organism: Phycisphaerales bacterium; assembly: GCA_029248335.1. GTDB lineage: Bacteria > Planctomycetota > Phycisphaerae > Phycisphaerales > SM1A02 > UBA12014. Next base: position 8,722 of record JAQWJM010000110.1, read on the forward strand.
CGCCCACGAACGCTCGAACCGCCCGTCGAGATCGAACCGCTGGACCCGCGCCGTCTTGTCCACCACGTAGACGCGTCCACGTTCCGCGTCGAGACCGATCGCCCGCGGGTAGTCGAATCGTCCATCGATGTTTCCAGCCCGCCCGAACACCGCGTCCGACGGCACCGGTTCGACCCCGGTCTCGTCGCCGGCCCCGGAACAACCGAAGAGCAGGATCGGCAGCAAGGCGACCAGCAATGACATCGAGCGGACCGCAAGGCCTCGAACCCGCGGCATCGAACCGAGCATCACGATGAGGATCGCCGCGACCGATGCGAGGGTCACGAGGCCGAAGACGGCGGGAAGCACCGAATCGACGTACTGGTAGTGCATCGCGTTGAGCAGCGCGGAGGTCACCGTGGGAAAACCCGGCGGCTGGATCCGGGCGGTCACGGGAATCTCGCCCGCCGCCATGGCCCCGGTCGCGAGCCCCCCCACGAGGAACGCCTGCCGGAGCGTCGGCGAGAGTCCCCGCCACACGTCGACCGTTCGCCGCGGCGCATCCGCCTCGAACACCACGGGGATCCGACGCCCGGCGATCACGCCGACCAGGCACGCGACGATCCCCACCCGCCCGGTCACGCCGAGCATCATGCCCAGCGGACCGTCGTAGACCCATCCGACCACCGCATGGTTCCAGGTCGCTTCGACGCCGACCGCGACCAGCGTCGCAGGAAGCAGGAGGACCACCGCGAAGGCGACGACCGCGATCCGGATCGCCGACCGGCCGAATCGGTCCCGACCGATGACCGCGACGCCGGTGGCGAGCAGGCCGCCGATCAGACCAGCGACGAGGAAGACCAGCAGGGTGTTGCCGATCGCGGCCCCGTGCACCTCGAAGGTCGAAGCGACGTCCGCGGACGCCGCGCGGCGGAGCAGAAACCCGAGCGGAAGAATCACCAGCAGCGCGACGACGATCGCCGTCCAGCG
>JAQWJM010000057.1:0-4601 GCA_029248335.1 Phycisphaerales bacterium
GCCCTGCTGGAGGCGTCGAAGCCCGAGGAGGCCGTGGCCGCCGAGGCCCGCATCCGACGCGGCATGGCCACGGTTCGCGACGTCGGTCCGGTGGCGGTCGCCTCGAATCGGCGATGGTGGGCCATGGCCGGGGGACTCGGATCGATCGCGGCGGTGATGATGCTGGCGGTGTTCTTCCAGACCAGCGAGGTGCGTGCCGACCGGATCATCGCCCGGGTGCTGGCGGCCGAATCCGCGGTGACGGCCCTGCGGTTCGACGTCCGGCTCGAAGGGCCCGAGGGGCGAGCGGGTCCGGATCTCGAAGGATCGATCGATCTTCTGGCCCGCCCGAACGGGCATCCACTCCTGCGATTCGAAGTCGATCGACCCGCCGACCGGAGCCACGCGTGGGGCGTCGACGCGCGGGGGGGCTGGGGCCGGAGCCACAGTGGGATCGTCAGTCGCTTTGCGCGAACGGCGTGGAGCACCCGCATCATGGGGGACGGACTCGATCTTCTGGTCGATGCGATTCCAGGCCTGTTGGATCGTGTGGCCGAAGGCTATGAACTGACCACGGAGGTCGATCCCGTCGACGACGTCACCACGCTGATCGCCGTCAAGCGCGAGACGGATGACGGCTCGAAGTCGCCGAACCGGATTCGAATCGAAGTCGATCCGAACACCGACGAGGTTCGTCGCCTCGTGTTGGAGTGGGATCAGGAATTAGATCCCGCGGAACGGCGATGGTCGCCGTCGAAGCCTGAAGGGGGGCCCGATCGCGGACGACCGCGTGGCGACGGACCACCGATGCAGTTCGATCGGCGACCGCCGCCGCCACCGGGGCCCGCGGGGGGACCGGGCGAACGGCGACGCCGTCCACCGCCGGGCAGGCCCGGTCCCGGACGGAATCCACTGATCGACGAAGTGATGCGGACCGAATCACAGGGACCGGCCAGACCGCCGGCGCGAATCACCTTCGAGCGGGTTCCGGCCTCGGCGTTCACATCGAGTGATTTCCTGCCCACGGCGACCGCCGCTGGATGATCGGACGTGGCTTCCGGGTCGTCGTGCTCGGTCGCTTCGATCAATTTCGCGAAGTCGCCGTTTCTTCGTGTCCCGAAGTTCGGAACCGATTCAATGTGTACCGGTGGTTCGACGCCTCGAACGACCACCCCATCGAACTCTGGAGTCTGAAAGATGAATTCACGAACCGATGTCCGTCGCCTTCTGGCGGGACTCATGCTCTCGACGCTTGGATTCTCCGGCGTGGCCGCCGCCCAGGTGGACACGCAGCCCGGCGGGATCTTCTGCAAGGCCGATCTGAATCGTGACCTTCAGGTCGATGCCGCCGATCTCGGTGGACTGATCGCGGCATGGGGCACTGGGACGGTCGACTTCAACGGAGACGGCCTGACCAACGGATTCGAGATCGGCTTCATGATCAGCCAGTGGAACATCCAGTGCCACAACTTCCACGGAAACGTCGACCTGCAGATCGACGGTGGATTCCTCGTGGTGACCGGCAACGGCGTCCCGGATCATGAATACGGCAACTTCCCCGGCGAATGCGGCAATCCGAACTCGGTCGGCGCCCAGAACGACAGCTGGCGGATTCCGCTCGATCCCGAGATGACCGGCAATCCTTCGGTCGACGCGTTGGTTCAGATGGGGCCGATCGGAATCATGGTCAACGGGGTTGCCTTCTACAACCCCTACGACGGTGGCGGGATCACGGCGCCGGACACGATCTGCATGGATTCCTGCAACGCGCATCCCTCGCCCGACGCCCGATACCACTACCACCAGTATTCGCCCTGCATCGAGCCTTACTCCGGCGGTCACTCCACCCTGATCGGCTACGCCTTCGACGGCATCCCGGTCTACGGTCCCTGGGAGGAGGACGGCGTGCTTGCGGCGGAGATGGATGGAAAGCGAACGCTCGATACCTGCAACGGCCACTACGACGCGGAACGTGGGTATCACTATCACGCGATCTCGTACGAGCTCGCCCTTGAACGCAACCTGCCCGATGATGGATTCCCGTGGTGCATCGGTTGCTTCGCCGCGCAGCCCGAAACGTCGAACTTCGCCGGCGGGGGCGGCGGCGGTGGCGGCGGCGGCGGCGGTGGTGGCGGTGGCGGTGGCGGCTGTGATGGCTGTGCCTTCAACATGATCCCGCCCCCGGTCTGCAACTGCGTGCACAACCGTCCCGGTTACGAGTACTGCTGCACCGACTGGGACGCGGCGTGTGCCGCGATCGCCGTCCAGTTCTGTGGTGGATGACTCGGGCTCGATCGTTCGAACGAACCAGGCGGCGGAATGGTCCTGACGGCCGTTCCGCCGTTTGCGTGCACTGCACGGAAGGTGGGCGTTCGGCCGATGACCTTCTCGGAGCGACCTCATGATCACCCACGCCGCACCGATCGCCCTGATGCTCGCCCTGCTCGCCGGGGCACCCGCGATCGAACCTCCCCCCGAAACGAAGGGTCGTTCGGATTCGGTCGCCACGGCGCCGGTGCGGTCCCGGGCGGTGCTCGAGGCCATCACGCTCCGGGACGTTCGCGACGTGAAGGGCGGCCGGAAGGCGGTTTTTCCAGCCGATGGACCGGGACTCGTCGTCGTCGTCCTGAGCAGCACGACCTGTCCGATCGCGAATGCCTCGGTGCCCGAGTTGAGACGTCTGCAGGCGGCGGTCGACGACGTCGGAGGCCGCCTGGTGCTGGTCCATGCGATGCCGGGGGTCACCGCCGAGGCCGCCGTCGCCCATGCGAACACCCGTCGACTCGAAATGCCGATCCTGCTCGACCAACGTCATGAGCTGGTCGCGCGGCTCGACGGCACCGTGGTTCCCGAGGCCTTCGTGATGACGCGAAACGCCGATCGATGGACGATTCGATATCGAGGCCCGCTCGACAACCTGTACGCCGAAGTCGGTCGGCGACGCCGGAACGCCACCGCCGCGTACGCACGGCAGGCGGTGGCCGCGATTGTCGCGGGAACACCCATCGCGCAACCGACTCGTCCGGCCGTCGGATGTCGGATCGATCGCATCGATCGCATCGGCCGCGTTCCGAAGGCCGTTCCAGGGGTCGTTCCGGAAGTGGCGGTCGAATGAACACGATCACGTTGGTGCTCGGTGTCATCTTCGGCCTGCTGGTCGTGGCCCAGGATCCGCCACCGGGCGAGCGTGGTGGTCCGATCGGCGATGGCCTTGTCGTGCCCCCGGTGCCGCCGCCGACCTGGAACGGCGAGGTCGCGGACATCATCGAACGACGGTGCGTTTCGTGCCATGCATCGGGGCGCGTCGGTCCGTTCGAACTCGTCGACGCCGCGGGGGTGCGGAATCGAGGCCGGTTCTTGCTCGAGGTGATCGATTCGGGACGGATGCCGCCGTGGCTCCCGACGGGAACCGCGTGGGCGAATCACCGAACGGTGACCGCGGCGGAGCGGGCGACGCTCTCCGCCTGGCTCGAATCCGGGGGGCTGGTCGGCGACGGGCCGGCGCGGGTGCTCGCGGCGCCGGGCCCGCCGGCGTTCCGATCCGATGTCGTGTTGGAGATGCCGAAAGCCCACGCGATCCCCGAGGAATCCGATCCGGCGTGGCACACCGGTGAGATCGACGTCCACGGCGTCACGTTTTCGCTGGAGAACCCCGGGCCGCTTCGGGTGCAGGCGATCCGGCATCGACCCGCATCACCCCAGGCGATGCGGGTGGCGGCGTTCGCGTTCGACGACACGGGGGCGGGCCGCTATCTCGACGAGCGTGATCCCCGCGTCGGCTTCCTGATGGGCGGCGATCCCGGGATCAAGCCGATGGGGGCCGACGGCGTGATCCTCGCGGGGTCCGGTGACTTCCGCCTGCCCGTGGGCTTCCATGTCCCGGTGCCGGTGGCCAGCGATCTGGTGACGCAGTTCCAATATCGACCCACGGGCGTGCCCGAGCGTCTTCAGGAGCGGATCGAACTGGAACTGGTGCCGTCCGAGGAGGCGTCGCGTCCGATTCGATGGTTGCCGCTGGCGTTCGGGCGGGTCGATCTTCCAGCCGGCGTCGAGCAACGCGTGTCGTCGGCGCCAATCGTGCTGGAGCATCCGCTTGAGCTTCTCGGGATCTCGCCTCGCGCGATCGAGATCTGCAAGAGCGTCCACGTGATGGTGGAGTTCCCGGACGGGCGGCGTCGAGTCCTCGTCGACATCCCGGACTGGGATCATCACCAGCGGGAGACGCTGCGGTTCGAACCGCCGGTCACCCTGCCGGTGGGCTGCAGGCTTCAGGCCGTCTTCGACCTCGACAACACCGCGGCAAACCCCCGGAATCCCGATGATCCGCCCCGGCGCGTGAATCGTGGACGTCGGACAGGCCTGCTGGGCGTGATCCTGCACGTCGCCGCTCGCACCGCTGCCGGCGATCGGTACCTCGGCAAGGCCGGACCGGAGCAGATCCGCGGGCTGATGCGGCGGGGAAGGCCATCGCCGGGAACCTTGCTGGAATCGGAGTCTGCGGACTGAACGGCGGCGTTGGCATCGGCGGTGAAGCGCGGATCCTGGAACAACACGGACAATGGACTCCGCATTAACCCGGACGTCGGAATCCGCAATCTGCGTTCAGGAACCCGGAAAACTTC
>JAQWJM010000138.1:0-4712 GCA_029248335.1 Phycisphaerales bacterium
TCACGATGTCCGATGTACGCGACGATGCCACACATGGTCGACTGTCTCCGGTTCGAGGTGCACTCGAGCGAGTGCTTGGTCTGGGGTAGCGAGGCATTGTCACCGCACTGGACCCCGTTTTCCATCGACCAGACCGGGATCCAGGCTCAGTTGCGGTTCCAAATGTGAAAAAAGTCCCTGTGTGATGCGTGCCTGCAGGCTTCCGGACGCGAGCGGTGATCCCCCGACGGTACGATCCGATCGTGCAAGACCTCTGGGAAGACGGAAGAGACCGGCACCGACGGGCCGCCGAGCCCCTGGCGCATCGCTTGCGCCCGGACTCCATCAACGAGGTTCTCGGACAGGAGCACCTTCTCGGGGAGGGCGGTCTGCTTCGACGAATGCTCGACGCCGGAATCGTCGGCTCCCTGCTGCTGTACGGGCCTCCGGGCACCGGAAAGACCACCCTCGCACTGCTCATCGCGGACCGGCTGGACGCCCACCTCGAACGCGAAAACGCCGCTCAGGTGGGCGTGCCGCGGATCCGCGAGATCCTCGCAGCCGCCGATCGGCGTCTTGGTGACGACGGCCGTCGGACCATTCTGTTCCTCGACGAGATCCACCGCTTCAGCCGCAGTCAGCAGGACGTGCTTCTGGGGAGCGTCGAGCGTGGCGGCATCGCCCTGATCGGCGCGACCACCGAAAACCCCTGGTACGCGGTGAACGCCGCGCTCACCAGTCGGTCCACCGTGCTCGAAGTGAAGCCGCTCGAAGAAATCGCCATCGTCCGACTGCTGGAGCGGGCGATCGACCACCCTCGTGGCTTCGGTGACCTCGCGGTGGAGGCGACCGCCGAGGCGATCGAACACATCGCCGACGCATGTGAAGGCGACGCCCGACGGGCCCTCAACACCCTCGAAGTCGCGGTCCGGAGTCTGCGACCGGTCGAGCGCGGTGGTACGCCAGTCGTGGTCGATCTCGCGGTCGCGGAAGCGTCGATCGGTCGGCGTGCCGTGGTCTACGACCGATCCGGCGACGGTCACTACGACACGATCAGCGCGTTCATCAAGTCGATGCGTGGCTCCGACCCGGACGCCGCGGTCTACTGGCTCGCCAAGATGCTGGAGGCCGGTGAAGACCCGCGATTCATCGCCCGCCGGATCGCGATCCTCGCGAGCGAGGACATCGGGCAGGCCGATCCGAGCGCCATCTCCGTCGCCGATGCCGCGTGGAATCTCGTGGAGAAGATCGGCATGCCGGAGGCGCAGCTCACCCTCGCCCAGGCGGCGATCCACATGGCGATGGCGCCCAAGAGCAACGCCACCGCGACCGCGATCTGGTCGGCCATGCAGGAGGTTCGCGATGGACGCACTCAGCCGGTGCCGCTGGAGTTGATCAGCGGGATGAAGAAGGGTCGTGCTCCGGACGCACCGGCGTACCGCTCACCCCACAAGGCCGAGGACGGCGTCGGAACCACCGGTTACCTCGGCGTCGACCGCGTCTTCTACGAGCCGACCGACCAGGGACTCGAGGCCGATCAACGTGCACCCCTCGAGGACCTGAGACGACGAAGACGATCCGCCGGCGACGACCCAGAAGCGAGAAACGCATGACGGCGAAGTCAGTGATCCGCGATGAAGTCCGCCGCGTGATGCTCGATCGTGATCCGGAAGCACGAGGCCGCGATGCCCTGGCCGCCCGGACGCGCTGCCTCGAGATCATTCGAACGAGGGGCGCGACTCGAATCATGGCGTACCTCGCCGACTCCGGAGAGATCGATCTGGACCCGACCATCGCGGCGCTGCTCGAGGATCGCCGGATCGAAGTGGTGGCGCCGGTGGTCTCGCTCGACGCCGGACGGATGACCTGTGGAAGACTCCGTGGACTCGATGCGGCCGGTCTGGTGATCGATCGATACGGACTCCGGAGCCCCGCCCCGCCGTTCGTGGAGCTGGATCCGGCGTCGCTCGACGTCGTTCTGGTGCCCGGCGTCGCCTTCGCCCGGGACGGACGGCGGCTGGGGCGGGGCGGCGGCTACTACGACCGATTTCTCGCCGCGCTCCCATCGACCGTGCACCTGATCGGCATCTGCCATTCCCGCCAGGTCCGAGACGACCTTCCCAGCGAAGCACACGATGTCCGCGTCCATGAAGTCATGGTCGCGGACGAAGCCTGAACCGCCTCGGACCGCCTTGTTTTTCCACTTTTTCCCCTGATCCGGTCGATTGAACACGACGTCGACGGTGGGTGTCTAGGCTGTCACGTCGGTTCGAACATCGCCTCCCTCCGGATCGCTTCGGAGCGGGTGATGAGCGGATCGGTTCGTTCCGAGGCCCCCGCGTATCCCGCGGCGCTCGTTTTCTCTTCGACTCAGTTCGGCGGATGCCGAAGGAGGCCGTTCGATGGCCCTTGCAAGTCAGTCCGGTCGATCATCCAGCCGACGCAGCTACATGAGCAGCCGTCGGAGACCACAGCGGCGACGGCTCCTGCTTCTGTTGTTCCTCGTGGCGTGCGTGGTCGCCGCAGGATGGTGGTGGCTCCGCGACGACGAAGCCGCGGAAGGCGGCGACCAGGTCGCCGCGACGACCAGTGACGTCGTGGACGGCGATGCGAATTCATCCGATTCCCGCGCTCCCGTCCCCAGCGAGATCACCCTCGATCCCGGCCCCGGTCGGGCCGCGGTCCGGCCCGAGACCCGGCGACCTGCCGACGTGACTCGATCCGCCCGGGCCACGGATACGAACGCCCCGAGCGGCGGCGCCTCCACGTCGCCGACCCCCGCCCCGACGCGGCCGGCGACGTCGCGTCCGACCACATCCCGCCCCACTCCGGTGACCCCTGCCACCCGCCCCGATCCTGCATCCTCGAAGACCGCCTCCGGGTCGCTCGCGGACGCCCGGCGTCTCGCCGAAACCGATCCCGTCGCGGCCCGCAAGGCCCTGACCACGGCCTGGGTCTCCGGCGGACTCTCCACCGCCGATCGCCGGTCGGCCACGGTCCTCGCGCGGGAACTGGCGGCCCTCACCCTGCTCGACCGTCCCAACCTCCCCGACAATCCGTTCATCACGACCTACAAGGTTCGAAGCGGAGACAGTCTCGAACGAATCGTCCGTCGCGAGAACGTGGACGCCGACAAGATGTTCCTCGCGCGGATCAACAACATCTCGAACCCGAACGCGATCCGCATCGGCCAGGAACTTCGACTGCCCACCGGGACCTTCGACGCGGTCGTGGACAAGTCCGACTACACGATCACGTTGTTCCAGCGGAACGAGGCTGGTCGAACGATGCTGGTGTCGCTGCCCGTGGGGCTCGGGGAGTTCAACGCCACCCCGACCGGCCTCTACCGGGTGCGTGTGAATTCCAAGCTCGTGAATCCGCACTGGATCAATCCGCGGACCCGCGAGGAGTACAAGGCCAACGATCCCGCCAACCCGATCGGCGAGCACTGGATCGGACTGGAAGGGATCGAGGACGCCAATCGTGACGTGGACGGTTACGGAATCCACGGCACCATCGAACCCGAATCGATCGGCCGCCAGATGTCGATGGGCTGCGTCCGCATGCTGGGGGACGACGTGGAGCTGGTCTACGAAGTCCTGACCCACCCCTCGTCGACGATCGAGATCCGGGACTGAAGAACCGGACGGGTTCGGCCCCCGGGCCGTCGAATCGGAGCGTCGAGACGACTAGAATCGGGATATGGATTCGTCTTCCTCCAACCAGCCGGTGATCGGCGTCAGCATGGGTGATCCCGCCGGGATCGGACCCGAAGTCGTCGTCAAGGCGCTTGCGGATCCCCGCCTCCACGAGCGGGCCCGGTTCGTCATCCACGGCCGCAACGAACTCCTCAATCTCGCGGCGGATCGAGCCGGCATCCGGCCCTACTGGTACCGGGTCGCCCAGTCGAGTGACCGAGCCCGCGGTGATCTGCTGCCTCCGGTGACGGTGGTCGACTTCGACGACGTCGATCTCAATCTCCCGCAGGAGCCCGGCCCGACCCGTGCCGGCGGCCACCTCTCGAAGCGGTTCGTCGAGGAAGTCATCGCCGACGCGATGCTTCCCGACACCGATCCGCGGCACGTCGACGCGATCGTGACCGCCCCGATCTGCAAGGAATCCTGGTCGGTCGCCGGCTTCAAGTGGCCCGGTCACAGCGAACTGCTGGCCCACCGGACCCGCTCGAAACGACAGGCCATGGCCTTCGTCTCGCCTCGGCTCAAGGTCGTGCTCGCGACCGCACACGTTCCGCTGATGGACGTCAAGAACGTCCTCACGATCGGCCGCGTCCACGAGTCCATCGAACTGGGTCACGATCTCTGCCGACGGCTCGGAATCCAGCGGCCCCGGATCGCGGTGTGCGGCCTCAATCCCCACGCGGGCGAGAACGGCATTCTCGGCGACGAGGACCAGCGGGTCATCGCCCCGGCGATCGACGTCGCGGTGCAGCACGGAATCAAGGCGACCGGCCCGCACCCCGCCGACACCATCTTCATCGGCGCTGCGAACGGTCGGTTCGACCTCGTGGTGGCGATGTATCACGACCAGGGCCTGATCCCCGTGAAGCTCCTCGGCTGGGACGAGGCGGTCAACGTCACCCTCGGTCTGCCCATCCTCCGAACCAGCCCCGACCACGGCACGGCCTTCGACATCGCGGGCCGCAACAAGGCCGACGCCGGATCGATGCGGGCCGCGATCGATCTCGCCCTCGACCTCGCGACCCGGGACTCGCT
>JAQWJM010000159.1:0-6741 GCA_029248335.1 Phycisphaerales bacterium
TCGATCCGGTACATCGTGGTGCACAGGCACTGGCAGTCGCTGAGCATCCGCACCTCGACTTCGCGGGCCTTCATCGCCTCCGCGACGCGGTGCACGAGATGCACTTCGGTGCCGACGAACCAGCGTGATCCCGGCTTCGCGGACTCGAGCGCCTCGATGATGTACTCGGTGCTTCCCGCCACGTCCGCCAGATCGACGACCTCCTGGCAGCACTCCGGATGCACGATGACCGTGCAGTTTGGATCCTCCGCCCGGGCGGCGGCGACGTGTTCGGCTCGAAACAGACGATGCACGCTGCAGTGGCCCGCCCAGAGAATCACCTGCGCGGCCCGGATGCGGTCCTCGTCGATCGGATCGTCCGAACGGGGATCCCAGAGCGTCGTCTCGGGGAGTCGCGGATCTCCGTCGACCGTCGCGTCGACCTCGGTTCGCAAGCCGCTCGCGTGCGCCGTGTTGCGGCCGAGGTGCTGGTCCGGAAGGAAGAGGACCCGGGCCGGTCCGTCCTCCGGCGTGTCGCCGCCCGCTCGAGCCCAGTCGAAGACGGCCCCTGCGTTCGAGCTGGTGCAGCATGCGCCGCCGTGCATGCCGACGAAGGCCTTCACCGCGGCCGAACTGTTCACGTAGGTCACCGGGATGACCCGATCGCCGTCGAGAATGCGCTCGAGTTCGGACCAGCAATCGCTGACGTCGTCCCATTCCGCCATGTCGGCCATCGAGCAGCCGGCGGACAGATCCGGAAGGATCACGGAGACCGACGACGGCGTCAGGATGTCGGCGGTCTCCGCCATGAAGTGAACGCCGCAGAACACGATGGCCTCGGTCCCGCGACGCGCCGCCTCTTCGGCCGCCATCCGGCTCAACTTGAGGCTGTCGCCGGTGAGATCCGAATGCCGGATCACGTCGTCCTGCTGGTAGTGGTGCCCGAGGATGAGCACGCGATCACCGAGCTCGGCTCGACGCGACTCGATTCGCGCGACCACGTCCGCGGGATCGGCCGCGTGATACTCGTCGGGGATGCGAGGCTGCCAGAGCATGGTCACCAATGGTACGCCACGAACATCGTGAATTCCCGGGTAGATCGCGATGGGATCGGACATTCCGGCACCGAGGATCCCGGACGCCGGCTTCCGGAGGACATCCCGACCGTCGGCTGGTAGGCTCGACCGTTCCATCAGGAAACCCACGACATGCGCGAACGACTCCGGGCCCGCGGGGCCGCCAAATTGAATCTCGCCCTCTCGGTCGGCGGGCCGGATGCCGACGGCATGCACCCGATCGCGAGCTGGATGACCTCCGTCGACCTGTACGACGAACTCGATCTGGTCCGGCTGCCGGTCGGCTATCCCAGTCGCTACGCGATCAACTGGCACGAGGACGCCCGAAGACGATCCGACATCGACTGGTCGGTGTCGAAGGATCTCGCGGTGCTGGCCCACGACGCGCTCGAGCGACGCGTCGGCCGCGCCCTCGCGGTCCAGGCCCGGATCGAGAAGCGGATTCCCGTCGGCGGCGGGCTCGGCGGCGGCTCGGCGGACGCCGCCGTGATGCTTCACGCCCTCAATCAGCTCTTCCAACTCGACCTGAGCACCGAAACGCTCGCGGAGGTCGGCGGCCCGCTCGGCTCCGACGTCGCGTTCCAGGTGCATGGCGGCGCCGCGGTCGTGGCCGGTCTCGGCGAACGGGTGGAACTCCACGGGCCGCCGGCCGATCTCCACGCGGTGCTGGTGCTGCCCGAGACCTCCTGCCCGACCGGGCCGGTGTATCGGCGGTTCGACGAACTCCGGTCGGATGCCCGGGTCGACGAACCACGGGTCCGGAGCCTCGTCGAATCCACGCTGCTCACGGATTCCCCGTTCAACGACCTCGCGGCCGCCGCCTTCGACCTCCATCCCGCGCTTCTCGAGGACGTCGAGCGGGTCCGGGCGATCGTCGAGGGCCCCGTCCACCTTTCCGGAAGCGGCTCGACCCTCTTCACGATCTGCGACGCGTCGCTCCACGCCGACCTGCTGGCCGCCGCGATCACGGAGCAGACCGGCATTCCCGCGATTCCGGTGCGAAATTCCCCGGGGATCGTGCTCGACGAAGTCGAACGCTGAGCCCGGCCTCTACAATCCCCGTTCCCCGCGGTGGAAGTTCCGGCGCGGCGTGACCGACCCGCAGCCCGTTCGGCGACGTTCGAACGCGGCTCGCCAACCATGCACGAGGCCCCCGCCATGTCCTGCTCGACCGAATCCGATTTCGTTCCCGCCGACCTCGACGCCCACGAGTGGAGCAATCTCGAACCGCTGTACCGGAGCCTCGTGGATCGGAAGCTCAACTGCGCGAACTGCCTCAAGGGGCTCATCCTCGATCGAAGCGAACTCGATGCGGCCGCCAGCGAGGCGATGGCGAACCTCTACATCGAGACCACCCGCCACGCCGACGACGAGGTCGTGCAGAAGGCCTTCGAGAAGTTCGTGCAGGAGGTCGAACCCCACTTGAAGAAGGTCGGCTTCGAACTCGATCGCAAGATCGTGGAATCCCCCCACGTCGAGGGACTCGACCCCGAGCGCTACGACGTCCTGCTGCGATCGCTTCGCACCGACGTCGAGATCTTCCGCGAGGAGAACGTCCCGATCGAGACGGAACTCAGCCTGCTCGACCAGAAGTACTCCAAGCTCTGCGCCGTGATGACCGTCGAATTCGACGGTGAGGAACGGACCATGCCCGAGATGGGTCGCTACCTCGAAGTCACCGACCGGGAGGTCCGGGAGGGCGCCTGGAAGGGCATCGCCGAACGCCGCCTCGCGAACCGGGACGAGATCGACGACATCTACGACGAGATGATCGAGAAGCGGAACCAGCTCGCCGCGAACGCCGGCTTCGACAACTTCCGCGACTTCCAGCACCGTCGGATGCACCGGTACGACTATGAACCCGCGGACTGCGAACGATTCCACGACGCGGTCGAGAAGCACTGCGTGCCCGTGCTGCGACGCCTGAACGCCGAACGCCGGACCGAACTCGGGCTCGACCCGCTCCGCCCCTGGGACCTCGGGGTCGACGTGAAGGGCCGGTCCCCGCTGCGTCCCTTCGACACCGCCGACGAGATGGTCGAGAAGACCAGCCGGGTCTTCCACCGAATGGACGAGCGCCTCGGCACCATGTTCGACGAGCTTCGCGAGGGCGACTGCCTCGACCTGGCGTCCCGCAAGGGCAAGGCCCCCGGCGGTTACCAGTACCAGCGAGAACGCAGCCGCAAGCCGTTCATCTTCATGAACGCCGCCGGCCTGCACCGCGACCTCGAGACGATGGTCCACGAGGCCGGCCACGCGTTCCACTCGATGCTGTGCGTCGACGAGCCGATCCTCGCGTACCGCTCCGCCCCGATGGAGTTCTGCGAAGTCGCGTCGATGGCCCAGGAACTCCTGACCTTCCCGTATCTCGACGAGTTCTACGACGCGACCGACGCGGATCGGGCGCGACGCGAGCACCTCGAAGGCATGGCGTCGATCCTGCCGTGGATCGCGACCATCGACGCGTTCCAGCACTGGATCTACACCACCCCCGGGCACACCCGCGACCAGCGGACCGCCAAGTGGATCGAGCTCACGGATCGCTTCGGCGCCGACGTCGACTGGACCGGATTCGAAGGCGCGAGATCCGCGTCGTGGCAGCGGCAGCTGCACCTCTTCGGCGTGCCCTTCTACTACATCGAATACGGCATCGCCCAGCTCGGCGCCCTGCAGGTGTGGTGCAACTCGCTGAAGGGCGAGAAGGACGCGATCGAGCGGTACATGGCCGGTCTCGCCCTCGGCGGAACCCGTCCGCTTCCCGATCTCTTCGAGGCCGCCGGCGCGAAGTTCGACCTCGGCGAGGAGACGGTCGGACCGCTGATGGAACGCGTCGGCAGCGAGCTGGAGTCGCTTCCCGCCTGATCGACGAGCGGTCATCGGTCATTCGGAGGAATTCCCCTCGCTTTCGACACCGCGTGGGTTACCTTCGAATGCTGGTGCATGAGGGGGCAGAGATGCCACCAGGAGCGGCGACGCCTTTCACGGGCTCGCCGCTTTTTCATGCGCGCTCGCCCCGACCTCGGGGTGCGTAGCATGACGGACATGAAAGCCTCACCCTTCGATTCCGGTTCGTCCGATCCCGACCGTCCCGCCCATCCTGCCCATCCTGCTCATCCTCACATGGACGCCGCCACCTTCGAGCGCCTCGGCGATTCGACGCTTCGCTGGATCACGAACTACCTCGACCGGGCCGAGACGCTTCCGGTCGCCTCCACGGTCGAACCCGGATCCGTCCGCCGCGCGTTCCCGGTCTCCCCCCCGGAACACGGCGGATCGATCGAGGACCTGCTCGACGTCGTCGACGAGAAGATCATGCCGGGGCTCACCCACTGGCAGAGCCCGAACTGGTTCGCCTACTTCCCCTGCAATCACTCCTTCCCCTCGATCCTCGGCGAGATGCTCGCCGCCGGCCTCGGAACCCAGGGCATGATCTGGGCGACCAGTCCGGCCTGCACCGAACTCGAGTCGCTGATGATGGACTGGGCCCTCGAGATCCTCGGACTGCCCGACCGCTTCCGAACCGGTCCGCGCGACGACAGCGGCCGATCGGATCTTCCCGGCGGCGGCGTGATCCAGGACACCGCGAGCAGCGCCACCCTCTGCTCCCTGCTCGCCGCCCGCGAGCAAGCCACCGACGGCGTCGCCGGGCGAGACGGCGTCACCGCCTGCCCGCCGCTCGTCGCCTACACCAGTGAACACGCGCACTCCTCGGTCGAGAAGGCGTGCGGCATGGCGGGCATCGGTCGGGCGAACCTCCGGCTGGTCCCCGCGGATCCCGAGACGCACGCCATGCGTCCGGACGAACTCGAACGTCTCATGGACGAGGACGCCGCCGCGGGCCGCATCCCCTTCTACGTCTGCACCACCTGCGGCACGACCTCCAGCGGCGCGATCGACGACACCGCCGCGATCTCGGAGATCACCCGCCGGCACGGCGCCTGGCTGCATCTCGACGGCGCGATGTTCGGCGTCGCCGCGGTCTGCCCCGAGTTCCGCTGGGTGCTCGACGGGGCGGAGCACTGCGACTCGGTCTGCGTGAATCCGCACAAGTGGCTCTTCACGAACTTCGACTGCGACCTGTTCTGGGTCGCGGATCGGCGGGCCCTGACCCGCGCCCTCGGGATCATGCCCGAGTACCTCCGCAACGCCCCGTCCGAAAGCGGGCAGGTGATCGACTACCGCGACTGGCAGGTCCCGCTGGGCCGTCGATTCCGCGCCCTCAAGCTCTGGCTGGTCTTCCAGCACTACGGCGCGGAAGGACTTCGGACCGCGCTGCGCGATCACATCGCGATCGCCCAGGAGTTCGCGGACATGATCGACGCGGATCCCGACTGGATCCGCTGCGCCCCCTCGCCGATCTCCCTGGTGTGCATCCGCCATCGCGAGGGCGACGAGCGGACCCGATCCGTGCTCGAAGCGATCAACGCGAGCGGTGAAGCGATGTTGAGTCACACGAAGCTCGACGGCCACTACGTGATCCGGGTCTCGATCGGGCAGACCCGGACCCGACTCGCGCACGTCCATCGGCTCTTCGAGACGCTCGGGATGCACGGTCGTGCGCCGCTCACCGCGACCTCCGGCGAGTGACAACGACCTGTTCTCGACGCGATCTCCGTACCGGCTCGGACGCGGCGTTCAGGAGTCCTGGGCGATTTCGGACGTGGTCTCGTGGACGCCGTCCTCACCGCGTCGACAGGTGAGCAGCACGATCTCCGCGGGACACTGGACCCGGAGCGGGAACCACGACCCCGTCCCCACCGTCACGAACAGGGTGCTCGCGTCCCGGTGGTAGAACCCCGCACTCAGGCGATGCGCCACCGCGAGGTTGACCCCGGGGCGAGCCTTCGTGGCGACCTGACCGCCATGGGTGTGTCCCGAGAGCGTGAGCGGCACGTGGTGTCGCGATGCGGCGAGGAAGGCCTTCGGATTGTGCGCCAGCAGCAACGACGGGTTCTCGCCCGCGACGCGATCCACGCGACGGGAGAGGCCCTTGACCGCGCCGTCCCAGTCGACGCCCGCCACCACCAGCGGCGTGGTCGGGCCGTTCCCGTCGACCGCGCCGACATGGGCGAGTTCCAGTCCGTCCGGATCGAGCGCGATCGTCTCGTCGTCGAGCACCCGAACCCCGGCATCGCGGGCCATGCCACGGACGCGCTCGCCGTCGTCGAGCAGATCATGGTTGCCGATCACCATCACCGCCCCGAGCGGCGCCCCGAGCGCGGTCATCCGTTCGAAGAGCGGTTCGGCCCCGTCGCAGTCGAGGTCGACCATGTCGCCGGTGAAGGCGACGAGATCGGGTCCGAGCGACCCGAGGCGATCGATCACGTCCAGCCCGCGTTCGACCGGCATCAGATCGCCGTAGTGGAGGTCGCTGAAGTGCCCGATGCGG
Source organism: Phycisphaerales bacterium (assembly GCA_029248335.1). Lineage (GTDB taxonomy): Bacteria > Planctomycetota > Phycisphaerae > Phycisphaerales > SM1A02 > UBA12014. Next base: position 6,445 of record JAQWJM010000159.1, read on the forward strand.
AGCCCGTTCCATTCCGCCGGCCAGCCTGGCATCGAGACGTCGAAGGAACGGACCGCCAGCGGCTTGGCGAGATGGCTTCGAAGCAGACGCCCTCCGGTGAGGCGATCGAGGCCGAGGGTGAAGATCGAGTGCCGGATCCTGGCCCGATGGAACTTTCCGTCGCGACGCCGGGCTGGTTGGTCGGGATTCACCACGTGTACCGGACCCCCGCGAAGAGTCCCTGGAGACCGCCGTTGAAGGAGGTCTCCTCGCGCACCAGGTCGAAGTCGGTCAGTCGGTACCCGAGGATGATCGCGA
>JAQWJM010000176.1:0-2830 GCA_029248335.1 Phycisphaerales bacterium
GGCGAGCTCCACCAGCCCTGCGGGCCGTACTCCGGGATGAAGTAGGGGCGGTCCCACGGGCCGCTTTCGACCTTGTCGCGGATCTGCGGCATCGTCTCGTAGGCGTTGATCCCCCAGATGTCGATGTTCGGACACCAGTTCGCGAGCTGGGTCGCGTTGTCGATCTGGTGCCAGTCGCCGGTCTCGGCGGTCACGGCGACGGTGGGGTGATTGGGATCGACTTCCTTGACCATCGCGGCGGTCTGATTGACCGCCCGCCAGATCATGCGGACCTCGAGCGTCTCGGCGTCGGCCTCCGCGGTGAGGTGGGCCATCTCGTTGCCCACGCCCCACGCGATCAGCGCGGGGTGATTCTTGTAGAGCTCGACCTGAACCCGCAGCGATTCGATCTGGCTGAGGACCGCGTTCACATTGGTGTAGTCGAAGAAAGCGCCGGCGCTGTCGACGTGGCCGACCGGGTGATCCATCCAGAGACCGAGAAACACGCCGAGCCCGTGCTCGTGCGCCGCGTCGAGGATTCCCATGGTGCCGGGGCCGGTGGCCCACAGTCGGATGCAGTTCCCGCCGGCGTTCTTCAACTCGGTGAAGAGGTCGAGCAGTTCGGGGCTCACACCGCCGCGAACGATGCAGCCTCCCCGCAGGAAGAACGGCTCGCCGTTGCGAAGCAACTGCCATCCGTCGGTGGTCTTCTCCACCTGGACGATGCTGGGACCTTCGCCATCGCCACCCCTGGCGAAAGAGTCGCTCGGGGCGACGAGGATGATCGAGAGGATCATGCCGAGAAGGAGGGTCGGTCGGAGGTTCATGTCTTCTATGGTTCCGGGGAATGGTTTGAACGATTCACAAGATGAATCGTCTCGTGACCACGAGAATAGACAATGAAAAGTGTCTGGACAAACCAACAAACGGCATTCGGCAAATGAAGAACAGGGACTCCGGGAACCGGATTTGGAACCGGGCGAAAGCCGGAGTCGGGCCTCTGGAACGGAAAATTTTCCGTGATCTCGAGGTCCGTGTTTGCCTTCCTCGATTTTGTCCTCGGAAATCGAAAAAGTATCTCGAAAGAGTGGAATACGATGGGTTTAGGCGTAGCATTGGAACGACTGGAACAACCTGACCGTCGTGGAATCGGTGGTCGAAACGTTCTTTCCGTCCGCGCTCCGTGGCTTTTTCGGTCCCTTTCCGCACGTCGCGGGACGAGCAGTTTCAAGATCTTTCGCGAGCGGATGACTTCGCTCGCGACGGGCACCGTGGCCCGACCTTTCTTCCAGGCTCCGATTTCTCATTCTTCACAACAGGAGAAGATCCGTGACCATTCGATCCCTCACGCTCGGCCTCGTCGCCGCAGCCCTCGTTCCCGCCGGCGGTGCGTTTGCCGACGACGCGGACGGCCCGAACCTGCTTGAAAACCCAGGGTTCGAAAGTCCGATCGCCAAGACCTACTCCACGTTCGGCGAGGCCAGCCGCAACGGCGAATTCGCCCTTGAGTCCGGTTGGTCTTTGAAGATGTTCGGCTGCTTCTGCGCCCCCTTCAACGGCAATGGCGCGGTGTCGATCTACGACATCCCCGTGGTCGGCGGGTCGGTCTACCGGGTCGGCGCCTTCGCGCTGACCCCGGCGGGCGACCAGATTCGAAACGGGAGCTGGGGCGGCATCAAGGTGGAGTTCAAGGACGCCTCCAGCACCGTGATCGCCCTGGGCGAGCGTCGGATTCTCGAGGGTTACGATCCCGACATGCCCATGGAGGAATGGATTCCCGGTGAATTCCTCGCATACGCACCCGACAACGCGGTCTCCGCGACGATCGTGCCGGTCTATCTTCAGGCCAGTCAGGACGATGCCGGTGCGATGTACATCGACAACATGCTGCTGGCCCCGAGCAAGCGGGATGCGGCGAAGCCCCTGATCAACCCGAACTTCGACAACGGCGTCGACTACCAGTACCTCGTGTTCCCGACCTTCAACGGCTGGACCGAGCAGTACGGCAACGTGTTCTTCGACGACTTCAATTTCATCAATGGGCCGCACTCCGCCGGCATGTTCGGGTCCTTCCCCGACTACGACGGTGACGGCCAGTGCGATCCCGGCGGCGTGTCCGGCCTCGGCCAGATCATCCCCGACATCTTCGAGGGCGACCAGGTGACCCTGTCGATGTCGGCCTACACACCTGCGCCGGACTCCATCGTGGGCACGGACAACTTCGTGCTGCAGAAGATCGAATTCCTCGGCAGCGATCCGAGCGCCCCGATCGACTCGATCGCCGGCACCGTCATGGACGGCACCGGTGCGTTCGACAACGATACCTGGCACTTCGCGGAGATCTCCGGAACCGCACCCGCGGGAACGACGTCGATCCGCGTCGTCGCCCAGATCGTCCAGCCGGACTGCGGCGCCGGCTCGATCCGGATCGACGAAGTCGACGTCACCGTCGGCAGCGGCGGCGGCGGGCCGGTCGCCTGCCCCGGTGACTTCAACGACGACGGCGTCGTCGATGGTGCCGACTTCGGCTTCCTCTTCGCGGCCTGGGGTGCGTGCGCGGGCTGTGCGGAGGACCTCAACAACGACGGCTTCGTCAACGGCATCGACCTCGGTGAGTTCCTCGCCGTCTGGGGTGACTGTCCCGACGACGGCGGTGGCGGCGACCCCGGTGGCGACCCCGGGGACTGCCCCGACTGCGACTGCTGCGAGGCCAACGGCAACACCAGTTGCTCCGACCAGGCCTGCACCGATGCGGTGTGTGCGGTGGATGCGATCTGCTGCCAGTTCGGTTGGGACTCGATCTGTGCCGGCATCGCCGAGGTCGAGTGCAACGGATGTGCCGGCCCCTGAG
>JAQWJM010000058.1:0-48362 GCA_029248335.1 Phycisphaerales bacterium
ATTGGAGCCCCCCGCGTGGATCAGATCGTCGAGCTCCCCACCGAGCTCGTGTGCCCCGCGATGGTCAACGCGCACGCCCATCTCGATCTGACATCCCTCGGGCCGATGCCGTGCGAGGCGGGCTTCGATGCCTGGCTCGAGGAAGTCCGGACCCGTCGGCCCACCGAAACGGCCGCCATCGCCGACGCGGTTCGAGCAGGGATCGACGCGTCGCTCGCGGGCGGGGTCGTCGCCGTCGGAGACATCAGCGGGGACCGGGGGCTCGTCGCCGCATCGACGCTCGCCGAATCCGATCTCGCGGGAACCGCGTTCGTCGAATTCTTCGGGATCGGCGGCCGGGTGGAGGCGACGGTGTCGGCCATCCGTCGATTCGGGCGCGAGGCGTCAGCAGTCCGTGAATCCCCGGGCTTCCGCCTGGGCATCCAGCCTCACGCACCGTACAGCTGCGGTCCCGCCGTCTACGCCGCGGCCGCCGAGACCGGTCGCCCGGTGTCGACCCACCTCGCGGAGACTCCCGAGGAAGCGATCTTCACGACCACCGGAACCGGTCCGTTTCTCGAACTGCTCCAGCGGATCGGCGGAATCACCGACGACGCCGGCGTGGTGGCGGTCTCCGGTCGCCATCCGATCGACCAGCTGCTCGAAACCTCGCCCGCGGCCCGATGGTTGGTCGCCCATCTCAACTATCCGGCGATGCCGGCCGAGGGCGAGGATGTTCGACGCCGTCGGTTCGAGGCACTCGCGCGAGCCGGGTTCACCGTCGCGTTCTGCCCGAGAGCCTCGAGATTCCTCGGTCATCCACGGCCCGGACGCAACGGTCATCCCTGGCGATCACTGCTCGAGGCCGGCGTCGAGGTGGCGCTGGGAACCGACGGCATGCCGTGCCTCGACACGCCCGATCGCCTCGGCACGCTCGATGAGGTCCGCTTTCTCCGCGACGGCGCCCGCGACCTCGACCCGACGGTCCTCCTTCGCATGGCCACGACCGCCGGTGCGATCGGACTGGGGCTCGATACCGCCGCCTTCACCCTCGAACCGGGCCCGGTCGCAGGATTGCTTGCGATCGCCACCGATCCCGCGGAGCCGATCGAAGGCCTCTTCACCGGGCGATCGACGCCGCGGTGGCTGATCGGGCCGGACCGCGGGATCGCGGCGGGCGGGCCGGCGTCGGATCGCGTTCCCTCCGCCTCCTCGGATATCATCTCGCCGTGAGCGATTCGAACGAGGAACCCGATCTGCGAGCCGCCCTTGAGGGGTCTGCGCCCTACCCGATGGAGGCGTTCGCCTTCGTCCGTGAAGGCCTCGACCACACCGTGCGCAGTCTCCATGGCGAGATGCCCGAAGGGCCCGTGGACGAGGAGGAGGTCCTCGACCGGCATGTCGACGGCCGGGAGCTGAGTCTCGGGCTGCTCGACTATTCGATCCGGAAGTACGGCCTCATGTCCGAGGCGGTGCTTCGGCACTGGAACATCACGAGGACCGACGACTTCGGTCGGATCGTCTTCGCGATGATCGAGCAGGGCATGATGAGTCGGACCGACGACGACGTCCTCGAGGATTTCTTCGGCGTGCGCCCCTTCGCGACGGTCTTCGCACCGACCGCGGTCAAGGATCGCCTGCTCGAGATCAGGCGCGAGGAGCGTTCGGCGGATCGCAGCAGCGGCTAGGCTGCCCGGATGGAATCGAATCCAAAGCCGACGCCCGACGAGGAACCGGTCGACGCCTCGAAGCTCCACATCTGGCAGATCCAGGCGGTCCGCGACGTGTTGCTCGTCGCCACCGTGCTCGCGATCCTCTGGCTGGGCTACGCGATGAGCGCGATCACCGTGCCGCTGCTGCTCGCGCTCGGACTCGCCTACCTGTTCGAGCCGATCATCGGACGATTGCAGCGCTGGTTCCGCTGGTCGAGGACGGCCGCGGTCTCCCTGATCCTCGCCCTGTTCATGCTCGGCGTGGTGACGGTCGTGGTGCCCACGCTGTTCCTGGTGATCGGCCAGACGAGTTCGTTCATCTCCGGTGCCGGCAGCGGCCGCTACGCGGATCTGCTCGACAAGGGCGTGACGCTTCTCCCCAAGGAGATGCGGACGCAGGTGGAGGACGGAATCGACTGGTTGGAGGAGAAGCTCCCCTGGGCGGGCCGGGTCTTCGGTGATACCCCCGGGGACGACGCCGAACCGACCGGCGCCGCGGCGGCGCCGACCACGCCGAAGGAAACCGTGAAGGCGGACGGTGATCCGCCGACCACCACGCCCGGTCCCGCCGGGACGACCGACTCGTCGACGGCGCAGGCGGAGGACGAACGACTCCAGCGTCTCATCCGGGACGAGGTGGCACGGCAGCTCTCGGGTGGCCTCGTCGATGGAGACGCCGCCGCGAAGGAGAAGCGTGATCGCGCGAAGACGCTCGGGGTCTCGGCCCTCGGCGTCGTCGGTGCGGGTGCGAAACAGGTGTGGGGCCTGGTGCTCGGGTCGATCGAACTCGGGCTTCTGGTGTTCCTCGTGCCGTTCTACTTCTTCTACTTCGCGACCGCCTATCCGAAGGTGCTGGAATTCGGCGAGGACTTCATTCCCGATCACAATCGAGACCGGATCGTGCACCTGATCAAGGAGATGGATCGCGCCGTGGCGGGATTCGTCCGCGGACGGCTCGTGATCAGCGCGATCCTCGGCACGATCTTCGCGATCGGCTGGCTCATCGTCGGGGTCCCGTACTCCCTCGCCCTCGGCCTGCTCGTCGGCGTCTTCTGCGCCGTTCCCTACCTCTCGGTCATCGGCGTTCCGGTCGCGGTCACGCTGCTCGCGGTCGACCAGTTCTCGCTGCCGGAGTCCGAACGGATGGTCTGGTGGGGGATCCTCGTCTGGCCCACCGCGGTCTACATGGTCGGCCAGACGCTCGACGACTGGGTGCTCACGCCGTTGATACAGGGCAAGGTCACGAATCTGAACCCCGTGGCGATCGTGGTGGCGGTGCTGGCGGGAGGAACGCTCGCCGGAATCTACGGCATGCTGCTCGCGGTCCCGGCCGCGGCCTGCGTGAAGATCCTCATCTCGGAGATCGTCATGCCGAGGATCGAGGCGTGGCGAAAAGGTCGCGCCGTCGATCCGTTCCCGGTCGGAAGATCGTGAGGCCTCGGTCGAGCGGGCGGGCGACGAGCGAACCGGAATCGGCCGGTCGCTCGGCGGACACCGGCCGACGCGGTGATCACGCGATCGCGACTCAGCGTCGCTTGCCCTTCTTCCGCTGCTTGTAGCCCTGCTTCACGCCGAGGGTCTTGGTCGATCCCTTGCCGCCGAGACCGGGCATGCCACCCATGCCGGGCATGCCGCCCGCACCGGCCATCTCCCGGGCGGCGCTCAGCTTGCCCTTCATTCCCATGCCCGAGACCTGCTGGGTCATCTTCTGAACCATCTCGAACTGCTTGACCAGCCGGCCGACCTCGTTGGGCTGGGTGCCGCTGCCGCGGGCGATGCGGCGATTCCGACTCTTGCCGAGGAGCTTCACGTCCTCCCGCTCCGAGGCGGTCATGGAATTGACCATGCCCTCGAGGCGGTCGAACTGCGCATCGTCGATGTCCACGTTCTTGAGCGCGGAACCGACGCCGGGAAGCATTCCGAGCAGCTGCTTCATCGGGCCCATGCGTCGAAGCGTGCGCATCTGCTTGAGGAAGTCGTTCATGTCGAGCTGCCCCTTGGAGAGCTTCTCGGCCATCTTCTCGGCTTCCGCCTCGTCGACTTCGTCCCGCGCCTTCTCGACCAGGCTCACCACGTCGCCCATGCCGAGGATCCGGCCGGCGATCCGTTCGGGATGGAACTCCTCGAGCGCGTCGAACTTCTCACCGATGCCGATGAACTTGATCGGGGCCCCGGTGACGTGCTTGACCGAGATCGCGGCGCCGCCGCGGGTGTCGGAGTCGAACTTGGTGAGGATGACCCCGTCGACCGCGAGTCGCTCGTGGAACGCCTTGGCGCTGTTCACCGCGTCCTGCCCGGTCATCGCATCGACGATGAGGAGGACCTGATGGGGCGTGAGGGTCTTGTTGACCGCCTCGAGCTCCTTCATCAGTTCGTCGTTGACGTGGAGTCGTCCGGCGGTGTCGAGGATCACCGCGTCGTACTTCTCCTTGCGGCCGCGCTCGACGCCACGCCGGCAGACGCCCACCGCGGCACCGACCGCCTTGCCGTACTCGGCGCACTTCTCCGGTTCGCCGTGGAACGCGACCTCGCCCGATCCCGGAGCGGACGCTTCGACGCCTTCGACCGTGATCCGAAGCTGCTCGACCGCCGCGGGACGCTGCAGGTCGGCGGCCACCACCAGCACCCGCTTGCCGCGCTTCTTGAGCAGGGCCGCGAGCTTGCCGCAGGTCGTCGTCTTTCCGCTGCCCTGGAGACCGCACATCATGAAGACGGTCGGTCCGGGTTCGACCAGCATCAGGTGCGAGTCGACGGGCCCCATCAGGTCCACGAGTCGCCGGTTGACGATCTCGATCATCTGCTGACCCGGCTTGAGGCTCTGGATCACCTCCGAGCCCACCGCGTCGTCGATCACGTCCTTGCAGAACGACTTCACCACGTCGAGGTGGACGTCCGCCTCCAGCAGGGCGGTGCGGACCTCCTGCATCGCCTCTCGAACATTGGCTTCGGAGATCCGACCACGTCCGGAGAGGCCTCTGAACGCGGCGTTGAATCGGTCGGAAAGAGCGTCGAGCATCGATGTGTCGCGAGGGGGGATGAAGGGAGCGGGCGGATGGAAGGGCGTTTTGGACGCGAAGAAACGACCAGCGTCCGATCCGGACGAACCGCGGAGTATATACGGACGAATGGTTGACCCGACGTCGCCGGACGCCGAACATGCCCTCGCCGGCGCATCCCGCGTCCGGCACCTCTGGAGGTCCTCATGCCGAATCACGTCCTCGCCGGGATCCGCAATCGCTGGTCACGCATCCTGCTCACCACGCTGGTGGCGGCGACCTGCTCCGCCGCCACCGCTCAGACCGGTCTTGGAAACGGCGCGGCGAATCGCCCCGATTCCCTCGCGGTCGGCCCCGTCGACATCGCGGCGGCGACCGAGGTGGCCGCGGAGGCCGAAGGCCGTGCCGTCACCCTCGCGCGACTGCAGGAGGCGATCGAGGCCCGACTCGCCACCGACCTCGCGGCGACCCGGAAATTCACGATGGTGACCCGCTCCCAGCTCGACACCGTCCTGGCCGAACAGAGCCTCGCCGCATCGGGGTTCATCGATGCCGACGATCCGTCGAGCGCCCGCGCCCTGCGGGTCGCCGGCGTCCGGTGGCTCGCGGTGCCCCGGATCGTCGATTTCGAGGACATGACGCGGACCCGCCGATTCGAGGGCATCGAACGGACGATCGAGCGACGAACGATCCGACTGGGCCTCTCGGTGGAGATTCTCGACACCACGACCGGCGTCGTCGGCGAGACCGCATCGGTCTCCATCGAACGAACGAACGCGGCCGACGAGAACGATCGGGCCTTGCCCAAGGGTGGAGACGCCACGAACCGGCTGATCGGTGAGATGGCCGCGGAGGCTTCGGCGCTGGTCACCTGCCGGGTGCTCGACACCGCCTATCCCGCGAGCGTGCTGGCGATCGGCAACGGCGTGGTCACGTTCAATCGCGGGGACGGCGGCTGCGTCGAGAACGGTTCCACCTGGATCGTCTCCTCCCGCGGGGAACCGCTGGTCGATCCGGACACCGGCGAGACGCTTGGATACGACGAGACCGAACGCGGCGCGGTGGTGGTGTCGAACGTCGGCCCGCGCTTCTCCCGCGCCCGGCTCACCGCCGGTGATGCCGGCAAGGGAGACGTCATCCGACCCGCCCCGGAGGGATGGTCACCACCCGCGGACTATGCCGCCGCCGGAACGCGGCCCGCAGCGAAGGGAACCGACGACGACGCCCGTGGCGACGCCGGCCGCGGATCCGGCAGGCCTGCAGGACTCGCGTCGCTGGGGCCGGTCGCGATCGTGGTGCGCGGGGACGTCGAGGGGCTGCCTGCGAACACCGCGACGGCCCTCGCCGCCAACATCGGCGGCGCCCTCGCCGCGGAAGGCGTGGCGGCGGTCCGACCCGCGGATCTGGTCGAATCGATCCGGCCCGGCGAGGCCGACGCCGCGATCGAATCCGACGCCTCCATCGTCCGCATCGCCGCGGCGGTGGGAGCGCGTTCGGTGATGCTCGTCGACCTCGCGACCATGGATCAGCAGATTCGCCGCGTCGAGGTCAACGGCCGGCGAACCAGCATGCGGGAGACGGTGCTCCGCGGTGGCTGGCGACTGCTTTCGAGCGGGACCGGGGCCGCCGAGGCGGGGGACTACTTCACCGTTCGCGCGGGCTCGATGGCCTCCGACGGGGGCGGTGCTGCGCGGGTCGAAGTCGACGAGGACCTCGCGGGCCGGCTGTACACCGAAGCATCCCGGACCATCGCGAGCCAGTTGCGTGCGGACGCAGGCCAGATGTTCGGCGGCGGCGACGCCGCGGGGCCCGACCTCGGCTTCCTCAAGGTCGACGTCATCATCGAGGGGCTCAGCGTTCCCGAGATCGTCCCGGACGGCGACGACGGCTGGCGGATCACGGGGACCGATCTTCCGGTCCTGGTGGGTGGCGCGGAGGTCGCGCTGGACGGCTTCGTCGTCTGCACGACCCCTTGCGGAATCGCGGCGGAACGCGGCCCGCATCGCATGACCATCACCCGGAACGGGGCCGAAGCGTGGAGTCGTTCCATCATGGTCCTGCAGGGGACCGAATCGGCCCCGCAGCGGATCTCGGTCGGGCTCCGGCTCGACGACGAGGAGCGACGGCGATGGGTCGAGAACGCCACGATCTTCGAGGGATTGAAGCGGGACGCCGCACTCACCGCGGCCGAGGTCGCGCGGATCCGCGGTTTCGCCCAGTTCCTGCGACAGAGCGGATTCCGGATCGACCAGCGACGTGACGAATCGATCCGGGTCGACACGGACCAGGCGCCGGTGATCGAGCAGTGGAACTCCTTCTGGAACCGCTGGTGAGTCGAGGCCGATCGACACGACGGATTCGCGACGCCGGCGTCCGATTCGCGGTGATCGCCGCGTTCGGCGGCTTCGCCGGCTGCGCGAATCACAACGATCGCGCGAGCGGCTACCTCGCGGATCTCCAGGCCGGCCGGTGGGACGCCGCGGTGGAGTCGGCCGCGCGGGTGGCGGGTGACGACACCGATCGCAACGAGATCATCGACGCGCTCGAACTGGGAACCGTCCAGCGGATCGCCGGTCGCCACGAGGCGAGCGACGCGACGCTCGGCCGGGCCTGGGACACGATGAAGCGGACCGCGGACCCCGGGTCGCCGACCTTCGTCGACACGCTCGCCGCGGTCGCGGTGAACGAACGCGCGCTCGACTACGTCGGGACGTCGTACGACCGCGTGATGTGCGCGACGCTTCGAGCCCTCGATGCCCTCGCGTCGGGCGATCCGGACTCGGCGCGGGTCGAACTCAAGCGGGCTCAGTTCGCGCAGGAGGACGCGGAATCCAGATTCGCGGATCAGATCGAGGCGGCCCGGTCGCAGATGGAGCAGGAGCACGACGATCTCGCGCGGATCCGCGACGACCCGGATTTTCAATCGGGCTTCGATGCCGCCTACGGGGATCTCGAGGCTCGTTTCAAGCCCTATGCGGGGTGGACCAACCCCTTCACGGACTGGCTCACCGCGGTGCTGCTCCACGTCGACGGCGGCGGCGCGGGCGATCGCAATCGATCGATCGATCTTCTTCGGCGGGTGCGGGGGACCCTCGGCGGCAACGCCGCGGTCGACTCGGATCTCGCCTTGATCGAGTCCGGCGTCCGTTCCCCCCAGACGTGGGTGGTGCTCGAGAGCGGCTTCGCGCCCCGGCGCGAGGAGGTCGCCTTCCGAATCCCCGCGTTCATCCCGGAGATGCCATTCATCGGCATCGCCCTGCCGAAACTCGTGCAGGTCGATGGGGCGGCCACCGGCGTCCGGATTCGCGGCGGCGACGCGACGGCGGAAACCGCGGTGGTCTGCGACATGGGCAGCGTCGTCGCCCACGAGTTCCAGGCCCAGCTGCCGCTGATCACCGGCCGGGCGATCGCCTCGGCGGTCGCGAAGGCCGCCGCCTCGCTCGCGGCGAACCTCGCCGCGAAACAGAGCGACAACGGCTGGGCGCTGCTGGCCACGATGGTGGCGACCAACGTGTACGGATACGCCACGACCATCGCGGACCTTCGAACCTGGCGCACGCTGCCCCGGTACTACGCCGTGGCGAGAATCCCGACGCCCGCCGACGGGCGGGTCGTGATCGACGGTGAGGCGGGCACCCACGAAGTCGACGTCCCCGCGGATCGCGACGCCATGGTCGTGGTTCGAAGCGTTCGCGCCGGTGGTCCCGCCATCACCCATTCCTTCACACTCACGGGCGAGCCCGCGTCGCTCGCGGCCGGCCATCCCATCGCCCCCGTTCCTCCGTTGAAAGGATCCTTCCGATGAAATCCACGCCACGCCTGCTGACCGTCCTCGCGGTCCTGATGCTCTGCGGGTGCTACGCGAACACCGTCACCTCGAACCAGCGGATCCGAAAGGACGGCTGGCTGTCGACCCATGCGGACATTCGCGTGGTCCGGGAGACGGCGGTGAGCGACGATCTCCTGCGAATCGACGTCGAGGTGGAGAACACCCTGCCGTTCGACACCCGTTTCGACTACAAGTTCGAGTTCCTCGACGCCGAAGGCCGGATGCTCTTCGGACCGACCACCGGATTCCGTCAGGAACAGGTGCCCGCCGGCGCGTTCGTCACGATCACCGCCACCGCGACCGATCCCCGCGCCGCCGATTTCCGCCTGACTCTCACCAACGCCGACTGAACCGGCTTCGGAGCCAACCATGAATCACGTCCTCTCCAGTTCCTCGCTCGTCATCGCCCTCGCCATCGGCGCCTTCGGCGGCGTCGGCTGCCAGCAGAACGCCCGGGTGGTCACGGATGATCGCGACAAGATCGTCTCGATCGACCAGATCGACGTCCAGGACTGGTCGAACGCCGCCGACCAGGTCCTCCAGCAGCTCTTCGCCAGTGGCGCACTCGACACCGCGCCGGTCAAGCCCGCCCGGGTCGAGGTCACCCGGGTCATCAACGACACCACCCAGCGGATCGACACCGACCTGCTCACCCAGAAGATCAAGATCGCGTTGCAGCAGTCCGGCAAGGTGGCGTTCGCCAGCAGCGACGCCCGGGCGAACGAGGTCGCCGACTACGAGGACTTCAAGGCGGGCGACGATGCCCCGCGGCTTCCCTACTTCGTGATCAACGGCAAGATCCTCGAGATCCGGACGTCCGCGGGCTCCACCAAGCAGTCCAGCTTCGTCTTCCAGCTCAACCTCGTGAACACCGCGCAGAGCCTCGATGCGTGGAGCGGCGAGGCCGAGGTCACCAAGCAGGGGACCCGGAACGCGAAGAACTCGAAGGGATGACTCCGCCACGCGGCGAACGGTCGGCGTCGCACGCGTCGCCGTCCGTTCGTCGCCTCAGCGATTCCGGGCGAGCCACGCGAGCAGCCGGTCCGGCGCCCACGTGTTGATGCAGCCCTCGGCCTCGAGCCGGCCGCGCCGACCGGTCAGCACGCCGTACCGGATGAATTCCAGATGCTCCGCGCGGTGTGCGTCGGTGTTGATCGAGATCAGGCAACCGGCCTCGACCGCGGCCCGGACGTGGATGTCGCGGAGATCCAGCCGCAGTGGATTCGAGTTGATCTCGAGGGCCGTTCCACCCTCGATGGCGGCGGCGATGACCGCTTCGATGTCGGGCTCGAGCCCCTTGCGACTTCCGATGATTCGTCCGGTCGGGTGACCGATGATCGAGACCAGCGGATGTCGGGCGGCGGCGCAGAGGCGGGCGGTGGCGACCGCGGGCTCCTGCCGGAGCGACGCATGCGGGCTCGCGACCACCACGTCGAGCATCGCGAGGACGTCGTCCTCGTAGTCGAGCGAACCGTCGGCGTGGATGTCGACCTCGCTGCCCGCGAGCAGACGGATGCCGTCGATCCGCGCATCGGCCTCGCGAATCGCGTCCGCGTGGCGACGGAGCCGATCGACGTCGAGGCCGTTGGCCTGGGCGCTGGATCGGGAGTGATCGGTGATCGCCAGGATCTCACGACCCCCGGCCATCGCCGCGGCGGCGAGTTCGTCGATCGAGAGCTTGCCGTCGCTCGCGGTGGTGTGACTGTGGAGTTCGGCCCGGATCGCCTCGACCGTGACCAGATCGCCCGGAATCGGTCGGTCGAATTCGTCGCGATCCACCCGGAGTTCCGGCGGAATCCAGGGGAGTTCGAGCGCTTCGTAGATCTCGGCCTCGGTCGAGGCCGCCACCGGGGCGATTCCGCGCTGCTGGGGCGGCGTCGCCTCGTCGTCCTCGGGGAACAGCCCGTATTCGTTGAGCCGCAGGCCCCGGGCGATCGCCCGTTCCCGAAGCGCCACGTTGTGATCCTTGCTGCCGGTGAAATACATCAGCGTCGCACCCCAGACCTCCTCGGGCACCACCCGGAGATCGACCTGGATTCCCTCTTCCAGCCGGACGGAGGACTTGGTCTCGCCCGCGACGAGCACCCGGCTCACGCCGGGTTGTTCCCGGAACGCGGTGCTCGCCGCCTCGGGATCGTCCGTGCTGACGAGGATGTCGACGTCGCCGATCGTCTCCTGCCCGCGCCGAAGGCTTCCCGCCCAGGCCACGCGACGCATGCCCGGCACCGCCTCCATCACCGCCACCACGCGTTCCGCGAGCGGCATCGCGTCGCCCAGCCGACGGCGGTCGCCCGCCGACTTCATGAAGGCGATCGACGCCCGGATGTTGTCGAGCGTCTTGCGGCCCATCCGCGGCAGGGCTTCGAGTCGCCCGTCGTCGAGGGCGGCCTCGAGATCCGCCAGTGATTCCACCGACGCCTCCTGCCAGAACCGGCGGACGGTCTTGGGTCCGAGGCCCGGCACCTGCATCACCGTCCGCAGCCCGTCGGGCACCTCGGACCGCAGGTCCTCGAGTTCGGGCACCGTCCCGGTCGCCACGAATGCGACGATCTTCTCGGCGCTCGATTTGCCGATGCCGTCGATCTTCTGGAGTTCGGCCAGGGCCTTCTCGCCGCGGGCGACCTCGGCGAGATCCGAAGAAAGCCCCTCGACGACCCGGGCCACCTTGGTGTGGGCGTTCACGCGGAACCCGTTGGCCCCGGTGAGTTCCAGAAGCGTCGCCATCTCCTCGAAGATGGACCCGATGTCCTCGTTGCTGCTCATGCGGACATCCTACGTCGCCGCGCCCCTCAGCCGACGTCGCCGAGTCCGAGGGTCGCGCCGTATCGGTCGAGCAGCTGCCGCCGGAGGGTCACCGCATCGGGCCCCAGCAACCGTGGATCCTCTTCGATCCAGCTCGAGGCGTCCTCCCGCGCGACGCGCAGGAGATCGAGATCGGCGAGCAGATCCGCGACGCGGAAGGGGGGAAGTCCGGATTGACGAGCGCCGAAGAGCTCGCCCGGACCGCGGATCCCGAGGTCGAGTTCCGCGATCTCGAATCCGTCGTCCGTCGAGGCGATCGCCTCGAGGCGACGGCGTCCCTCTTCGGTCGTCGGCTCGCCGATCAGGGCGCAGACGCCGCGGGCGGACCCCCGGCCGACCCGACCCCGGAGCTGATGAAGCTGGGCGAGGCCGAACCGCTCCGCATGCTCGATCACCATCACCGTCGCGTTCGGGACGTCGACGCCCACCTCGATGACGACCGTGGCCACGAGGACGTCGATCTCCCCGGCCCGAAACCGGCTCATCACCGCTTCCCGTTCGGCGGGCTTCATCCGTCCGTGGACGCCCGCGAGACGAAGTCCCGCGAGCGGTCCCGCTTCAAGCATCGCCCGATGATTCTCGACGTCCGCGAGGCCGGCGTCGGATTCCTCGACCGCGGGCACCACCACGAAACCCTGTTCGCCCGCCGCGACGCGATCGGCGAGGAATCCGTAGACGTCCGGGGCCTTGCTCGGCGTGACCACCCGGGTGACGGTGGGTGATCGTCCCGGCGGCAGCTCCCGGATCGCCGAGACGTCGAGGTCACCGAAGACCGTGAGCGAGAGCGTCCGGGGAATCGGCGTCGCGGTCATGACGAGGACGTGGGGAACCCGGCCGTCTCGATTGGGCCGACGGAGTCGCGACCGCTGTTCGACCCCGAAGCGATGCTGCTCGTCGATGATCACCAGGGCGAGATCCGCGAACTCGGTCTTCTCCGACAGCAGGGCGTGGGTCCCGACCAGCAGCCGCTGACTCCCATCGGCGATGCGTTCGAGCAGCGGCCGCTTCTCGGCGGGCGGCGTCGAGCCGGTCAACAGTCCGATCTCGAGCGACGCGCCTTCGAGCATCCGTCCGATCGAGGCGTGGTGCTGTTCCGCGAGGATCGAGGTCGGCGCCATCAGGGCCGCCTGGTGACCATGGGCCGCGGCGAGCAGCATCGCGTGGACCGCGACCGCGGTCTTGCCGGCGCCGACGTCTCCCTGAAGCAACCGGTTGGTGGGAATGCTCCGGGCGAGGTCGTTGCCGATCTCTCCACACACCCGGACCTGGTCCGGCGTCAGGTCGAAGGGGAATCGATCGCGGATCCGAGTCTGGATGTCCGGCGTGGTCTCGAGGGCGGCCGCGGTGAGGGTCGACCGGAGATGTCGACGTTTCATCATGACGCCGAGCTGGAGCAGGAAGAGCTCGTCGTAGGCGAGGCGCCGGCGACCGTCGGCGGCATCGCGGCGGGAGTCGGGCCGGTGGATGGCTCGATACGCCTCGCCGAGGGGCCGGAGGGCCCGCGCATGCCGGAATCGCTCCGGCAGTGGATCCTCCATCGCCATGGTGACCGGTTCGAGGATCCGTTCGACGAACTCCTCGATCCGTCGGCTGGGGAGATCCTCGCTCGCGGCGTAGACCGGCCGAAGGCGGGCATCCCGGGCGGGAAGATCCTCGGCGTCGTCGACCGTCCGCCACTGGGGATTCGCGAGCTGGAGATAACCGCGATACCGCTTGGCCCGGCCCTCGGCGACCACCGCCATGCCGGGCCGGAGCTTGTTCCGGAGCCAGGGCGCGTTGAACCACACCAGTTGGATCCGGCCGGAGTCGTCCTCGAGGGTCGCCTCGATCCTCGGACGCCGCCCGGGTGGAACCTTGATCGCCGCGATCTCCCCACGGACCGCGACGTTCGCGGTCGTTCCGTCCTCGTCCGGGATGGAGGCGTCCACCTCGGCGATCGAGGCCTCGGCATGCTCCTGTTCGTAGCGGATCGGAACGTGATCGAGGAGATCACCGACCGTGCCGATGGTGAGTCGCTGCAGGATCGCCCCGGTCCTCGGGCCCACGCCGGGAACGGCTTCGATCGGGTCGTCGATCTTGATCGCTGGAACGTCGGTCATCTCGGGATCCGGTGCGGCTCGGTTCGGAGACGTAGCATACGTCCGTGGCACCCAGACCCCCGAAGAACCGACGATCGATCAACGACGCGATGCTGTTCGTGCAGTCCGCGGGGAACGACACCGAGGCGCCCGCGTCGCCCGCCGAACCATCGACGCCCCGGCCGTACTCGGTCCGCGAGGCGGTGACGCTGCTCAACCGATCGCTGAAGGAGATCGACGGCGGTCGGGAGATCAGCATCCTCGGCGAGGTCGGCTCCCCCCGGCTCGCCGACCACTGGTACTTCACGCTGAAGGACGGCACCGACGCGCAGATCAGCTGCTCCTTCTTCTCGCAGCGGCGACGGCTCGACCGCGAATGCGCGACACCGGAACTCGGGCGGATGGTCGTCGCCACGGGCCGACTCGAATACTGGGACCGAGGCGGTCGGCTCTCGCTCATCGTGAGTCGGCTGCGGGCCGAAGGCGAGGGCGACCTCCATCAACGATTCGAGCGACTCAAATCGACGCTCGCGGAGGCCGGGTACTTCGATCCGGCGGCCCGGCTTCCGATGCCGGAGTTCCCTCGGCGCCTGCTCATGATCACCAGCCGGGACGGGGCCGCCCGTCGCGACGTCGAGGCGACCGCTCGACAGCGATGGCCCGGATTCGAGGTGCTGATGCATCACGTTCCGGTGCAGGGAGCGCCCGCGACCCCCCGGATCGCGCAGGCGATTCACGCCGCCCGCGACCAGGCCGCCGCCCTCGGCGTGGACGCGATCGTGCTGACCCGGGGCGGGGGGAGCATCGAGGATCTCTGGTGCTTCAACGAACGCGAGGTGGCCGATGCCATCCATCACTCGCGGCGACGGGCGATCGAACGACACCAACGAGGGGGCCCGCCTCCCGTCCCCTTGATCGCCGCGATCGGACACGAGACCGACACCTCCATCGCCGAACTGGCCGCGGACGCCCGGGCATCGACGCCGACGCAGGCCGCGATGCAGCTGGTGCCGGACGCCCGGGAGCATCGCGGGGTGCTCGACGCGCGACTGGGACGCCTCCGGATGCTCGTCGAGGGACGGCTCGAACGCGCTGATGCGAGGCTCGCCGCATCCGCCCGCCACGAACTGCTTCGACGCCCGGAACGCCTGGTCGATCCGCACCTTCGGCGGGTGAAGACGCTCGAGGACCGACTCGAGCTCGCGGTTCGAGCTCGACTGGCCGCCTCGACGACCCGGATCAATCGATCGGAGTCACGACTCACCGCCTCCAGTCCACGGAATCGAGCCGCGATGGCGACGAGCCGGATCGAAGCCGCCGCCCATCGGCTTCATCGCGCCATGACGACGCGGCTCGAACGCCACCGCACCCTCGTGGAGCACGCGGCCCGACGACTTCGATCGGTCGGGCCCGAACAGGTCCTCGATCGGGGGTACTCCCTCACGCTCGATCCCAAGGGGCGTCCGGTCCGGGACGCCTCCCGGCTCGAGACGGGCGTCACCGTCACCACCCGGCTCGCCCGGGGCGAGTTCGACGCGACCGTCGATCGCGTCCGCGGCGATTCGGGTTCCGATCCCGGGGCCTGATAGAGTCCGACCATGGCGAAAAAGACCCGCAAGCAGGCCGAGGACGATTCCAGCGAACCACTCCGCTTCGAGGAGGCCGCGTCGGAACTCGAATCGATCATCGATCGACTCGAGGAGGGCGACATCCCCCTCGAGGAGAGCCTCGAAGCCTACGGCCGCGGCCGGACGCTGCTCACGCGATGTCGGTCCATTCTCGATGCGGCCGCGACGGAGATCGCGGAGGTCGAGCTCGACGCCGATGCGTCGGACGCGGGCGAGGACGCCTGATTCGATGAGTCGATCCGCCGGAAACCGCGAACGCCTCGAAAGGCGTCACCGATGACGTTCCTCGGCGTCGTGGGCACGCTGCCGGACTGGCTCGTGATCTGGTCGCCACGGATCGCGACGGCGATCTTCCTCTTCGCGTTCGGTGCTTCGGTCGGCAGCTTCCTGAACGTCGTGGTCTACCGCCTGCCGGCGGGCCGGAGCGTGGTCAGTCCACCCAGCCGCTGCCCGCGATGCGGTTGGCGACTCACGTGGCGAGAGAATCTTCCGATCGTCGGCTGGCTCCTGCTTCTTGGTCGATGTCGGCGATGTCGAGGACGGATCAGCATCCAGTATCCGCTCGTCGAACTGCTGATGGGGGGCCTCTTCGCGGCGGTCTACTTCGTCCTCTTCTGGCCGCCCCGTGGTTCCTGGGTCGCCGAGATCGGTGGTGACTGGTGGACGCTTTCCCGCTTCGGAACCGCCTGGCCGGCCTATGGCGTGATGGTCGCACTGCTCAGCGCTTTGGTCGCCGCCACCGTGGTCGACGCCCGTACGTTCCTGATCCCGGCCGGGATCACGACCGCGATGACGATCGCGGCGTTCGCCGGCTGGGGGCTTCAGGCGATCCTCTCGTCGCCGTCGACGGACATGGCGTCGTTTCCGCTTCCGTTGGCGAGCTGGCCGGTGATCTGGATCGCGCTCGGGGCCGCGGGGGGGACGTTGATCGCCTGTTTCCTGCTCCGCACCGGTCGGATTCGCCGGAGTTTCGCCGACTACGAGGACTTCGTGCCGGAGGGGGACGTGCTCGCGGAGTATCCGCATGGGCGTCGTGAAATGGGCGTCGAGGTCCTCTTCCTGCTCCCGATCCTGTTCGGGGGGCTCCTCGGATGGGGGATCCACACCCTCCTGCAGTCGGACGGCACCCCGCCGCATCTCCTCGAAGTCCTCGGCGCGTCGGTCTTCGGCTGGTTCATCGGTGGGGGGCTGGTCTGGGCGATCAGAATCCTCGGAACCCTCGCCTTCGGCCGGGAGGCGATGGGGATGGGCGACGTGCATCTCCTCGCGGGGATCGGCGCGGCCCTGGGCTGGATCGACCCGATCCGGATCTTCTTCCTCGCGCCGTTCATCGCACTGGCCTGGATCGCGGTGACCCGGTTCGTGGCGACGCTTCGGGGGCGTTCGACGCGGGAACTCCCGTATGGACCGCACCTTGCCGCCGCCACGGTGCTGGTGATGGTCGCACGTCCCTTTGTGGACGAACTGCAGCGAATGCTGCTTCAGCCCCCGAACTGACCGAGCCGCGATACACTCGGCCCGGAATCCGAAAAGACCCGGATTCCCTCGGATTGTGATTCCAAAGGGGCCGCGGAAGCCCCCCCGAGTCAAGGAAGACCCTTCGGCGTCGTATCCCGAAGGTGAACACGGAAGGATTCAACGACATGCACGGACGACTTCTCCTCATCGGCGTGCTCGCCGCCGCCGCTTCGATGGCCGGCTGCGACACGGGCAACAAGACCAACCAGCAGGCGCTGCTCGACGAGAACCGCGAACTCCGCGACAACCTCGCCAGCACCCAGAAGAACCTCGACGACGCGGAAGCCCGGAGCCGGCAGCTCGAGTACGAACTCGGCGAGGCGAATTCGCTCGCGGAGGAAAGCGCCGCGCAGCCCGTCGCCAACGCCTTCGGTCCCGGCGTCGAAGTGTTCCAGTCCGGCGGCGAGATGATCGTCCGGATCGACGGCGACGTCCTCTTCGATTCGGGACGCACGTCGCTCAAGAACGCGGCGAAGTCCACGCTCAAGAACATCGCCTCGGAAGTCCGCAAGTCCTTCCCGAACGCGAAGGTCCGGATCACCGGATTCACCGACACCGATCCGATCAAGAAGTCGGGATTCAAGTCGAACTACCACCTCGGCTTCGAGCGGGCCTACGCGGTCGGACGATTCCTCGACGCCCAGGGCTTCGACGACGATTCGATCAGCTACGCGACCTTCGGTCCGGACGTCCCGCTCGGCTCGAAGTCGAAGAGCCGACGCGTCGAAGTCTCGGTCATCACCGACGAGTGATCGCTCGGACGTTCGACGGATCGCAGCACGACAGATGAACGACGGGACCGCGGTGATCGCCGCGGTCCCGTCGTTCTTCATGGCTGCTTCTTCATGGCTACTTCTTCATGGCTGCTTCGTCATGACGATCAGGTGTTTCATCCGACCCGTTCGGTGACCGCGTCCCGCTCGGCCGAGAACGTCGATCCGGCCCCGCGCGGGGGCCGGCATCGCATGCCGGCGATCGCATCCCCCGGAATCGGAAGGTGATTTTCACGGTGCCCGCGGAAGGCCGGATCCATCCCGTGCACGGGATGATCACGAACCGACGAACCGGCTGCTCGACGTGCGAAGGCGACGTCCGCTAGAACTCGATCTTGACGCCTTCCGCCTTGACCGCCTCGATCAGGCTCTGGAGGGTCGCGAGGGTGACGTCGAGTCGACGGGCCGCATCGTCGAGATCCTCGTAGAGCGCGGGATCCTGCAGCAATCTTCCGATCGTGCCTTCTCCTTCGCCCATCTGGCGAAGAACGCCACGAACCTCGTCGAGGGTTCGATCGACGGAGTCCGCCGTCGATCCCAGTCGGGCGAGCAGTGCCGGTGCCTCGCGTCCCAGGTCGGTCGCCAGTTCGCCCGCGGCGACCGCGGCGGTCGACGCCCGCTCGATGAAGAGATTGGCCTTGAAGACCGCCTGTCGGGCGTCCTCCTGCAGCTGCTCGTCGGCGAGCCAGTCGCCCGCGGCCTGGAACGCACGTTCCGCCTCCGCGAGGGTTCGGTTGATCCGCACCACCGAAGCGGCGAGCCCGGCTTCATCCTCCGCGTCCGCCGCCATCATCTCGTTGATTCGCTGGCCGAGGTCGCCGTAGATTCCGGCGAGGGTCCCGACCTCCCGGAAGCTCTCGGTGACCGGGAGCATCTTCGAATCGAGGGCCTTCACCAGCGTCTCGTCGAGCGACAGGAACTCGCCAGTGAGCACTGGAACCGAGGATGGATCGAAGATCGCGCGGCCCTGAACGGGATCCAACGACATCACGGCCAACCTGGTTCCGCCGCCGATGAGCGCGGTCTCCACCTGCACCAGATGATCGACGGGAATCCGGACCCATTCGTCGAGGCGACACTCGAGCCGGACCGGTCGCAACGCCTCCATCTCGAGCGCGACGCTTTCCACGACCCCGATGGGAACACCGTCGAGGGTCACCTGACTTCCGTAGCGAAGCCCGCCGGCCCGATTGAGTCGGACGGTGATCTCGTAGGAGTTGCGGGTCATCTCCCGAAGCGAGCCGAAGGCCAGCAGCATCGTCACGCAGGCGGCGACTCCGGCGATGGCCGCCAGGCCGATGATGGCGTCTCTGTACCTGTCCTTCATGATGGCAGTGTCTCAGGTTCCGGAGATCCCTGCACGACGGCGCCGGAATCGTCCGAGGATCCCTCGACCATCTCACGCCCCTCGAGGAAGGCTCTGGCCACCGGATCGGTGGTGTGGCGCATCTCGTCCGGCGTGCCGTCCATCCGAACCCGGCCCTCGTGAAGCAACACCATCCGGTCCGCCACCTGGAAGGCCGAGTCGAGGTCGTGCGTCACGACGACGCTGGTGATGTTGAGTTCGCGCTGAAGCCGGACGATCAGGTCGTTGATCACGTTTGCGCGAATGGGATCGAGGCCGGTCGTCGGCTCGTCGTACAGCACCATTTCCGGCTCGAGCACGATCGCCCGAGCGAGGCCCACGCGCTTCCGCATGCCGCCGGAAAGCTCCGAGGGCATCTTGTCGAGGGTGTCGGCGAGCCCGACCCGGTCGAGCGTCTCCCGCACCCGCTCCTCGAGGTCCGGCCCCGCCTGCCCGGTCTCGAGCAGCGGGAAGGCGACGTTGTCGCGGACGGTCATCGAGTCGAAGAGTGCCGCCCCCTGAAAGAGAAATCCGATCCGCCGCCGGATGGGGCGGAGTCCGCGTTCCTTCATCGCTTCGATGCGTTCGCCATGGAAACAAACCTCGCCCGAATCCGGGCGGAGCAACCCGACGATGTGCTTCAAGAGAACGCTCTTGCCACACCCGCTCGGCCCCATGATGACCAGGGAACGCCCGGTTTCGACGTCGAGATCCAGTCCCCGGAGCACGGGACGGCCGTCGAAGTCCTTCCTGATCCCACGAAGGGAGACGATCGGCGGGATTGATTCCTCGGAGTTCGAAGGCATGGACGTATCATCTCCGGAGGAGCGCCAGATGCAAACGCGTCACGACATGGACGACGACCTTCGAGCCGGAGACCGGTTGGTCCCCGCCGGTATCGACAGCGAGCCGGTCATCACGCACGAGGGCCCGGTCATCCGGGTCGAACGCCGCGAATTCGAGCTCGAGGGGCGGCGGATTCGAAAGGACATCGTCCGGCACCCCGGGGCGGTCACCATCATCCCCATCGAGGCCGATGGCACCATTCTGATGATCCGGGTAGGACGCCTGCCGGTGGGCCGGATGCTGCTCGAGTTCTGCGCGGGGAAGCTCGAACCCGGGGAACGCCCGGATCTCGCCGCCGGGCGGGAGCTCGAAGAAGAGGTCGGACGCCGGGCGGGGCGAATTCATTCGATCGGCGCGTATTACACCAGTCCGGGCTTCTGCGACGAACGCATGCACGCCTTCGTCGCGACCGGGCTCGAGCCGGTTCCACGTCGACTCGAGCCGGGCGAGGAGATCGAGGTGGTTCCGATGTCCCCGGCCTCGATCGACGCCGCGATCCTCGACGGAAGCCTCGATGACGGAAAGAGCATCACGGCGTGGCATCTCTTTCACGCGCACCGATCGGGAGTCGCCGCATGGCTTCAATGAAGATGAACGGCGGTCGCTCGACGGGCGGTGGATTGAAGGGGCTCGCCTCCGCACCACGGTTCGGCGATCCGCTCACCTGGTCGGTGCCGGTGTTCCGACTCGGCGGCACCGTGGTCCGCGCCCATGCGGTGTTGCTCGGCACGGTCGTGACCATTCTGTTCCGAGCCGGCTGGTTCGCGGGTGATTCGAGTTTCCTGCTCGGGCCGCTTCCGGCGGCGGTGTTTCTCGCATCCTTGTGTGGATGCGTTTTCATCCACGAATACGCGACGATGCTCACCGCCCGACGACTGGGCGGCGACATGCCCGAAATGGTGCTCCAACCCCTCGGCGGCATGGAGACCATCGCGATGCCGGAGGACTGGCGATCGGCGCTGTTGATCTCGGTCTCGGGTCCGCTCGTGACGCTCGTCCTCGCGGTGGGTGCGATGGCTGGAATCCTCTACTCGACGAATGTCGCCCCCTCGCCCGATCCGTTCGGATTCACGGGCATCTACTCCCCGGAGATCGCGACGTCCGCCTGGCTCGAGTCGATGTACCTCTTCGGGGTCGCCGCGATCCTCGTCAGCGGTGCCAATCTGTTGCCGGCCCCGCCGTTTCGCGGTGCCTCGATACTGGAGGCGGTGATCCGGCCACGAGTCGGCAACGCCCGGAGCCGTCGCTACACGCATCGCGTCGGAGTGATCACCACCGCGTTCCTCGCCGTCGTGGGCATCCTCGGACTGAACGCGGTGCTCGTCCTCGTCGCGCTGCTGTCGGCCGCATGCCTCCATCGGGAGCATCGACGCCTGGAAGCGGTCGCGGACGCCGTCGGCGGGGGGGCACCCGACGTGGTCGACCTCCGGCTCGACGCGCTGCTCGACCAGCAGTCCGCCGAAGCCGATGCGGAGTCCGTCCGCCAAGACGATGAACGGCGGATCGCCGCGGTCGATGCGTCGGAGGCGGAGATGGATCGAATCCTCGCCAAGATCAACGCCGAAGGTCTGGCGTCGCTCACCCCGGCTGAACGGGCCGAGCTCGATGCCGCGACCCGGCGCCGCCGTGACGAATCCGACGCGGATGAGGGGAACGATCCCGACCGCTGATCCGTTCGCTGGTTAGAATCCAGCCCCTATGGGTGTCTACGACCGAGATTACGCGAGACCAGGCGGCGAGCCGGGGCGATTCCGCCCGGGTGTCGGCGGTGGTGGCGGCCCGCGCTCGTGGTCGATCAACCGCTGGCTGATCACCATCTGCGTCGCGGTGTTCGTGCTCGACGTGTTCCTGCCGGCGACCATCGCGCCGCTCCGTTCGATGGCACCGGGACTCCCCGAAGGCGCCGTGCTCGATCCGGTCGACCGAGCGGCCCTCCAGCTTCCCTCGCTCGCGATGCTCAAGGAAGGCCGTTGGCCCGTCTTCACCATCGCCCCCGACGGCGGCAGGCCCGCGGCGATGAAGGGACTCCCCGCGAACCCTCGAGGCTTCTATTCGCTCCCGGTGCTCGAGACCACCGAGAACGGCCTGGTGCTGGCCACCGGGACCTACACCATCCGGGACGAGGACGGCAACACCCGCAAGGGAACCGTGCAGTTGTTCGAAGAGGTGGCGATCAAGGGGCCGATCTGGACCTACGGGTACTTCTCGACGGCGCGGGCGCTGCTCCAGCTCGATGAGTTCTGGGGTCTGCGGGGGTTCGAGTTCTGGCGATTCATCAGTTTCCAGTTCCTGCATGCGAACCTGACCCATCTGTTGTTCAACATGATCGGGCTCTACTTCTTCGGGAGCATGGTCGAGCAGTACCTCGGTCGAAAGCGATATCTCGCCTTCTATCTGCTCTGCGGCATGGCCGGTGCCGGTGCCTACCTGCTGTTGAACTTCGCCGGCTGGACCGCGTTGCAACTGACCGGTCGCGAGTTCCCGGTGCTGCTCGTGAACGATCCCGGCCTCCCGCTGGTGGGGGCGAGCGCGGGCGTGTTCGGCGTGGTCATCGCGTCGGCGTTCCTGATGCCGAATGCGCGGGTGCTTCTGTTCTTCGTGATCCCGATGCGGCTCTCGACCATGGCGTACGGGCTGGTCGGCCTGGCCCTCTTCTCGGTGGTCTTCGGCAGCGACAACGCAGGCGGTGAGGCGGCCCACATCGGCGGGGCGGTCGCGGGCTTCTGGTTCATCCGTCACCCGCACAGTCTGCACGGGTTCTTCGACTTCCTCGGCCGGTACGACCCGACCAGCCGGAGCGGTGCCGCCTATCGAGCGGGCAAGGTTCGCGGCTCGGGAGGTTCGAAGGTGTCCGACGTCGAAATCGACCGGATCCTCGCGAAGATCCACGCCGACGGGCTGCAGAGTCTCACCGCGAAGGAGAAGAAGATCCTTCGCGAGGCGTCCCGACGTTGAGCGGGCCGCTGCGATTCAAGATCGAGTCCCGCTGTTCGACGAATTCGGCGCGGACCGGCGTCGTCACCACGCCGCACGGTGATTTCAACACGCCGGCGTTCATGCCCGTCGCCACCGCGGCCGCGATGAAGGGCGTCCTGCCCTCGCAGGTGCGGGACACCGGCGCCGAGATCCTGCTCAACAACGCCTACCACCTGATGCTCCGGCCGGGGACCGAACTGCTCGAACGATTCGGCGGTAGTCATCGGTTCATGCGTTGGGACGGACCGATCCTCACCGATTCCGGCGGCTATCAGGCGTTCTCGATGTCGGACATCAACGCGATCGACGAGGACGGGGTGACCTTCAAGTCGTTCGTCGACGGCGCCCGCGTCCATCTCGGCCCCGAGTCCTCGATGGCGGTCCAGAACGCGATCGGCGCCGACATCATCATGGCTTTCGACGACTGTCCACCGTCGCCCCACGCCCGCCACGGATCGGGGAGTCCCAGAACGCGGATCCCGACTCCGAAGGACTGGGAGAAGCGGCTTCGGACCGCCAACGAACGCACCATCCGCTGGCTTGAGCGGTGCGTCCGGGCCCACCAGCGACCGGACGAGCAGGCGCTTTTCGGCATCGTTCAAGGCGGAACCGATCTCGACCGACGCGCGGCGTCGATCGACGGGGTCTGCGGCCTCGACCTGCCCGGATACGCGATCGGCGGGGTGGCGGTCGGCGAGGGCCCCGAACTGATCCGTGAAATCGTCGAATTCACCGCCCCCCGTCTTCCGGAAGATCGGCCCAGATATCTGATGGGGGTCGGTTACGAGCGGGACATCGTGATGGCGGTCGCCGCCGGCGTCGACATGTTCGACTGCGTCCTGCCGACCAGGAACGGTCGAATGGCGTCGGTGTTCACGACCCAGGGGCCGATCCGGCTTCGCCACGCCCGATTTCGAGACGACGAGGGCCCGATCGACCCCGAATGCGACTGCCCGGCCTGCGGCGGGGGATTCAGCCGGGCCTACCTCCGACACTGTTTCTTCGCCCGCGAAATGGTGGGGCCGATCCTCTGCAGCCTGCACAACATCCGCCACTTCCAAAGGCTGCTGCTGGACATCCGAGCCGCGATCCGGGATGATTCCTGGTCTTCGCTCGCCGGCCGTTGGCCGGTTCTCGACGCCCCCGACGGCCTTCGGAAGGCCGCTGACGGGTCGTCGGTCGCATCGTCCTCTACCGATGCGGGGCCGGAACCCGATGCCGAAGGCTCGACGACCTCATGATCGCCTCCCACCAAGCCGACCTCTCGATCTCCCTCCCGCCCGCCACCGGTCTCTTCGCCCAGGCGTCGCCGCCGCTGGGCCGACAGGGAACCGGAACGATCGCCGCCGACGGTGCCGCCGGGGGAGACCCCAACGCCGCCGCCCAGGCCGAGCCGGGGGGCGGGGACTTCCTGCTCTTCATGTTCCTACCGCTCATCCTCGTGATGATTCTCTTCAGCGTCTTCGGACAGCGGAAGGAACGCAAGAAGCGGGAGGCCCTCCTCAGCAGCGTCAAGAAGCACGACCGCATCCGCACCATCGGTGGGGTGATCGGTTCCGTGGTCGAACTGAACACCGATACCGTCGTCCTCAAGGTCGATGAGAGCAGCAACACTCGAATGACCTTCGGCCGCGACGCCGTGCAGCAGGTGCTCGAGTCAGAATGATCGGCCGGCATGCCGCCGACCGATCGTGAACACGTCCATCCAGCCTCCAATTTCCAGCGTTCGTCGATCTCCCCAATGAAGAACTACATTCCTCTCTTTCTCGTGCTGATCGGCCTGATCGTCGGCGTTTGCGTCTTCTCGGTCTATCCGCCGAAGACGAAGATCCGGCTCGGCAAGGATCTTCAGGGCGGCGTGAGCCTCATCTATTCCGTCAAGGTCGCGGACGATTCGGATCCGGACGAGGTGCTGGCACAGACCATCGACGTGTTGAAGCAGCGGGTGAACCCGCAGGGCATCCTCGACATCGCGATGCAGCCGGTCGGTCGCGACCGCATCGAAGTCGTGATGCCGCTTCCGAACGACGACGTCCGAGCGTTGCAGCAGACTTATCGGGATTCGCTCGACGAGTTGCTCGCCGTCTCCCGCATCCGGCCGAGCCAGCTCGAAGCGGCCCTGGAGACCGGCGACGCCGCGGAACGCTTCGGGGGCACCGACGCCCGCCGCGCCGAATTCGACCGGCTCCAGACGGCATGGAACGACGCTCGGACCGCCCGCGCCGAACTCACGGTCGCGGAAGCCGCGGATCCGGTCGACGAGACGACGGTCGACGGCCTGCTCGATCGAATCGCCCGATCCGAGATCACGGTCGAGACGCTCGAGAACACGATTCTCTCCCAGACCTTCGGCGACGATCGACTCTTCAACATCCTCGCCCTCAGCGGCATCGCGAAGAAGCGCGGCGAAGACGGCGAACTCGACGCCTCCACGAGCGAGCGGGCCATCGCGTTCGCCGAACTTGAAACCGAGTTCCCGCACCTCCAGGCCGAGATCGCGCGACTTCGTTCGACCTATGCCGCCTTCGAAGCGCAGCGAACCGGGCTCGACGACCCCGAGGATCTCAAGCGACTGCTTCGTGGTGCCGGCGTGCTGGAGTTCCGGATCGCGGTCCGCGATGGCGCGATGGACGTTCCGGTCACGCTGCTCCGGGAGCAACTCGCCGAGCGGGGCCCGAACAACACGGATTCCCCGATCGCCCGCTGGTTCGCGATCAACGATCTCAAGCAGTGGACCGACGAGGACAAGCCCGAGACGATCGAGGCGCTGCTGAGCGACCCCGTCTCGTACTTCAAGAACCGTTACGGGCTCGTGGCGGCGGAGAAGGACGGCAAGCAGTACGTGCTCCTCTACGTCACGCCCGAGAAGAGCATGACGCACACCGACGGCGACTCCTGGGCGATCCGCCGGGCAAGTCGGACCATCGACGACCTCGGCCGACCCGCGGTGTCCTTCGGCCTCGACAGCGCCGGCGGCGCTCGAATGCGGCGGCTCACGTCCCCGAACGTCAACCAGCCGATGGCGATCGTGCTCGATGGCGAGGTCTACACCGCCCCGAATCTCAACTCCGCCATCGGTTCGAGCGGCATCATCTCGGGCAACTTCGGTGAAGCCGAGATCACCTATCTGATCCGCGTGCTCGCCGCCGGCAGCCTCGAAGCCCGCCTCAGCAGCGAACCGATCTCGACCAGCATCCTCGGACCGGCCATCGGCCAGGACAACCTCGTCCGCGGTCTCGAGGCCGTCGCGATCTCCGTGGGCATCGTCGCGTTGATCATGATCCTCTACTACTTCGGCGCCGGACTGATCGCCGACATCTCGTTGATGATCAACGCCCTCATGATCTTCGGAATCATGGCGATGATCGACGGAACCTTCACGCTGCCCGGACTCGCGGGCATCGCGCTGACCGTCGGGATGGCGGTCGACGCCAACGTGCTGATCTTCGAACGCATCAGAGAAGAACTGGTGAACAACGAAGAGGATCTCCGAGATTCGATCCGGCTGGGATTCAGCAAGGCATCGAGCGCGATTCTCGACGGCAACATCACGAACCTGATCGTCTGCTTCATCCTCTATCAGACCGCCGCGACGGAAGTGAAGGGCTTCGCACTGACCCTGTCGATCGGCGTGCTCGCGACCCTCTTCACCTCGCTCTTCGTCAGCCGGGTGCTGTTCGCGGTCTGCACCGAAGTCTTCAAGATCCGGTCGCTCCCGATGCTGCCGACGGTGTTTCCCTCGATTCACCGCCTGCTCGAACCGAAGATCGACTGGATTTCGGTCCGCGGCCCGATGCTGCTCCTGAGCACCATTCTCGCGGTCGGCTCGCTCGCGCTCTTCTTCTCGCTGGGCGCCGACGTGCTGGAGACCGAGTTCCGGGGCGGCGTCAGCGTCAAGATGACCACCCGGGCCGCCACCGATGGAGAACGGGCGGGCTCGGAACGCGATCTCGTGGGACGGCTCCTGCTCTCCCGCAGCGACGTCGAGGACCGGATCCACGCCATCGGCGACGAGAATCCGGACGACCCGACCCTCGCCCAGCTCTCGAACGCCACCATCCTCACCGTCGGCACGACGACCGAAGGCAACGAAGCGGCGAGCTTCCAGGTCAAGGTCGCCAACCCGCCGTCGATGGGCGAGGACGACAACATCGCGGACGCGATCGTCGCCGCGATCGTCGACGGGTTCGGTGACGAACTCGCGGTGACCCAGCCGGTGCACTTCGCGGCGGAAGGCGATCCGGACCACAGCGGTCACACCTTCTCGCTCGAGCGGAAGACGCTCGGAGAGTCGATCGGACGTGCCGGAGCGGGCGTTCAGGTCGATGCGTTCCGCGGCGGCGTGGCGGTGGTCATCGACGACATCACACCACCGATCACCCTCGAGGACGCGGCCGAACGCATCAAGCGGATGCGGAACCAGCCGGACTTCGCGGACACCGCCGGTCGCGACGTCGAGGTCATCGGCCTCGACAAGGCCGCGGACGGCGCCCACGGTGAGATCGCGGTGATGGTCTTCGACGACACGCTCTCGAGCTTCGAGGTCGCCCTCGGAACCTGGGACCGCGGACTCGCCCAGCGGGAGTACGAACTCCTCCAGGAAGCGCTCACCCGCGAAGCCAGCCTCGACCAGTCGAGCTTCTCGCCGAAGGTCGCCCAGAACCTCGCGGCCAGCGCGATCGTCGCGGTGATCCTGAGTCTTCTCGGCATGCTGGTCTACATCTGGTTCCGGTTCGGTTCGCTTCGGTACTCGGTCTGCGCCATCGCCGCCCTCGTCTTCAACATCAGCATCTGCCTCGGGGCGATCGCCCTCAGTCTCACGATCGGCGAACGGAGCATCGGCGGCTTCCGTCTCCTCGACGAGTTCCGCATCGACCTCAATGTCGTCGCAGGCCTCCTCACCATCGTGGGCTACTCGCTGAACGACACCATCGTCATCCTCGACCGCATTCGCGAGAACCGGGGCAAGCTCAGCTACGCGTCCCGCGGCGTGGTGAACAACTCGATCAACCAGACCTTCAGCCGCACGATCATGACCAGTGGCACCACGATCACCTCGGCGATCGTGCTCTACTCGCTCGGTGGCACCGGGATCCGGCCGTTCGCCTTCACCTTCTTCGTGGGCCTGATCGCGGCGACCTACTCATCGGTCGTCATCGCGGCACCGCTCACCTGGAGCGTCGGCGCCAAGGAACCCGAGGACTCCAGGCCTCGGGACTCGACCTCGCTCTCCACCGGCTGACGCCGGGCGGGGGCGCAACCGAAGATCGGATCCCGATTCGATCGGATCCGGAACGAACCTTTGGGTCGGCACCTGGCGGGCCGACGCAGACGGGAGGCTCTTCATGAACAGCGGACTCCGACTCACCGTGGCCCTGCTGCTGGTGGCGTTCATCTCCATCGGCTTCTACTTCGCGAGCCTGGAGGACGCCGATCGGTCCGAGGAGGCGAGCATCACGCGCGATCCGGTGTCCGAAGTCGACACCGTGTCCGAGCCCGGGCCGCTCGCCGACCCGGAGCCCGTTTCGGAATCGACACCGACCCGGGACCGATCCGACGCCGCGGACACCGAAGACCGCGAACCCGTCCCGGTCGACGAACCGGTGGTGGTGCGCGATTCGACCGACGAAGCCACCGACGCCTCGACGCCCGCGACCGAGCCACGCGCGGACGACGATGTCACGGCGGTGGTCATGGACGACATGACGGCTGATCCGGATGCGTCCGACACCGACGACACGCCCGGGTCGATCATCGATCCGGCCACCGGCCCGGACCTCGGTCCGGACGCTGAAACCACGGTCGACGCGATGACGGAGTCGCGCTCACCGGCCTACGGTCGAAGCCAGGGCGTCCGAGCCTCGGGGATCTATCTGCTCAAGGCCGTTTCGCCCGAAGATTCCGCGATCGACTTCGAGGCGGCCCGCGCCGGACTCGTCGCCTCGGTCGACCCGCGACCCGCCGGCCCGGAAGGAACCGCCTGGGTTCCGATCGCGAACTGGTGCATGGTCGACGGCGACGGCGCCCTGCAGGGGATCGTCACCGGAATGAGAACGGAGCCGAACGGCGACCGGCAGTTCCTGCTCGTCCGGGACGACGACGCCTTCGGGCTCCGCCTCGACGGCCGGATCTTCGGCGCGGAAGTCGTCGAAAACATCGAAGGTCGACCCCGCGTGCGGTTCCTGCTTGAAGACGACGCGGTCCGCGAGATCCAAAGCGCGAGCTTCCCGATGGTGGGCGGCGCCGTGGCGTGGATCGTCGACGGTGAGGCCGTCTCGATGCCGACCCTCGAAATCGCGGTCTCGTCTCGCGGCTGGATCAGAGATCGATTCGATTTCGAGCAGGCCCGGTGGATCGCGGCCCGTCTCCGTGGCGAACTGATGCGTCGACCCGGGACACCGGATCCCGCCGAGCTCGAAGCCGCAGACGACGAGGATCGGGCCACTACGAACCCGATCGATCTCGCAGGTCGATCCGCCGCGGAACTCCCGGCTTCGGCGTACACCGACTACACGATCCAGGCGGGAGACAGCTTCGAGGGGATCGCCACCGACTGGTTCGGCGACCCTCGGAAGCAGTCGCTCATCGCGATCGCGAATCCCACCGTGGATCCGACCCGGCTGCAGATCGGTCAGGTCATCAAGCTTCCGCCGAAGGACACGCTGCGCTCGATCGAGCGGAGCTCGCCGACCGAGACCGGCGTGGTGATCCACGTGGTCCGCTCCGGCGAGACGCTCAGCGACATCGCGGTCGAGTACCTCGGCAAGGCGTCGCGATGGCAGGAGATCCACGAGGCGAATCTCGACGTGATCGGCGACGACCCCGCCCGGCTCACGGTGGGCATGGAGCTGCGAATCCCATGACCGATCCACAGGCATCCAACGAAGCCGATCGGCTCGCCGCCGATCTTCTCCCGACCCGCATGGACGAGCTGGCCATGGAGGGGCGGACGGACACGTCGGTTCTCAACGAACTCTGGGCGATGGCGTTCGCGCTTCCCCGCTGGTACTTCGTCGGAACCGGCAAGTTCCCGAACGTCCAGCCGCTCGCGGTGATCGTCGACAAGAAGCCGTTCGCGATGGCGTTCACCGCCAAGGGCCGCGCGGACGAGTACGCCCGGAAGCACGGCGTGCTCGCCATCGGCGACAAGCCGTCGATCCTCTCGTTCAAGGTCGAATCGGCGGTGCGCCGCATCGTTCCGCTGCAGCGGGTCGGCGTGTTCGGGGTCCTCTTCGACGACGTCCGGGGAGGATGGTGCATTCCACTGCAACGCCTTCCCGACATGCTCCACCACTTCGAGCCGGGCGGTCCGGGCAGCACCGGCGTCGATCCGGGCACGACGCCTGATCGATCCGCCGACGGCAGAGACGACTGAATCAGGTATCCGACAGCGCCGTGGTCGCGATCGCGAGATCGTGTTCGAGGTGGGCCGCGGTGAGTGATCCGACGACCATCGACGACACGCCCGCCGGGGCGAGACAGCGGGGGATCGCTTCATCCGGCGCGAGCCTGCCCGAGGCGAGGCCCTTCTTGATGACGACGCCGACGTCCTCGGCCGACGCGGCGTCGATCACCGGGGACTGACGCTCGTCGAGCGGGTGGTACTCGACCATCAGGCAGTCGACCACGCCGGACTCGATCGCGCGGAGATGACCCTCCACGGTCTTGCCGCTGAAACCGATGAACCGGAGATCGCCTCGGTCCCGGAGTTCGACCAGCGTTTCGAGGACCGCGGTCGTTTCGATGATGCCGAGATCATCGCCGTTCGAGTGGACGAAGACCAGATCGAGCCGATCGGTGGCGAGTCGATCGAGACTGCGTTCGATGCTCGTCCGGACGCCCCTGGCCGAGAAATCGAACCGCCCGACGCCGTTCTCGAACGTCTCGCCCACCTTCGTCGACAGGATGAACTCGTCTCGTCGCGAAGCGAGATGCCGGCCGATCCTCGCCTCGCTCGAGCCGTACGCCGGCGCGGTGTCGACGAGGTCGATGCCGAGATCGAGGACCTGGTTGAGAAGTCGACCGCAGTCGACTTCGTCCGGGAGGGCATAGGCGTGCTCGTACTTGACGCCCTCGTTCCGGCCGATCTTGAAGGCACCGAATCCGATGGGACTCGGGATCAGGCCGGTTCGGCCGAGACGACGTCGTGATGGCTGGTCCACGATCGCTCCTCCCACGGAAAGGCGGCGACCCGGGGTCGGCGCAGGGTTTCGAACTCGGCGGGAGGATGCCGAGGCGTCGGAGTCTCCGGCATCGATTCCACCGTGCCTTCCGTCGCCTCGAGCACCGCCGCGGCGAGCCTCGGCGCCAGGGCCCACTTGGTCGGCCATGCCGTGATCAGCCGTCCATCGTGCAGCGACATGACTTCGGCGTCGTCGGGTCGGAGTCCCGCCCGCGTTCGTCGTTCGGCCCGATCCACGCGGTACGACGACCATTCGAGATCCTCGATGCGGTCGAGATCGAGTCCG
This sequence comes from Phycisphaerales bacterium, assembly GCA_029248335.1. Lineage (GTDB taxonomy): Bacteria > Planctomycetota > Phycisphaerae > Phycisphaerales > SM1A02 > UBA12014. The sequence continues at coordinate 30,951 of JAQWJM010000058.1, forward strand.
GGCAGAACGCCGCGAACCTCGTCGCACGCCGCACGCCGCTGCGCGGCATCGTCGCGATCGACGCCCCGCTCGGCGAGATCGCCGCCCAGCTGCCAGACCGTCCGCCCCGCATCGTCCCGGGCGCTGGTGATGGTGACCCGGGTCTTGTTCCCGTCGACGCAGTGACCGTGAAACTCGGGAAGGGATCTCGACCGGACGAGGGCCATGTGAAGGGGACGTCGCTGGGCGACCTCGGCATCGAGCCCGAGTCGCGCGAGGAGCCCTTCGTTCCCGACGCCGGCGGCCAGCACCACCGAGGCGGGACGAACCGCGACCTCGGCATCGCCCGATCGAAGGATCATCCGTTCGACGCAGCCTCCGGCGGAAGCGAACTCGATCCCCTCGGGTCCGTCGACCCCGACGATCCGTCCGGAATGGGCGTCGGCGATCGCGGAGAGGACCGACCGCGTGTCGAAGACCGGTTCGGCCACCCGGAGCACCGCACCGGATGCGGTCCGGAGCAGGGCCGGCCGATCCGCCTCCGGGACCGTCTCGGGTCGGGTCCGCAGCGCGGCCTTCGCCCCCAGCATTCCGAGCCGGGAGGCCAGGGAGTCGGTTCGCCACATCCAGGTGCACGGCGTGCTCATCCGCGCGTCGCGAAGATCCGGGCCCGGTCCGTCGTTCGATTCGTGGCGATCCCGCCAGAAGCCCGGCATGTCCGCGATCGCGCCCGCGGCATCGAGATCCCGTTCACGAAGGGTGTACTTGAGGCCGCCGTGGATGATGCCCTGGGCCGCGACGCTCTGACCGTGGCCGAGCTCGAAGGCCTCCACGAGGATCGCGTTCCGACCGGCGCGAACCGCCGCGTCGAGGATCCAGAGTCCGGCGATGCCGCCTCCGATCACCGCGAGGTCCACGGGTTGTCCTTCCGATCCGGGCATTCGGACACCCTAGCGGACCGGAACCGCGCCGGGGAGGGGTATGGTCGCGTATCCTTCTCGTCCCGAGGCAGGACGGTTCGCCCCGCGAGCCAGCCTCGGGTTCTTCACCAACCCGGCAGGAATCCACGCGTGCAACACGGATCCGTTCTCATTCCCGGCGACGGCATCGGACCCGAAGTCACTTCGGCGGCCTGCCGCATCATCGACGCGGCTCTAGAGGGTGGTGATTCCAGCATCGAGTGGATCCCGTGCCACGCCGGCGTGGCGGCCCTCGAGCACGGTCATCCGGATCTGCTTCCCCGGGAGACCGTCGATGCGATCCAGCAGGTCGGCGTCGCCCTGAAGGGACCGTGCACCACGCCGATCGGCGGGGGGTTCTCCTCCGTGAACGTCGCGCTTCGGAAGACCCTCGACCTCTACGGCGCGGTCCGACCGGTGCGATCGATCGAAGGCGTCGAGACGCGCTATCGCGACGTCGATCTGGTGGTCGTCCGGGAGAACACCGAGGGCCTGTACGCGGGCATCGAGAACGAGATCACCCCGGGCGTCGTGACCAGCCTCAAGGTGGCGACCGAGAAGGCCTCCTACCGGATCGCGAAGTTCGCGTTCGAATACGCCCGGAGCCGGGACCGCAAGAAGGTCACGGTGTTCCACAAGGCGAACATCATGAAGAAGTCCGACGGCCTCTTCATCCGGTGCGCCAAGGAGGTGCACGATGCCGGCTACGAGGACATCGAGTACGAGGAACTCATCATCGACGCGGCGTGCATGCGACTGGTGCAGGACCCCACGAACTTCGACATCCTGCTCTGCGAGAATCTCTACGGTGACGTCGTCAGCGACCTCTGCGCGGGCTTCGTCGGCGGCCTCGGCGTCACCCCGGGGGCGAACTTCGGCGAGGTCAACGCGGTGTTCGAAGCGGTTCACGGATCCGCGCCGGACATCGCCGGGAAGGGCCTCGCGAATCCGCTGGCGATCACGATGAGCGGCGTGATGATGCTCAACCACATCGCGACCCGCACCGGCGACGCCGCGGCCAAGGCGGCGGCGGACCGCATCAAGGTCGCGTACAACGCGGCGGTCGGCGAGGGCGAGCGGACCGGCGACCTGGGGGGATCCCTGGGGACCGAGGCGTTCGCGGACGCCCTCGTTCGCCGGCTCGGCTGAACACGAGACTGCGACGATGCGGTGCGCCTATCACGTCGACTACGAGATTCCACTTCCCGAGGGCCATCCCTTCCCGATGCGGAAGTTTTCGGCGCTCCGGCGGATCCTCGAGGACGAGGCCATCCTCCGCGAGGATGAGATCATGTCGCCGGAAGAGGCGCCGTGGGCGGAGATCGGGCTTGCGCACCACGACGACTATCTCGAACGACTTAAAACCGGCGGACTCGGACGCGGCGAGGAACGCCGGCTCGGACTCCCGTGGTCCCCGGCCCTGGTTCGTCGCTCACGCCTCGCGGTGGGGGGCACGATGCTCGCGGCATGGCAATCGCTCGAAGACGGCGTGAGCGGGAACCTCGCGGGCGGCACCCACCATGCATGCCCCGATCACGGCGAAGGCTTCTGCGTGTTGAACGACGTTGCGATCGCGATCCGGGTGCTACAGCGCGAGGAGGAGATCCGCCGGGCGTTGATCATCGATCTCGACGTCCACCAGGGAAACGCGAACGCCTTGTGCTTCGCGGACGACGACTCGGTCTTCACGTTCTCGATGCACGGAGCGCGGAACTTCCCCATGCGGAAGCCGCCCAGCGATCTCGACGTCCCGCTTCCCGACCACTGCGGCGACCTCGAGTATCTCGCGCTCCTCGAGCGACACCTCGGTGACGCGATCGATCGGTCCCGCCCCGATCTGGTCTTCCTGCTCTCCGGCGTGGACGTCGTGGTGGGGGACCGGTACGGACGTCTCGCGATGACCCGGGACGGCCTGCGAAGGCGGGAACGCCGGGTGCTCGGCGAGTTGTTCGAGCGCGGGCTTCCCACGACCCTCGTCCTCTCCGGCGGATATGCGGCGACCCCGGCGCTCACCGCCGATCTGCACGCCGAGACGCATCGAGCGGTCCGGGATCTCCGGTCCTGACGTCCACCCCGCCGCCTGCTACGGTCTGGGCATGCTCCGCTCCGTCCATCCACGTACCGCGGCCGGGATGCTGCTCGCCCTCGCCGGTTCCTCGATGCTCGCGGCCTGCCAACCGACGCTGAATGCGCCGTTCCCGGCGGCGGACGGCGCGATCGACGCCGAGGACCTTCGACTCGACCACGGCTACGCCCTGCTCCTCGATCTCCTCGCCGATGAATCGAAGGTCGCGGACATCCTCGCGATCAAGTCGCCGTCCGAACCCACCTCGGTGCTGCTCCGCGACATTTCAGCGGCGGCGAAGGCGGGGGAGGCGGGACTCCGACCGCTGCTGTCCGGGCCGCCGGCGATTTCGACCGAGACGACGGGGCTTCCGATCATCGAGACCGATGCGCGGAACAGGATCGCGAACCGAGAGACGGTCGCCCTCCTCCTCGCCGGTGGAGACTCGTTCGAACGGCGGATCCTGCTCACGCAGGACAAGGCATGCGGCTACCTCGCCGCCCTCGCCACGAGTCTCGCGACCGCGGATCCGGAATCCGATCGACGCGAGCGCCTCGAGGCCCTCTCGTCCACCTTCGACCGACTGGCCGCGCGGGTCCGGGACCGACTCGAGGTGAGTCCGGTCGGACCGCCCGCGGCCTGACCCCGAAGATCAGTCCTTCCACGCCTCCGCGAGTCGACTTCCGGACGTCTCGGTCGCAGGCGGGGGACTCGCGGCACCGCCCCGGAGCGAGGCCGGGTCGATGGCTTCGGTCTCGATCTCGGGCGTCGCGACCACCTCCGCATCGACACGTTCCTCGTCGTCACGGCGAACCGCTTCGCCGTCGATCCGGCCGTCATGTCCGACCTCGTCGAACTTCACGGTCACCCGACGACTGACCCCACGTTCCGGCATGGTCACGCCGAAGAGTCGGTCGCAGGCCTGCATGGTCCGCTTGTGATGCGTGATCACGATGAAGTGCGACTGGTCGAGGAACTGCCGGACGACGTTGCAGAACCGCTCCACGTTGGCCTCGTCGAGGGCCGCGTCGACTTCGTCGAGGATGCAGAACGGCGACGGCTTGCTCTGGAAGATCGCCATGAGGAGGCCGACCGCGGTCATCGTCTTCTCGCCGCCGGAAAGCTGGCTGATCACCCGCGGCTCCTTGCCGGGGGGCTTCGCTCGGATCTCGATGCCGGACTCCAGCCAGTCGATCGTGCCGTCCTCGCCGGGGAGCAGGTAGAGGTCGGCGCTGCCGCCGCCGAAGAGCCGGCGGAACATGCCCTGGGATCCCGCGAAGTTCTCACGGACCCGGTTGAAGGTCTCCTCGAACCGGATTCGCGACGCGGCGTCGAGCCGTTCGATCAGATCCGAGAGCAGGACCCTCGCGGAATCGATGTCTTCGAGCTGGGTCGCGAGATCCTCGTTGCGGACCTCCAGATCCTGGAGTTCGTCGATCGCGTCGAGATTGACGTTGCCCAGCCGCTTGATCTCGACTCGGAGCGATTCCGACTCCTCGATCGCCGCGGAACGGTCGAAGGGGATCGCCTCCTCGCCCTCGACCGGCGTCGGTGCCGATTCCCGAAGCTCACGCGGATCGACGCCGAGCTCCTCGAGCACGGACTCCTCGAGTCCCTCCCGCTTGATCTCGATCTCGCGTCGCGACATCTCGAGCGCATGGGCGTCTCGATCGAGACGACCGGCTTCGACCCGGGCCGCTTCGAGGGAGGTCGTGGTCTGTTCCAGACACGACGCCGCGGTCTCCATGGCCTCGTCGTTCTCGACGAATCGCCCGTCCATGCCTTCGAGGGTCGCGGTCGACGCGGCGACCTCGGTCTCCGCCGCCGCGATGGCCTCGAGATACTCGGTGATCCGGCCTCGCCGCTCCGCGACCTGCTCGCGCCCGCGGTCGAGCTGGCGATCGGATTCCTCGAGGGCCGCGGACATGCGGGTCCGCTCGCGACGCGTGGATTCCAGCCGGGCGTTGATCTCGCCGAGCCGGGTGCGTTCGGCGGTCACCGATTCCATGGCGGCGTCGGAGGCCTCGGAGACCTCCGCGAGTCGCGCTCGCGACACCTCGAGGGCGGCGGCGATCGTCGCCTCGTGCTCGATGGCCATGGCACGCTCGCCGTCGAGTCGACGGCGTTCGAGATGGACGGCGGCGAGCTGCTCGACGACCTCCGACTGTTCGCCTTCCAGTTCGCCACGCTCGCGGGCGATCCGGTCGATCATCTGGGACGTTCGATCGATCGCGTACCGCTGCTCGACCTCTTCGGCCCGCGCGCCCCGGAGGTTCTCGGAGAGCTCACGCCGACGTTCGCCGCGGGTCGAATGCTCCGCGTCGAGCGTCGACGCCTCGCCTTCAAGCTCCTGCCGGATCATTTCGAGCCTCGAACCGATTCCTTCGAGTTCCGCCAGTTCCGCCTTCCGACCGAGCAGGCCGTGTCCTTCCTCGCGACCGGCCGCGGCGCGGAGCACCACTTCACCCGCGGCACCGAGGACGTGGCCGTCCCGGCTCACCAGTCGACGTCCGACGCCCCGGCGACCGAGCCGACGACAGGCCTCGAAGTCCTGGACGACGAGCGTGTCGCCGAGCACGTGTTCGACCACCCCGCGGAACCGCGGCGTCGCACGGACCAGCGAGGTGGCCTCGACGAGCGTCTCCGTCGCCCGGATCGCCGCGGTCACCCGCGTCGGGCGCACGGCCCCGGCGGTGAATCGGCTGATCGGGAGCAGTTCGACCCGGCCCTGGAGCTCGGGAAGTCGTCGGAGGATCTCGTCGGCGACGGCGGACGACTCGACGAGCACCGCCTGCAGGTGGGTCCCGAGCGCCGCCTCGATCGCTTCGGCATCGTCCCGATCCACGTCGATGTGATCGGCGAGCGGCCCGAGGATCCCGTCGACCGATCCGGTGAGATCGAGGACTTCGCGCACCGCGTCGCCGATGCCTTCACCCGCGGTGGCCATCTCTTCGAGGAGATGACGACGCGTCTCCGTGCCGGTCCGTTCGTCACGATTGCCGGCGATCCGGCGGGTGAGATCCGCCCGCCGATCGTCGAGCCGGACGATTCGCTCCTCTTCGCCGCGGAGGTCGGTGTCGAGCCGATCGATCCGATCGACGAGCACGTCGACGCGGTTCGAGGCCTTCAGCCGCTGGACGCGATGCATGTCGAGGTCCGCGGCGAACGGGCGGGCCTTCTCCGCCAGACGACGGAGACGCTGCTGGAGTTCGGTTTCGCGGGCGTCGACTCCGCGGACCGCGGATTCGAGCCGGATCCGGTCCCGGTCGGCGGCGGCGAGCCCGTCCCGGCCGTCCTCGACCGTCGCGACCGCTTCGGTGCGGGCCGCTTCGAACTGATGGCGACGGGTCGTCTCGTCGGCCAGCCGGGTCTCCGCGTCCGCCGCTTCCCGGGCGGACTCGTCGATCCGGGCCTCGACCTCCGCGAGGTCGCGACCGAGGGCTTCGACCTGCACCTCGAGCTCGCCGATGCGTCGGGTCTCGTCCGCGATGGCCTTCTCGGCGTCGTCGCGATGACGGGTGGTCAGTTCGATCCGTTGTCCGGCCTGATCCAGCCGGTTCCGCTCGGTGAGGCGTTCCTGCTCGAGGTCGTGCCGACGTTCCTGAATGTGGTGCCGCTCGATCTCGGCGGCCTGCTTGGCCTCCTCGAGTTCCGCGAGGCTGGCGGCGAGCCCTCGGCGTTCGGTCTCGATCGCCGCGAGCTGTCGCGTGAGTCCGGAGAGCCGATCGTCGAATTCCTCGAACTGGTCCCGGGCGATCGCGGTGCGAAGCGCCTTGCGCCGCTCGTCGAGCCCGCGGAATCGTTCGGCCTTCTCGGCCTGACCTCGAACGATGCGGAGTCGGCGTTCGGTGTTCGCGAGCTTCTCGCGGACCTGCACGAGGTTCCGCTCCGCCGCGTCGAGTTTCCTCGACGACTCGAGCTTGCGCTGTCGGAACTTCGCGACGCCCGCGGCCTCCTCCAGAATGGAGCGACGCTCCATCGGGTTGGCCAGGAGCATGGCGTCGACCTTGCCCTGCTCGATGATCGAATACGCGTTGGTGCCCACACCGGTGTCGAGGAAGAGCTCCTTGATGTCCCGGAGCCGGCACTTGCGATCGTTGATGAGGTAACCGCTTCGACCGTCGGCGTAGAGACGTCGCGTGACGGAGACCTCGTCGGTGTCGATGGGAAGCCTTCGATCACGCACCCGCGTCCGGTCGACGACCTGTCCGTCACCCGCGGCGAGCGCGAGTTCGTCTTCGTCGAGCACGTCGGTCGCCGGTTCCGCGGACCGTTCCTGATCGATGTCGGGGTCGAGGTCCGCGGGCAGTTCGCCGGCCGCGGTGATCGCCTCGAGCGGACGTTCGAGGCGGGGGTTCTCGAAGGTGAGGGTGACCTCGGCCATCCCCATCGGCTTGCGGGCGGCGCTTCCCGCGAAGATGACGTCCTGCATCGCGGAGCCACGCAGGCTCTTCGCGCTGCGTTCGCCCAGCACCCACTTGACGGCGTCGACGACGTTCGATTTCCCGCAACCGTTGGGGCCGACCACGCCGATGATCGGTTCGTCGAACGTGAATTCGGTCCGGTCGGCGAAGCTCTTGAATCCCGAGAGCGTGAGTTTGGCGAGTCGCACGTGGATCGACCTCCTGTCGATGTCGCCACGCATCCGTGCCGTGGCGGGCATGCTCGTCGTGGCGGCGAAGAGCCGGCGACACGCGAGCCGAGGCCGGAACGGTCGTACTGCCGTTCCGGTCCGCTGCGTTGGCGAGGCCGAGGTTCCCGGGACCGGATCCGGTCCCGAAGACATCGATCTCACCGTGGAACAGTATCGCCGCCCTTGCGGGGCGCTTCAAGCCGATTCGGGATCGGGTCGTCCGGGATTCCGTCCTCGTCCTCGTCGACCATCGGCAGATCGGCGTCGAACTCGACCCGATCGGGGGAGTCCTCGGTCTTCTGGGCCCGAAGGATCGCGGCCAGGACCCGGTCCTGTTCGGCCTTGAAGTCGCTGGAGAGGTAGCCCTCCCGCCAGAGCTGGTGGAGGGCCCCGATGGTCTCGCCGTAGGTCAGTCCGATGCCCGGGGCGGGGGCCTCGATGGTGGTTCGATGCCCGAAGTACGCGACCAGCTGGCCGACCTCGGGGCTGACTTCATCGATCTGGGCGGGGAGATTGGCCGCCTCGCGGTAGAAGACCTCGAGCCGGCCGTCCTCCGCGTCCGCCTTCATGAGGAGACGGTTGCTCCACGCCTCGAGGAACATCGGCCGCTCCACCTCCTGGCCGTCCCCGAAGATCACGATCCGCGGCCGGCCCGTCTGGGCGACGTAGATCAACGGTCGATCGCTCGGAACGAGGTTCAGAATGAACTTGTCGTCGATGTCGTAGGCCGCGACGATCGGATCGGCTCGCTCCTCCAGGGCCTCGAAGGTGGCGAGCCGGATGTCGACGTCTTCCGCGTCGAGCAGGGGACGCAGCCCCATCTCGATCGTGGGATTCGGACCCATCTGGGAGAGCAGCTTGATGCAGGCGAGCTTCGCCTCCACGGTTCCGTTGTTCGCGATCGCGACGAGGTGGGGGGCCACCGACGCGTCATCGAGTTTCGCCCCCGCGATCAGGGAGGCGAGCCGCGGGCCCTCCTCCGGATAGTCGTAGAGGTCCTGAATCACCGGAATCGACTTCGGCCCCAGCGCCTGCCAGCGGAGGGTGGCCTCCTTGGTGAAACCGGGGTTCGCGAGCAGGGCCCGTCGCACGCTGAGCGCGGTCGCTTCGACGGCTTCCGGCCGGAGCGAACTGTGCTTCACCAGATCCACGAAACGCTGGGGGTCGTCGTGATGGCTCGGTGGAACGGTCAGCTTGATCTCTTCGCCGCTCTTCCCGTGCGCCGTCTCGTCGTTCTGGCCGGGCTCACGCGGAAAACGCGAGTTGATCGCATCGCGGACCGCCATCGCACGGACGTGGCTTCGCACCGCCATCCGCAGCTTGAGCAGCATGTCCTCGTCGACGATGCCTCCGTCCATGATCCGCCCCGTGAGTCGGTCGACGGTGTCCTTCTTGCGGGCGTTCGGTTCCGCGAACGGGTTGATGAAGATCTGACCACGAGCCTTCGCCAGTGCCGTCGCCTGCTTCTGTCCGACGCTGATGTCGCCGGGCCGGAGGTCCGTCGTGTAGAGGGTGCCGCCCTCGAGGCTGGAGGTGCCGGTTCCCGGCGCCGAATAGACACGGACGTCGAAGCGACTGTCGGCGACGGCTCCCGGCGGGATGACGCCCTCGACGACCACCACCGCCGTGTCTTCGGAGTCGAGCAGCCGTTCCGGTGAGATGTCGCCGTATCCGGTCGCGGGGTTGCCGACGCCCCGGCGGGCCATCTCCTGAAGCATCCACGACCGGACCTGCGCCGGCATCAGGCGGCTCCCCGTGCCTCGGAGGCCCACCACCAGCCCGTAGCCCCGCACGATCGTGGGGTTCTCACCGGCGATGGCCGCTTCGCTGGCCACGGTGCCGCGCATGATCGGCTGGACGTCGATTTCGAAGTTCCGGCGCTCGAGGCTCGAGGCACCCTTCTCCGGATCGGCCCGTTCGACCATGTCGAAGGTGTCACAGGCAGGGAACAGGCCGATCATCAGAAGAGCGGCGGCGAGGATGGCGTGGAGATGACGCATGACGCTGGAATCCCGGTCGGCGTGTCGCGGCAGAGGTGCAGCGAATTCGCAGCCCGATTCTAGCAGTCCTCGGGGGCCGGATCCCCGGCCCAACCCCGGGCCCAAACGACACGACACGGCCCGGAAGCCGTGTCGTGTCCCGCACCCGGAGGCACGTTCTCTCTCGCTCGATCCCAATTCCCTGATTCGGGGCGTCAAACGGGGTTCAGTGGGCTGCGGAGGCTCTTCGGACATCCCGGCGATGGAAGGCGTACAGGCTCAGGGCGATGCAGGCGGCGGTCCAGGCCACGGTGATGAGGTCGTCGTTGAGCATGTCGAAGTTCCTTCCTGGTGTCGGTGGTGATTGGGTGATCGGGTGATCGGGTGATCGATCATGGGTAGACGCGACCTCCGGACCTGTGACACCAGTCGGTCGAAAAGACCCGGATTCGAATCCTCAGACGCCCCGGAACGCCTGAGTCGGCGACGTGATTCAGCACGTTTCGCGGCCGGGGGGCCGGATTGAGGCATCAAAAGAAAGAAAAACCCCCGCAAGCGTCGCCGCTCGCGAGGGTTCTTCAGATCTGGTCTCGGGCCGAGAACGGCCCGGTCGGCCTCGAGCCACCATGACGGTGGGCCTCGAACCGCGGAAGGTCGGTCAGACGCATTCCGTTCCAATGCCTCCGCTCGGACTCGAACCGAGAACCCGCTGATTAAGAGTCAGCTGCTCTGCCGATTGAGCTACGGAGGCGGGACGAGTGTAACGACTCCGACACCGTCTTCAAGTCGCCGGTCCCGGTGGCGATCCAGTTCCAACGCATCAATCCTTCGACGGGCCTTCGACGGGTCGCCGAGCGTCTGCCGCCACGACGTCTCGCGACGCGCCGACATCTTCCCGCGTGGGCGATGAAACGCCTGAACTGGGGCGGATTCCCACTGACTTTTCATTGCCAGCACATTCAATTTGCCGTTCAGAGCCGCAGATTCTCCGGTTCAATCCAACCCCTCTTCGCAAAGACATCCCATGACCACCAGGAACAGCCGACTCACGCTGCATTTACCGTTGATCGAAGCAGGTGCCGATTCCGAGCACCTCGATCAGTTCGCCGACCCGATCGCCCAGCCGCCCGGGGAGTACGTCGACTGGTACCTCCGACGCGCGGCGATGGAGCGGCGGGAGGCCCAGGAGATCTTCCGGCTGGTGCAAGCGGGAATGGTGGAGGGTGACGTGGACAGCCAACGAGCCCTCGAGGCGTTGGTGAACGCGCCCGAAGAAGCCGACGACACCTGCCTCGCGGACGAGGTTCGAAGTCCGTACACCTCGAGGATTCCCTGCGCAGGCCAGACGCTGAAGCGATGGCTGGCGGAGGGGTTCATCACCCGGAAGCAGTTCACCGACGCCACCGGCGATCCCTACGCGGCCTGCGCCTACTGGGACGACCAGGCGGTCCGCGAGTTCCGGACTCGCGCCCGGAACATCGGGGATCTGCAGGACAAATGGCTTTCAACGATCTCCTCGGCGGCGTCGCGACACCGTTCGAAGAGACACCTGGCAGTCAGGAGTCCGATCGATTCCTGAGCCGCCCTCACCGTGCCGGAGACGCCTCGACCCCGAAGACGGCACGTCGTGATGTCGAAACGAAGCCCCGCCCGGATTCCCGGGCGGGGCTTCGAACGTCTCCGACGGATTCACGCACGCGGGCTCCGGTTCGGCATCCGAGGTCGGGGCCGAGCGGGGGCGTGCGGTGTGGCTCAGCCGAGCTTCCATCCCTTCTTCACCAGTGATTCGGCCTTCTTCCACTTCATCTCCTGTCGCTCGCCGGAGGCCGGATCGATCACCGTGACCACCTCGTTGCGGCCGATGGCCGGGGCGGTCCGGGCCGGCGAGGGCTTTCGGGCGGACGCCCCCGAGGACGCGGCCTCCTCGCTCCCCGCACGCTCCGCGATCTCCAGGTCACGCCGCTGCTCCTCGGTACCGGCCTCGGCATCCTCGCCCGCCTCGGCGAGCATCGCAGCCGCCGCGGCGACCGCGGAACGTGCGGCCTCCATCTTCTGGACGGGAGCGGTTCGACCCGGTGCGGCCGGCCGAGCGGCCGGTGCGCCGTCACCCTGGGCGGGACGGCCCGCCTGGGGCTGGAGACGCCCCTTGAAGACGAGATCGGTGAGGCGATCCCGGATCTGTTCCTTCATCTCGTCGAACAGACGAGCCGACTCCCGCTTGAACTCGATCCGGGGGTCCTTCTGACTGAAGGCTCGGAAACCGATGGCGTCCTTGATCTGGTCCATCGAATGCAGGTGGTCCTTCCAGGCCGTGTCGAGGACCTGCAACATCACCCATCGCTCGAACTGGCTCAGTTCGGTTCGGAGCAGTTCCGAGATCCGCCGGTGGGCGAACGGCTCGAAGCCCTCCTCGACCGCCGCGTTCCGTTCGTCCTCGGTGAGGGCGACGAGACACTCCCGCTGGAACCAGGCGTCGAGCGCGGCGACGTCGTCGCCGGCATCCTTCACCGCATCGGCGGCGCGGGCCGCGACCCTCGCGTCGTCCCACTTCCGGGCCTGGTCGACGAGCAGCGTGCGCAGTTCCTTCGGATCCGAGGAGGGCAGCGCCGAACTCGACCAGTTCAACTCGTACCGGGACTTGGCCCACGCACAGAACTGGGACAGGGCGGCCCGGGGATCCTGCGGCATGCTCGCGGTCGTCAGATCCACCGCATAGTCGACCGGGTACTCGATCTCCCGGCGTCGGTAGGCCTCGCGGGCCGCGTCGAGCATCCGCTCGGCCGCGACGCCGTCGCTCGAGACGTCGGTGACGATCTCCGGCTCGAATTCGGTGTCGAACTTGCCGTTCGCCCACTTCACCAGTTCGCGAGCGCCGTAGTCCTTCACGAGGTAGGTGTCGAGCGGCGAGAGATCGAAGGTCTCGATCTTCGCCATCTGGGCGGCCTCGACCATGCGAATCACCTCGCGGTGGCCGGAGGTCCGGATCGCCTCGGGGTCGAGGTCGGCGTCGTACTCCTTCGCCGCCCATCGCGCGAACCCCTCGACGTCCCACTCCGACGGCTCGAGATCGTCGGCGAGATACTCGTTGCAGGTGTTCGCGACCACCTCGCTGCCCTCCTCGAGGTAGTCGCCTCGAATCAGGGCGTGGAGATCCTCGCGGTCCTTCTTCCGAATCCGCTCCGGCTCCACGAGGAAGCCGAGGTGTTCGTGGATCCACTCGCTGATGCAGCGGGCCCGGTAGTCCGCCGAGAGCAGACGGCCCGCCTCGTCGTGCGTGGCCTCCTCGACGTACTCGAAGATCCGTTCCTTGATCTGCTTGTTCTCGAGGGCCGGCTGGCGGATGGCGTAGAACGCCTGTCGCTGGTGCTCCATCGGCTCGTCGTATTCGAGGATGTTCTTCCGGATCTGGAAGTTCCGTTCCTCGACCTTCCGCTGGGCGTTCTCGACCGATCGGGAGAGCATCGGATGCTCGATCGCGTCGCCCTCCTTCATGCCGAGCTTCGAGAGGACGTACAACGTCTTCTTGCCGGCGAACATCTTCATCAGGTCGTCCTCTAGGCTGAGGAAGAAGCGACTGCTGCCGTTGTCGCCCTGACGTCCCGCACGGCCTCGAAGCTGGTTGTCGATCCGGCGGCTCTCATGCCGTTCGGTGCCGATGATGTGCAGTCCGCCCATGCCTTCCACGGTGTCGTGGAATCCGAGCCGGTGGAGTCGACAGGTTCCCGAGGCTTCAAGCGCCGCCTCGAGATCCTCGACCGACATCTTCTCCGCCTTCGCGGGATCCTGCCACGCGAGTTCGATCGCCCACGCCACGAGCAGTCGACGCCGGGCCTCCGCGGGATCGAGCGCTTCGGCGTCCTTTCGGGACAGCCCGAGATCGCGCTGGGCGATCTGTCGCCAGCAGCGTGCGAGGACCTCCTCGTCGGACATCGAGGCGTCGGCGTCCTTCGAACAGATGCCCGCCTTCTTCCAGTGCTCGATCAGCGTCGCGCGATCGAACTTCGCGAGCTTGATGTCGGTGCCCCGGCCCGCCATGTTGGTGGCGATCATGACCGCGCCGAGCCCGCCGGCCCCCTGCACGATGTCGGCCTCCCGCTCGTGCTGCTTCGCATTGAGCACCTCGTGGGGGATGCGGTGGGCCTTGGTCAGCATGCGGCTGAGCATCTCGCTCCGCTCGACGCTGGTGGTGCCCACCAGCACCGGCAGACCGACCTCCCAGGAACGCCGGACCTCCTCGACGATCGCGTCCCACTTGTCGCCTTCGTTCAAGTAGACGAGGTCGTTGCGGTCGGCCCGCTCCACCGGCACGTTGGTGGGGATCGACACCACGTCGAGCCGGTAGATCTCGTGGAATTCCGTCGCCTCGGTGTCGGCGGTCCCGGTCATTCCCGAGAGCCGCTCGTACATCTTGAAGAAGTTCTGGATGGTGATCGTCGCCATCGTCTGCGTCTCGTCCTTGATCGGGACGTTTTCCTTCGCCTCGACCGCCTGGTGCAGGCCGTCGGACCACTGTCGGCCGACCATCTTGCGGCCGGTGTTCTGGTCGACGATCACGACGCCCATCTCACCCCGGTCGTCGGGCGCGACCACGTAGTCACGGTCGCCGACGTAGACCACGTGGGCCCGCAGCGCCTGCTCGAGCAGGTGGGGGAGGTCGATGTTCTCACCGACGTAGAAGGAACCGACCCCCGCCTTCCGCTGGGCCTCGGTGATGCCTTCGTGGGTGAGGGCGGCCTGCTTCTTGTCGAGTTCCACCTCGAAGAACTGCACGTGCTTCTCGCGGGCCGACTCCAGCCGCGGGAGTTCCTCGCGGGCGGCGTCGAGCTCGGCCTTGAGGCCGGGGACCGCGGCCTTGTCGCGGGCGTTGCGGATGTCGCCCTCGAGACCGGAGATCCGGACCTCGCACGACTGGACCTTCTCATCCGCGGTCGTCCAGTCACGCTGACCGTCGACCAGATGCCGGGCGAGACCGTCGGCGAGTTCGTAGCGGGGACGCACGGAGTGGGCGGGGCCCGAGATGATGAGCGGGGTGCGGGCCTCGTCGATCAGGATCGAGTCGACCTCGTCCACCACCGCGAACTCCCGTCGCTTCTGGACCTGGTCCTCGGCGCGGAGCTTCATGTTGTCGCGGAGGTAGTCGAATCCGAATTCCGCGGTGGTGCCGTAGACCACGTCGCACTCGTACATGGCCTTCTTGCGGTCCGCGGACTGCATGTGGAACGGATGGATCGCCCCGACGGTGAGCCCGAGGGCGTGGAAGAACGGGAACGTCCAGTCACGGTCGCGCTGCACCAGATAGTCGTTCACCGTCACCACGTGGACCTGCTTCTCCTCGATGCAGGCGAGGTAGCAGGCCAGCGGGGCGACGATCGTCTTGCCTTCACCGGTCTTCATCTCCGCGATCCGGCCCTCGCTCAGGACGGTGCCGCCGATGAGCTGGACGTCGAAGGGACGGGCTCGGAACGGCGGCCGGCTCGTGGGATGGAGTTCACGCACCGCCTGATAGAGGGCGGTGGGAATCTCGACGAAACGCCATGCCGGAATGGATTCCTCGCACCCGAGGAACTCGCCCTCGGGCGGTGCGTCGTCGGTCCGGTCGATCTCGGCCTTGACGGCGTCGTACATCGTCCGGGCGGCGGCGGGGAGGGTGTCCGGATCGAACCCGGCCTCCGGATTGAAGATGTTCCGGATCCCGACGGAGCGATCCATCGCCTCCCGGGCGACCGCGAAGGCTTCGGGGATCAGGTCGTATCCGACGATGCCCTCCTCCTTGACCCGACGGCGGAATTCCGCGGTCCGGGCTCGGAGCTCGGCGTCGCTCAGCGATCGCATCTCCTCTTCGAAGTCGTTCACCTTCTCGACCTTCTCGAGATAGCGGGAGACCTGACGCTGATTGCGAGTGCCGAAGAGTTTTCTGGCAGCCCAGCCGAAGAACGGAACGCCCATGACGGGATCCTTTCGGGAAACGACCGCCCGACGCGAGGTCGGTCGATCAAGACACGCCCTGACCTCGAGTGGCCGGCGTGGATGGAATCGGTGTGATGTGAAAGCGGACGCGAGGAGTCGGCGGCCGTCGTCCGGACTCGGACGACGGGGGACTCAGCCGGCGTGCGGCGGCGGCAGGTTCGACGCCGCGGGCCCGGACGGCCCGGCGATCGAGATCCGATCGGCCCCGGCGGGGACGATCCGGCGATCCGCCGTCGCGACCGCGAGCACCGCGCGGCTCCGCGGGGCGTCGCTCCGGAAGGACGGACGAGCGGTCCTCGGCGTCGCGACGGTGCGCATCCCACCCATGAACACCGCGTTGACCGCGGCCGCGGGCGCGAGGGCGCCGAGACTGCCACTCGCGACCCCGACCGAAAGCACGACGGCGGCGGCCAGCATGGTGGCCAGGACGCTGACGGAGGTCGTTTCGCGAGGTTGGGTGGTAGAGGCGTTCATGGCGGGTGGGGAGAGCCGCGATCGGAACTCCCGAGACGTGTCAGCGTATCCGCGATCCGGGTGATGAATCAAGACGCGAGGGGCATCGGACGATCGCCTCGTCCATGGGAATCGGCTCTCGGACCCCCCTCACCCCAGAGAACGAACCCGATTCGCGGAAGTCCGTAGCATGAAACGATGTCGATCGATCCGGACCAGAACGCAGATCCCGACGTGGCCACCGCCGATCCGGCGGCCACCCGCCGCTACCGGATCGAGGGGATGCACTGCACCGGCTGCGCCAGCGAACTCCAGACCGCCCTGCGGGGCCGGACGGAGGTCGAGACCGCGACCGTGGACTTCACCAGTGGCCTCGCGGTCGTCGAGGGCGATCTGGCCGTCGAGCCGACGCTGCAGGTGATCGCCTCCCGTGGGTTCGAGGGCGAGTTCCTCGAATCGAAGGAGGATCTCTCCGAGACGCGTTCCCGGATGGAGCTCGCCCAGGCCCGGACCGTGCGGATGTGGAAGCGTCGCGCGATCATCGGAATCGGCGTCTGGATCCCGCTCGAGCTCCTCCACTGGACGGCGGGCCACGGCGTCGCCTGGGTCCCCTGGGTCATGATGCTCGGGGGGCTGCTGGTCCTGGTGGTCGCCGGAGGCGGTTTCTACGCCTCCGCCTTCACCGCGGCCCGGCGGGGCGGGACCAACATGGACACCCTGATCTCGATCGGGGCGACCACCGCGTTCGTCTGGAGCCTGATCGTCTTCATCGCACAGCGAACCCTCGCCGATCCCGGCGCCTGGACGAGCCTCCCGCTCTACTTCGCGGAGAGTGCGGCGCTGCTGGGAATCATCAGTCTCGGTCACTTCCTCGAAGCCAAGGCGTCGGCGAAGGCGAGCACCGCGGTTCGGGATCTGCTCGAACTCCAACCGGAAGTCGCCGAACGCGTCGAAGCATCGGGTGAGACCATGGAGGTCCCGAGCTCCGAGATCAACATCGGCGACGTCTACCTGGTGCGGCCCGGCGGTCGGATCCCCGTCGACGCGAGCGTCCTCGAGGGCCGGAGCGAGGTCGACGAGTCACTGGTCACCGGCGAGCCGATGCCGGTCGGCCGAGGCCCGGGCGACCCGGTGGTCGCGGGAACCTTGAACGGAAACGGACTCCTCCGACTCACCGCGACGGTCGACGGCCGCAACACCACCGTCGCCCGGATCGCGAGCCTGGTCCAGAACGCGCAGTCGAGTCAGGCGCCGATCCAGCGACTCGCGGACCGGGTGTCGTCGATCTTCGTCCCCACCGTGCTCTCGGTGGCGGCGGCGGCCCTCTTCGGGTGGGGCATCATCATGGGCGACTGGAACACCGGGGTGGTCAGCACG
>JAQWJM010000203.1:0-5012 GCA_029248335.1 Phycisphaerales bacterium
CCCTGCGCGATCGTGCACCGCGCCCGCAGGACGCACTCACCGAGGTTGTAGACCTCGCTGTTCGGCCCGAGGCACGCCCGGTCGTGAAGCTCGAGCTGCCAGGGCACGCGAATCCGACACGATCCCGCGACGTAGGGACGACCGGTGATCCGGCACCCGAACAGGCGGAGGATCAGCAGTCGCCACGCGTTGGCGGGGTTCGGCGTCCATCGACAGCACACCATCCAGGTGATGGCGAAGAAGGCGACGCCGAGTCGTTCGCGGAGCGACCACGGGCTGGCGTAGGCGCTGGCCTGATCGTCCTGCTTCCGGTGAAGGCGGTCCTTCGGTCGATTGCTGGGTCGATTGCTCACGATTCGGGCCGTCCTCTCCGGAGTTCGTCGGCCGATCGCTCGAAGTCCTTGAGATACGCGGTGGCGATCTCCTCGATTCCGTATCGGGCAGCCGCCTCGATGGCGTTTCCGGAGAGTCTCCGGCGGAGTTCGTGGTTCGTCGCCAGGCGATCGATCGCCTCCTCGAGACACTCGACCTCCCGATCCCCGCGCGGAAACACCAGCCCCGTCTCCTCGTCGCGGATGTACGCGGCGTACTGGGGGAGGTCGGCGACCACCGGGGGGAGTCCGCAGGCCATCGCTTCGAGGGGGGCCACCGGCGATGCCTCGCCCTTCGCGGCGATGGATGGATAGCAGTAGAGGTCGGCGGCTCGAAGCTCATCGGCGAGTGCGGCGGGATCGGAGACCCCACCGGGAAGTTCGATCGGGGCATCCCCGGCGAGCGAACGAAGGTTGCGGACGTATTCGGGTCCGCCGCCACCATCGCCCAGATCGGCGGGACCGACGAGCCGGAGTCCGAAGGTCCGGCCGGAGGCGAGAAGTCGCCGCCAGGCCTCGACCAGCAGATGCAGGCCCTTTTCCGGGTGGATCCGCCCGGTATAGAGAATTCGGGGCGTCCCGGACGGATCCCCGCGGTCATCCGCGGGGTGGAAGGTCGCGAGATCGACGGGGTTCCCGATGAGGGCGACCCGTTCCGAGAAATCCGGCCGCTCATCGACGATCCCGTCGACGATCGCCTGCGACACCGTCGAGATGCGGTCGACACCCCGGTACAGCCGCATCTGTCCCTTCGGGAACCGCTGGACGTGCATGTTGAGGACGCCGACCCGACGACGGATTCGATTCCGAGGCGATCGAAGGAGCCAGGGCAGCCAGAAGCAGTTCGTGACCGTCACATCCGCGTCGGGAAGCAGTCTCGCCGCACGCCGGGACCATCCGAAGTCTCGGATGACGTCGCCTCGGACGCTCCGGCCCCGGGCCAGCAGCGGCAGTCTGCGGTATTCCACCCCGTCGATCGAGGATCCTCGCGGGAGATCGCCGTGATCGGGACCGAGCATGACCACCTGGTGTCCTCGGCGGGCGAACACCTCGGCGAGCTTCCACCACACCTTCTCGATCGCGCCGCTGGGGGCGGGCGGCGGCGGCTTGAATGGACCCAGCACGATGGTGATGCGCATGTGGACTCGGGCTCCCGGCACCGGAACAGGATCGCGAAGTCGTAGGATACGACTTCCAGCGCCGCGGCCCATCGGGACCTCGGCTTCGACCTTCGATCCGTACCGGAACGGCCGATGCCACTTCGACTCCACGACACCCTCGAACGACGACAAGTCGACTTCGAACCCATCGATCCCAGCGGTCCCGTGACCTTCTACACCTGTGGTCCGACCGTCTACGACTATGCCCACATCGGAAACTTCAGATCCTTTCTGAACGCCGACGTGCTCCGCCGAACCCTGGAGTTCCTCGGTCACGAGGTGCGTCATGTGATGAACATCACCGATGTCGGCCACATGACCGACGATGCGGTGGCGGACGGCGGAGGCGAGGACAAGATGGCGGTGGCGGGCAAGAGACTCCACGAGGCCAAGAAATCCGGCAAGCTCCCGGAGGGCGCCGAGCTGGATCCCGACGATCCCAACGCGATCGCGGACTTCTACGCCGACGCCTTCATCGAGGACGCCCGGGTCCTCGGACTCGGCGTCGTCGAAGACGCGGTGAAGGACCCGTCGCTGATGCCGCGGCCCACCCGCTGGATCCCGCAGATGATCGCCATGATCGAGCGACTGATCGAAGCGGACCACGCCTACGTCGGTGGCGATGGCGCCGTGTACTTCTCGGTGGCCAGCTTCCCGGCGTACGGTCGGTTGAGCGGCAACACCGTCGACGCACTGCGGGCGGGCGAGGGTGGCCGGGTGTCGTCGACGAACCAGGCCGCGAAACGCCATCCGGCGGACTTCCTGCTCTGGAAGCCGGACCCGTCGCATCTGATGCGCTGGGCGAGCCCGTGGGGCGAGGGCTTTCCGGGGTGGCACCTCGAATGCAGTGCGATGGCCCAGGGCCTGCTCGCGGCGTCGGACGGACCGCACGCCGGTCAGATCGATCTGCACTCGGGCGGTGAGGACAACATCTTTCCACACCACGAGTGCGAGATTGCGCAGAGTTGCGCCGCCTCCGGCAGCGAGCGATTCGCCCGGTACTGGTTCCACACCCGGCACCTCGTCGTCGAGGGCGAGAAGATGTCGAAATCCGGGGGCAACTTCTTCACGGTCCGCGACATCCTCGCGCGAGGCGTGACGCCGGCGGCCCTTCGCCTCGAACTGGTGCGGACGCATTACCGTCAGAACGCGAACTTCACGATGCAGGGTCTGCGGGACTGCGGTCGGATGGTCGACCGCTGGTGCCGACTCCGTGATCGTCTCGTCGAGGGCCGAGTGGTCCCCGGCGACGGACCCGGACCGCTGGAGTCGGCCTTGCCGGGCTTCGAGCAGGCGGTCTCCGACGATCTGAACCTCGCCCGGGCGATCGGCGTCCTGAACGAGGCGGTCAATGCGGGCCGGCTCGAGGACGGGGCCGATTCCGGTTCCCCCGAGCGCGCGGCCGCGGAGCTTGCGGCGCTGGTTCGAATGGACGAGATCCTCGGCGTGCTCGATCGAAACGTCGTCCAGTCAGCGCCGGAGTCGGATGACCTCGCCACCCGGATCGAGGCGAAGATCGCCGCGCGAACCGATGCGAAGGCCGGAAAGGACTGGGCCGCCGCCGACGCGATTCGCGATGAACTGACCGCGATGGGCATCGCGATCAAGGACGGTCCGGAGGGAACCACCTGGACGCGAATCGTCGAATGAACGGCGCCCACCGAGTTCCGGTGATCGGCCTGGCCGGCGGCATCGGTGCTGGAAAGAGCGCCGTGGCCTCGGTGCTCGCTTCGGCTGGATGCGTGATCAGCGATTCCGATCGTGACGCCGCGAAGGTGCTCGCGGATCCCGCGGTGGTCGAGACGCTGCGTTCCTGGTGGGGCGACGAGGTCCTCGCACCGGGCGGCGTGATCGACCGGTCGGTGATCGCGGCCCGGATCTTCGGCGACGACGACGCCCGCCGTCGACTCGAATCACTCGTCCACCCCGCGGTGCACCGACTCCGCGAAGCGAGATTCGCGGCCGCCCCGGCGGACGTCACGGCGCTGGTGATCGACGCCCCGCTGTTGTTCGAGGCGGGACTGGCCGAAGCCTGCGATGCGGTGTTCTTCGTGGACGCACCGTGGGCGTCGCGGCTCGCCCGCGTCACCGAACACCGTGGCTGGGACGAATCGGAGCTTCGGCGACGAGAAGCCGCACAGCTGCCGATCGAGGAGAAGCGACGGCGAGCGACTCGCGTCATCGACAACGACGGGGACCTCGCTGTCCTCGAGTCCGCGGTCGTCGCGGCGTTGCGGAGCGTGACCGAAGGGGGTTGACCGAAGCGGGCGACCGCGTCGACCCGGTGTCACGGTCATCCGCGTCCGGAAGTTTTCCTCCTGTCCGATTCGACCACCATCAACGCCCGGACCACGTTGGAAATCGGTGCGAAGTTCGAGCGATACCAGTTCGAGTTCGGCTCCTCGGCGACGAAGAGGTCGAGGTGATGCCTTGCGGTCGGTGACCGGGTCGGCACGGTCGGAATCGGCGGGCTCGGGCATCTCGCCGTCCGCTTCGCCCGATCCTGGGGGTGCCATGTCGTCGCTTTCACGTCGAGCGAATCCAAGCGGGATGCGGCTCGGTCCCTCGGCGCGCACGAGGTCGTGGTGGGCTCGGATCCGGAGGAGCTGATCGCGCGGGCGGGAACGCTTGATCTTCTCATCACCACGATGGACGTCCCGATCGACCGGGAGGCCCACATCGGGCTCCTCGCTCCTCGCGGGCGGTTTCATGTCGTGGGTGCGGTCATGGAGCCGATCCCGGTCGGTGCGTTCTCGTTGATCATGACCGGACGGGAGATCTCCGGATCTCCGGTCGCGAGCCCGAGCGACACCAGGGCGATGATCGATTTCGCTGGACGGCACGGAATCACGCCGACCAGCGAACACTTACCCGTCACCTCGATCAACGAGGCCTTCGACCGACTCCTCGCGGGCGATGTCCGGCATCGGGCGATCCTCGATTTCGGCGGTTGAGCCGAAAATGCCGACCGGACCCTCGTATCGCTTGACCTGAGCCGTTCGGCGGATCATCATGCTCGTCCGGAAAGCGCTTCGGCGGATTCCGATCCCCAAACCAACAACACGCCGCCTGCCGAGCCGTGCTCGAGGATCCGATCGGATCCGCACGGCGTCCCGAGATCCAGATCGGGCCCCAAAGCTCCAAGCGTCGCAGGCCGGCCACTTCAGGTCGTCTACACCATGACAAGCAAGTCCCGTCGTCGTCGTCGCAGCAAGGGCGGCGGTAACCCCTCAGGCAATGGCGCAAGCATCGCGACCGTGACGCTCGCGCCGGGGTCCGTTCCCACGGACGAGCAGCTCGAACTCGAAGCGGCCGAGTTGGAGAACGAGCTTCAGGAACGCTATGACCTCGCGAAGAAGAAGGATCTGGATCTCGCCAAGCTCCAGAAGATGACGAATCCCGCGCTGCTCAAGATCGCGAAGAAGGAGAAGATCGAGGACGCCGGCAACCTGCCGAAGCAGAAGCTCGTCTTCGAGATCCT
>JAQWJM010000045.1:0-13046 GCA_029248335.1 Phycisphaerales bacterium
TTCACAGCGATGGACGACCTCCGGCACGGAACTGAAGGCGACCTCCGATTCGCTTCCGGTGGCCGAGACTCGCCCCGTACCCAGATCGGAGATCGAGTCGGGACTCGCCTTGTCGGGCCGTGGCACGCCGTTCATCATCGCCCCGCGGGTCGATGGAATCACCGGTGGACTGGCGACGGATGCGGTCACGCTCGAAGCCTGGGTGTCCATCGACATGCCGACCCAGTGGGGTGGCGTGGTCGGCGCGATCCAGGACAACGGCGAAGCCGAGACGGGCATGATCCTCGGGTACGGCTACGAGAAGCCCTACTTCGGCCTCGCGAGTACCGGCCTCGACGACGAGGACGGACGAATCACGTATCTCGAGTCGTCGAAGCCCTACACGATCGGAAAGTGGCATCATCTCGTCGGGACCTACGACGGCACGACGATGAATCTCTACATGGACGGGGAGAAGGTCGCCGAGAGTCTCGATCAGTCCGGGCCGATCCGGTTTCGAGGGGACGAACCTCTGGTGATCGGCGGATACCTCGACCGGAACGAGGATCATGGACTCGATGGCCGGCTGTTCGAAGTGTCGGTCCTGCCGAAGGCGATCTCCGCCGAGGAGGTCCGGCGTCGGTTCACCCGCCATTCGGAACTCGCGGCGCTGCCGCCGGAGATCGACACGACCCTCGCGTGGATGGTCGAACCGTTCCTCGTCTGGCCGACGACCGATGCGATGAGCGTGGTGGCGGAGACCCTTGCGCCATCCGCGATGGAGGTCCGGGTCCGGGACGAAACCGGCGGATTCCAACGCACCTGGCGGAACGACCGGGCCGCTCGGATCCACGAGTTCCGAATCGACGGGCTCGAGGCGAACACCAAGTACTTCTACGAAGTGGTCGCGGACGCGGGGGATTCGACCCTTTCAGGCGGCGTGAAGACCTTCCGCACCGCCGCCGATCGCGGGGATCCGTTCACCTTCGTCGCGATCGGGGACACCCAGTCGCAGCCCGAGGTCGTGAAGCGGATCGCCGATCTCGCGTTCGAGACCCGTCCGAGCCTGCTGGTCCATGCCGGTGACCTGGTGACCACCGGTGGCGACAAGGGAAACTGGACGAACCACTTCTTCCCGAACATGCGACCACTCATCGAGCGCGTCGCGATCATGCCCGTGCTCGGGAACCACGAACAGGACGCGAAGCTCTACTACGACTACATGAATCTTCCCGACCCGGAACGCTGGTACTCGTTCAGCTACGGCGACGCCGATTTCTTCATGATCGACGGCAATCGATCGTTGGCGGACCGGTCCGCGCAGCTCGAGTGGCTCGAGACCGCGCTCGCGGCGAGCGACGCGGAGTGGAAATTCGCGGTCCTGCACCAGCCGCCCTGGACCAGCGATTCCAACGACTACGGCGACACCTACCAGACGTCATCGAAGCGAGGCGATCCCAATGCCCGGAACATCACCTCGTTGCTCGAGAAGCACGGGGTCGACATCTGTTTCAGCGGACACGTCCACGATTACGAGCGGACCTTCCCGATGGTGGGGGAGGACGTGGTGCCTTGGGACGAGGGAGGCGTGATCTACGTCACGACCGCCGGCGGCGGCGGGCACCTCGAGGACTTCGACCCCGCGAACACGACCTTCGGGCATCGAAAGGCCAGACGGCATCACTTCGTCTACTGCGGGATCCACGACGGAATCCTCGAGTTTCAGGCGATGGACGAGGATGGGCGATTGTTCGACGTGCTCTCGCTCGACAAGCGGGATGGCCGCCGTTCGGTGGCGAGGGCGGCAAGGGAAGGCGTCGAGATCGCGCCGAAGACGCCGACGTGGAGGGACTCGCCCGCCGCGGATCGATGATCCCGGACACCGGGGTGTCCTGTCGATCGGCTCATGCGCTGATCAGGCGAAGAGCGAGCGGAGGATGCCGATCGGGTGGATGCGGCGTCGGGTTCGTCCGGCCTCGAGCCTGAGCGTGAGTACGGTCGTTTCGCGAACCCGGACCTCGACGGCGCCCGTTTGTCGCCGAGATGGTTCCGGGAGCCTCAGGTTCGATTTCGACGCGACGCGGCGAAGCTGCAGAAGTGGTGCCCACGAGGACGCATCCACGATGAAGCGCTCGTCTTCACCGTGGATGCGGACCACGTGTTCGCCGCTTGACGCGGTGATGTCGGCATGGATGTGCAGGGGTTCGATCACTGGCCTTCGTGGGTCTTGGTCCGGATCCGCATCGTTCCGTCGAGCTTCCAGGGGGCGTGCTTCACGCCGTCGCCGGTGCCGCTCGGAATGTGGATGCTCATCTCTTCGAAGGTGTAGATGATTTCCGCGTTCTTGCCCGTGAGCTGCTCGTAGAGGCCGATTGCGAGCTCGGGCCAGGTATGGGTTCCATTATCCGACATGCTGATCTCCTTGGTTCGACGACCCTGCCGCGCGGCCGACGGGCCGGGCGGTCCAATCGCAGGTGGCTTCGTCGAGAGCGCCATCGAGATTCAACGAGGGGGAACAGACCCGGTCGTCGTCGATGATCAGGACTCCGGTATCGACGTCGGGGCGGCCGCCTTCCCGTCCAGGGGGCGGATCCGCAACGATCGGAAGTCGACTTCGACGTCCATGTTCGCATGCAATTGGAGGGCGAGGTGCCCGCGGCGGCGTCCCGGGTCATTCCGCAGGCTTGCGGTCGGGTAGCCGTCGACGAAGACATCGACGTCCCCGCCCACCGCGCGGACCCGCATCTCCAGCCATTCACCGCTTCGCGAACGAAGTTCCTCGATCATCGCGGGGTCGGGCTTGATCACCCAGCCGCGGCCGCGCGTCTCGTAGAGGCCGCCGACCTCGGGGGTGGGGTCGATCTCGGCCTGGAAGCCGCTCACGCCGATTGCGTCGCCCAGTTCCTCGACCCGGTGATAGAAGCCGGAGTCGCCCTTCTCGATGCGAAAGGAAAGGACTGCTTCGAAATCGTCGTACTCACGGTCCGTGACGAGCAGGCCGTGGCGGGGATCGTCCTTGGTGATGCGTCCTTCGAGCACCCCGTCGTTCCAGGTCCAGGTGCCACCGGGCAGGGTGTGCCATCCATCGAAGGAATCGGGGACGAGGAGTTCGGTCCAGTCGTTCGCGACCCAATCGTGATCACGATCGAGCCCGAGCATCCTTCGATTGATGCGGCGGAACCGGATCTCCTCGTACGGATGGTCCTTGCCCGCCTCATAGAGGCACGCGAAGCCCGCCAGTCCCTGGCGGCCTCCGACCGTCGCCAGGGAGGAGTACGCGGAGGGACCGGCGTGAAGGACATTCCCCTTCGACCAGGTGCGACCGCCGTCCCGACTGCGACGGATCGTCATATCGGTCCGTCCACTCGGGTTCGCGGGGTTGGAGAAGACGAGGACGCGGCCACCGTGGGACGCCACCATCGACGCCTGGCAGATCGGTTCGGGCAGGGCGGGGTCCCGGGTGACTTCGCTCCAGGTGTCGCCGCCATCGGTGGACCGCGACAGGGCTCGCGCACGCTTCGAGCGATCGTAGTTCCGCATGTTCAAGAGAAGGGATCCGTCCTCGAGTTCCGCGACCGCGCACTCATTCACCTGATGAGAAGGAGTCCTGCCCACGATCTTCCAGGTCCTGCCGTGGTCGTCGCTCGCGATGCAGTGCGAGTAGTAGTTCTTCGTCCTGGATTCGATGTGATCGCAGGGAATCAGGAGTCGACCCGCCTTCGGGCCGGATCGAAGCTGGATGCCGTTGCCCGGCCCGGTGGCGTACCACGTCCAGTCAGGACGCTTGGCGGTGGATGTGATCTCACGGGGCTTGCTCCAGGTCGCGCCGTGGTCGTCGCTGGTCAGGACCCAGACGGTCCTGGTTCCCTCGGAGGTCCCGGCGATGATCTCTGATTCGTGGTCGTGTCCGAGGTTGCGAGTGGCGAGGAGGTGAATGGTGCCGTCGGACCAGTCGACGACGGGGCACGGATTCCCGCAGGTGTTCCCGCCGTCGTCCCAGACGACCTCGAGGTCGCTCCAGGTATCGCCTCCGTCGCCGCTTCGTCGCAACACCAGATCGATGTCGCCCGAGTCGCTGCGGCCGCCGACTCGACCTTCGGCGAAGGCGAGCAGGTCACCGTTCGTCGCTTCGATCAACGCTGGAATCCGAAAGGTGTCGTAATCGGGACCACCGGAACGGAACACGACCCCGTCTTCCGCGGGTACCTCGTCGTCGATGAAGGACGCGGAGAGGTTCGTCGCGAGTTGTGCCGCGACCATGACCCCGAACCATTGCCGGACAAGGTGTGTGGATGGTGTCTTCATGGGGTGTTCCTTGAAGAAGATCATAAGACTCGCTCCGGCGCCGGGGCTTGCTGGAATCGGTTGGATCGATATCGATCCTGCACACGGATGGAGCGGGTTTCGCACATTCGACGGGCTCGTCGACCACTGTCATCGGGATTCCTTCGTCGAAATTCCCCGTGCGACGGACGAACGGCGTGCCGGACTTTGAATCAGTAAATGCGAAAACACTGTAAAAACAGGGGTTCAGGCATTTCGGACGTTTCGATCGACTGTTTGGTGATGTCTTTGATCGACCGTTTGGTGGTTTCTTTGATCGATACAGCGTGCGGCTCCGGGAAAACGCTTGTTCGAGATTTCCGCGCGTTCTACGTTCGGGTTGCGCGGAAGGATTCTCGCGTGCTCCGGTTCTCGAAGCGGATTCGTTTCCGGATGTTCCCAAACCCTGTGTTCTCATAAATCGGAGAGAAAGATATGAGCCGAACGAATCGTTTCAACCGAATCGCAGCCTTCGCGGGCGTCGCCGTGCTCGGTGCCGCCGCGCACGCGGGCATCGAAGGTGATGATTGCGGAAGCGCGATCGAAATCATGCCGAACACGTCCTACGCGTTCGACACCTCCATCATGAACCCCAGTTTCGTGGCCGGTAGCGACTCCCTGTGCCCGGGTACGTTCCTGAACTGGTTCTCGAGCCAGCGGGACGTCTGGTACACCTGGACGCCCGACTCGGACAGTTCCGTCCTCTTCACGACGTGCGACACCACCAGTTACGACACCTCGATCATCATCTACGAGGGTGGCTGCACGACCGCCGACCAGATCGCCTGCAACGGTGATTCGGCAAGCGACGCCGGCTGCCAGCAGTTCCACGCTTCGGTGCTCGTCGACGTCACTGCAGGAAGCACCTACTACATGCGTATCGGTGGCTACAACGGTGATGTGGGAACCGGTACCTTCTCCGCGGACGTCTGTGAAGGCAATACCGTCACGGTCTGCTCCAGCGGTTGCGACTTCACGAACATCGCCGCGGCGATCAATTCGGTGGGTTGCGACACCACGATCGAGCTCGGTCCTGGAACCTACAACCAGTTCTTCAACCTGCAGTCCAGCGCGAACTTCACCATCCGCGGCCAGGTCGACAAGGATGGCAACCCGACCACGATCATGCAGGGAAACAACAACCGTGGCTTCACCAACAATGGCGGAAACCAGGGCTTCGAGAACCTGATCTTCCAGGGCTTCAGTTCCGGTGGCGACGGTGGCGCGATCCTCAACGGGGGTAACGCCTACATCCGGAACTGCGTCTTCCGCAACAACAACTCGAACGCTGGTGGCGGAGCGATCTGCTTCGTCGGTGCTCAGATGTCCGAGATCAGCGACACGCTGTTCGAGAACAACACCGCCGCGTACGGCGGCGCCACCTTCTTCCCGGCCAACGGCGGGTTCAACCAGCCGGTGTTCACCAACTGCCAGTGGCTCAACAACTACGCTGGCGGCCCCGGCGGCGCCGTGGCCGCGGGTGGTAGCTGGGTGCAGTTCTACGGATGCCTCATGGAAGGCAATGTGGGTGATCTCATCAACAGCGGCAGCTTCGGTGGCGGTGCCATGCACCTCAACGCCGGCGGACAGCCCCGGGTCGAAGACTGCGTCGTCGTCAACAACAGCGCCAACGGTTCCGCGTGCGGCGCGGCGATCTGGTCGGGTGGTGACACCGTCGTCACGGTGGTCAACAGCACCATGTGCAACAACGATTGCAGCGGCAACATCAACGGTTACTTCGGTGGTGACGGCACCATCGTCGACGGTGGTGGCAACGACGTTTCCGCCGAATGTGCCGATCCGTTCTGCCTGGGCGACATCAACCTCGACACCGTCGTGAACGCGGCCGACCTCGGTCTGCTCATCGGCGAGTGGGGTTGCAAGGGCGAATGCGTCGCCGATCTCAACGAGGACGGCATGGTCAACGCAGCCGACCTCGGGCTTCTCATCGGCGCCTGGGGCCAGTGCGCTCCCTGATTGGCTCTGATCCTCCTGATCGGCCAGAGCGGGCCTGTCATCTGCGTTCTCGCAGATGGCAGGCCTCGGCCGTTCAGGGAGGGCGGCGGGAATGCCCGCGGGGGGGTGATGTTCGGACCGGATCGGATTCGAATCGAGGGCTGGAAAGTGCAGGGAAACGCTTCTGTTTCAGAGGGAATCCCGGCTTCAGCGATTTTCGGGCGCATGTTTCAATCGTTCCAGGAACGATCCTGAACAGGAAGGCAAGGCCATGTTTGATTCAATGAGGATGACGACGCTCGGTGTGCTCCTGGCCTCGGCCGGTGCTGCGATCGCGCCGACGGCCCATGGTCAGTCCGACGAGCATTCCGTCGCCCGGCAGTGGAACGAGATCACCCTTGAGTCGATTCGAAACGACTTCGCCCGCCCCACGGTTCACGCCCGGAATCTCTTTCACAACTCCGCCGCGATGTGGGATGCCTGGGCGTGTTTCGAGTCGGGGCCGACACCTTGGCTCTTTGCGGAGGAAGAACTGGCGGCTGACGATCTCGAGGCTGCGCGACGCGAGGCGATCTCCTACGCGGCGTATCGGATCCTTCGGCATCGCTTCGCCGAGTCGCCCGGTTTCGAGGAACTCGGCCCCCAGTACGACGCGCTCATGATCGAACTCGGGTACGACCCCGCCTACACCGAGACCGTCGGGAACGATCCCGCTGCGATCGGAAACCGGATCGCCCAGACCTACATCCTCTTCGGGGAGCAGGACAACGCCAACGAGCGGAACGACTACGCGAACCAGTGGTACCGCCCGGTGAACCTCCCGATCTATCCCGAGGAGCCGGGCAATCTGCTTCAGCGACCGAACCGCTGGCAGCCCATCGGATTCGAGGAGTTCATCGATCAGTCCGGCAACGTGATCGAAGGCGGCGTGCCGCCGTTCCTCGGCCCCGAGTGGGGCAGCGTGACGCCGTTCAGCCTGCGTCCGGAACAGCGGACGACCAACCAGCGTGACGGGCGAAACTGGGATCTCTACCTCGATCCGGGTTCACCCCCGTTGATCGGTACGGATCGGGAGTTGGAGTATCTCGAGGGCTTCGAGCAGGTGCTCGTCTGGTCCTCGCACCTCGACACCGCGGACGACGTGCAGATCGACATCAGTCCGAACACGATCGGCAACGCGGATCTTCCCAGCGACCCCGCCGATTTCGAAGCGTTCTACGACTTCTACGAAGGCGGGGATGCCAGTCAGGGCTACGGTGCGAACCCGGTGACTGGCAAGCCGTATCCGGTCCAGTTGGTGCCTCGAGGGGACTACACCCGGGTCCTCGCCGAGTTCTGGGCCGATGGCCCGAACTCCGAGACGCCGCCCGGGCACTGGCACACGATCCTGAACGACGTGATGGATCATCCCGAGTTCGTTCGTCGAATCGGAGGGGCCGGACCCGTGCTCGGGGAACTTGAGTACGACGTCAAGGCGTACCTCGCCATGGGTGGCTGCATGCACGACGCGGCGATCACCGCATGGGGCGTCAAGGGCTGGTACGACTACGTTCGGCCGGTGTCCGTCGTCCGCTGGATGGCGGAAAACGGCCAGCGGACGGATCCCAAGCTGGCCAACTACCACCCGCAGGGACTCAGGCTCATCCCGGGGCTGGTTGAAGTCGTGACCGAGGAGACCATCGCCTCCGGTGAGCGACACGAGCACCTCGCGGGGGTTGGAAACGCGAACGTGGGGAAGATCGCCGCATTCTGCTGGCGCGGCCCCGAGTTCATCAACGATCCTGAGACCGACACCGCCGGTTGTGGTTGGACGCTGGCCGAGAAGTGGTGGCCGTACCAGCGGCCGACCTTCGTCACGCCGAACTTCGCCGGCTACGTCTCCGGTCACTCGACTTTCAGCCGTGCCGCCGCCGAGTTGATGACTCGTCTCACCGGCAGTGAATACTTCCCGGGCGGTCTCGGCGAGTACGTCGCGAATCGCGGGGAGTTCCTGGTGTTCGAGGATGGACCATCGACCAACGTCCGTCTGCAGTGGGTGAGTTACCGCGACGCGAGTGATCAGTGTTCGCTCAGTCGGATCTGGGGTGGCATCCATCCGCCCGCCGATGACATTCCCGGGCGACTGATGGGTCTGGTCATCGGCCCGCAGGCGTGGGATCTGGCGGTCGAGCACTTCAACGGCAGTGGATGCCCCGAGGACATCAACGGTGACGGCATGGTCAATGCCGCCGATCTGGGCTCCCTCATCGGAAACTGGGGTTGTAAGGGGCCTGACTGCGTCGCTGATGTCAACCAGGACGGAATCGTGAACTCCGCCGACCTCGGCCTGGTGATCGGGGCCTGGAACCAGGATTGCTGATCCGTCGCGACGCCGGTCAACCGTCGCCGAGAAGCTTGCGTTCGAGGAAGTCCATGCGCCGCCGATGCCCGTAGGGGGTCTCGGCGGCGCCGTGGCCGGCGGTTGGGAGCAGCACGAACTCGAAGTCCTTGTCGGCCTTGACCAGCGCGTCCACGACCTGAATCGTCGAAGCGGGGTCGACGTTCCTGTCCAGCCCCCCGAGGATGAGCATGAGCTCGCCGGTCAGCCGGTGGGCGTTCGTCACGTTCGACTGCTCCGCGTAGTGGGGGCCGATCGGCCAGCCCATCCAGAGTTCGTTCCACCAGATCTTGTCCATTCGATTGTCGTGGCATCCGCAGTCCGCCACCGCGACGTCGTAGAAATCGCCGAAGGCGAGGAGCGCGCGGAGTGCGCTCTGCCCGCCGGCGCTTCCGCCGTAGACGCCCACTCGATCGAGATTCATCCACGGGCGATCCTTCGCGGCGGCCTTCATCCAGGCGATTCGATCAGGGAATCCCGAGTCTCCGAGATTCTTCCAGGCCACGTCGTGGAACGCCTTGGATCTCCAGTTCGTGCCCATGCCGTCGATCTGCACCACGATGAAACCGCGATCCGCGATCTCTCGCATCCGCCAGCGTTGCGAGAACGACTTGGGGACGAAGTGACCATGGGGACCAGCGTAGATGTGTTCGACCACCGGATAGGTCTTCGTCGGATCGAAGTCGCGGGGACGAACGATCACGCCCCAGATGTCGGTCTCGCCGTCACGGGCCTTGGCGACGAACCGTTCCGGTTCCTGCCAGCCCGATTCGAGCAGGCGAGCATGGTCGGCGATCGCGAGCGTGGTCACGAGTCCGCCGTCGCTGCTGCGGCGAAGTTCGTGGACCGGCGGTCGGTCGACGCGACTCCATCGATCGATGTAGTGCTCGCCGTCCGGTGAGAAATCGAGCTCGTGCATTCCGTCTCCGCTGGTGAGCCGGGTCATCGATCCATCCGCGATCGAGATCGTCGCGTGATGGACGTGATAGGGATCCTGATCCGGATCGATTCCCATGAGGCGGATGCGGATGGTTCCCTTCGACTCGTCCACTTCGTCGACGGCCCGAACCACCCAGTCACCCGAGGTGAGCGGACGCCGTTCGCCGGTGGTGAGATCGATCAGGTCGAGATGGTTCCAGCCGGTGCGTTCGCTCATCCAGATCGCCCGTTCGCCATCGGCCATGATGTGCAGGAAGCGCTTTCCGGCGTAGTCGATGAAGGTCTCGCTCCGCTCGTCGATGAGTGGTCGGATCACGGATGAGACGGCGTCGATCTCCATCAGGCGAAGGGCCTGATGACCTCGCTGATTGTGCAGGAAGCGGATCCGCCGGCCGTCGGGATGCCACGAGAAGTCGCCGATCGACCACGGATCGGGGAGCTGTTCGTCTCCGGCATCGAATCGGCGCCCCGTGGCGATCTCGAAGACGACCGGTCGTGGATGATCGATGCGGTCCCCCGGCTTGCGATACGCGAGCGTCTCGACCCTCGGCTCGACGCGGTCGTCCGGGGCGACGTCGATCAGCGTGACGGGATGGCGTTCGCCCGGTTCCACTTCGACTGCGAGGAGGAAGCGTCCGTCCGGCGAGACGCTCCATCGTCCGGTCCAGCGGCGATCCGGTCCCGGATCCGGGGCGAGGCGTCGTTCACCGCCGTCCGGTCTGCGAATCCACAGGGCACGATCGCGAATGAACGGTGTCGGTCGAGCGTCTGCGTCCCCGGATCGTTCCGCGGCACGGCGTTCGTCGTTTCGCGCGACGATTCCGCGAAACGTCTCGAGCGACGCATCGTCGACCACCACGGGCCCTGATCCCGCGGTCGCACGGAATCCGAGGACCGGTGTTTCCGCATCATCCAGCAGGATCCAGGCATGCCCCGCGAACGTCTGCTGCGATGTTCGCCTGCCGGGAGCGATGCTTCCGTACGCACGGCGGTCACCCGCTGGATCGATCCAGACGAGCTGAAGATCGAGGTCGGTCCGGTTCTCGATCCGAACGTTCATCGATTCGCCACCACCGCGCGACCGGCGAGGATTCGCGATGGCATGACGATCCGAGACCCCACCGTCACCGGTGACCACGTCGCCCGTCTTCGGATCGACGCGGAATCTGGTGGGTTCGTCGTCGACGGTGCGGGTGAATTCAAGCGAGCCGTCGTCGAGCCAGACGGGATCGATTCGCACGTCCGTGACCGCCCGCTGGTTCGAAGCCGCGAGGGTGGGACCGGTCAGGAACAGGATCATCGCGAGAAGGAGATTCGGGGACGGCGTGGGGATTCGCTTCATCCACGAAGCGTAGCAGTCGCCGCTTCACGTCTTGTCGTCGAAAGAACCGCTTTTCGGGACGGAAATCGGCCACCCGGGAGCCGGATGTTGGTTTTTCGGAGGCGATTGGTAGACTGTCGTGAAGGCGGTGGCGGATTGGACGCCGCCGCGCCGACGCGGGTACGCCCGAAGACCGCGTCGGTTCCTCCACTCGGGTACTCGGATCGTGTCTCGATGATCAGCATCTACGTCGGCAATCTCACGTATAACGTCAGCGAAGACGAACTTCGCGAATACTTCCAGCAGCATGGCGAGGTCCAGCGCATCCACCTGGTGACGGATCGCGAGACCGGTCGCCCGCGCGGCTTCGGATTCATCGAGATGGACGACGACGGCGGTCGCGCCGCGATCGAAGCTTTGAACGGCAAGGATTTCCAGGGTCGTCCATTGACCATCAACGAAGCACGACCGCGTGAAGAACGCGGCGGCGGCGGCGGCGGCGGCGGTGGTGGTGGTGGTGGTGGTGGTGGCTTCCGCGGCGGCGGCGGCGGTGGCGGCGGTGGCGGTGGTTACCGCGGCGGCGGCGGCGGTGGTGGTGGTGGTGGTGGCGGTGGCGGTGGTTACCGCGGCGGCGGTGGTGGTGGCGGCGGTGGCGGTGGTTACCGCGGCGGCGGCGGCGGCGGCGGCGGTGGCGGTGGCTACGGCGGCGGCGATCCGGGTGGCGGCGGTGGCGGCATGTTCGAAAAGGACAGTGGCCGGCGTGGACGAGATCGCGGAACCCGTCGCAACGACTGGTGACCCCGTCTCCCGACTGAATACTTCAGATCGCCCGCATGTCGAACATGCGGGCGATCTTCATTTTCGATCGAGGCGGATTTCCGCACGCGAGGAGCCCGGGTCTCACCGTAGAATCCGGGCATGCATGACCTTCGACTCGATCGCCGTCGTTTCATCGCCGCCTCGGCCGCGGCCACCATCGCACCTTCTCTGGCTGCCGCCGGGAGCACGGTCTTCCCGGGGCGGGGCGACGATCCGATCATTCTCGGCGAGGGTGGGAATCGGTGGCGTTGCGAGCATGACTGGCTCACACCGCCGAACGGGATCAAGTTCGGGGACACGCACGGGCTCGCCCAGGATGCGACGGGTCGGATCTACGTGGCCCACACCGTTGGTGGCGGAAGCACCCGGAAGTCCGGGGTCTGCGTCTACACGCCGAAGGGCGAGTTCATCGGTGACTGGGGTGCGGAGTTCGCCGGTGGTGCTCACGGCATCGATCTCCGGAAGGAGGCGGATGGCGAGTTCCTCTATCACTGTGACACCCGTCGCCGCGCCGTCGTGAAGACCGGGCTCGACGGCAAGGTCGTCTGGACCGCGGGCGGTCCGGTGGAGAGTGGTGCATACGACGAGGCTGGTCAGTGGTGCCCGACCAACGTCGCTTTCCTTCCGGACGGTGATCTGCTCGTCGGGGATGGCTACGGTCGTTCCTTCATTCATCGATATTCGGCGGACGGCGAGTGGAAGTCGATCTTCGCCCGCCCCGGCAAGGGGAAGGGCGAAGTCGCCTGTCCCCACGGACTCTGGGTGGACCCCCGCGGCAGCGAGCCGACGGTGATGGTCGCGGATCGGAGCAATCGTCGAATGCAGGTGTTCGACCTTGATGGAAGATCCGTCGCCCTGCACAC
This sequence comes from Phycisphaerales bacterium, assembly GCA_029248335.1. Classification (GTDB taxonomy): domain Bacteria; phylum Planctomycetota; class Phycisphaerae; order Phycisphaerales; family SM1A02; genus UBA12014. The sequence goes on from JAQWJM010000045.1 coordinate 12,578, forward strand.
CGAAGGGGTCCGACGTCCGTGTGACGTCGACTTCCGCGACGGCGTGATGCTCGTCCCGGATCTGGAAAGCGTGGTGACGCTGTACGACGAGAAGAACCAGCCCATCACCATGCTCGGCGATGGACATCCCACGAATCTCCGCGGGAAGCCACGCACCGATTTCCAGCCGGGACGATTCGTTCATCCCCACGATGCGATCTTCCTGCAGGACGGTTCGATCCTCGTGGCGGAATGGGTGCCGATCGGCCGGGTCACTCGACTCGTGAAGTTCGATGGATGAAGGCATCGTGGGGCGTACGCGGGACACGCGGACCGCGTGGGTTCTCGTACTCGTCTCGGCCTGTTTCGAGATGGCCTGGGCCTCGGGGCTGCCGGCGACCGAGGGTTTCACCCGGCCGGGCCCGACCGTGATCGTGGTGGCGGCCATGGTCGCCTCCTTCATTCCGCTGGCCCGCGCCGTCCGCGTCCT
>JAQWJM010000054.1:0-19135 GCA_029248335.1 Phycisphaerales bacterium
GCGGCTCTCCGCCGCGCAGGAGAAGGTCCGGACCCTCTACGCCCGGTGGGCCGAACTCGAGTCGATCCAGTCCGGCGAGTGACCTTCGGACACCGCCGAAGCGTGGAAGTCACCGCTCGTAGTCGTATCGATCCATGAAGCTCGCGGCCATGCCGGCGATCCTCGCGATGTTCGAGGGATCGAGCTGTTCCCTCCACTTGGACGCATGCGACGGATCGATCCGGCCGCCCGCTTCGGGCACCCAGTTCCAGCGGTCCGGATAGGGGTCGGTTTCCGGGTCGTACTTCAGATACTCGTCGACGAATTCGCATCCCAGGAAATCGAACAGACCGCGGGCGGTGGCCTGCGGTTCACGGACCAGATCCTCGTAGCGAATCGTCAGGAAGTTCCCGCGTTTCAGATAGGGCCTGATTCGCCGATCGTTCTCGAGCATCTCCCCGAGCAACTCGTCCCCGCGGCACCGCCCCTTGAACCGCTCGGCCGAGTTCCACAGGCCTCTCGGGTCTCGAACGTTGTAGATGATCCGAGCCTCGGGAAACGCCGCCAGCAGGCGGTCGAGATTCGCGATGTACCCGGGCCACTTGTCGCCGACCACGGTCGCGTCGCACCGCCGCGCGAAATCCCCCATGGCGGACGACATGGTCCGGCGGAAACAGGTGTTGGTGAAGAAACTCTTTCCGGTCAATCGAAGGAGCACTCGTCGAAAGCCGGCCCGAGGCTGGGTGTTCCAGATCCGCGACCATCGCCGGACGTCCGTTTCGGAGAAGCCGTGCCGCCCCCACTTCTCGGAGGCGGGATTGAAGATGCTGGCTCGCCCGTCAGGCTGGAAGCCGTAGCTCTCCCAGATGCAAGCCACCTGGGGATGCTGATCGAGAACCCGCGCGAGCAGCGTGGTCCCCGACTTCTCGCTGCCGACGCAGAAGAACACCGTCATTTTTCGTCCTCTGGTGTTCAACGGCGAATCCTCGGCGATGTTCGTTTCGATGGGCGTGTTCATCCGGTGAAGAACTCGTATCCAAGTCGGGACATCACTTCCCCCGCGATGTCCTCGACCCTCCGAATGTCTTCCGCAGAGAGTCGCTCGAGGCTCGAAGCATTGAAGTCCTTGATCAGGCTCGGTTGCCCCGTCACATTGTGGACGGGAAGGCTTTCGCAAAGAAAGTCATCGGGGTACGGAGCGATCTCGAGGAAGCGAGTGACCCGAGTCATCTCCTTTGAAGGATCGGCGCACAGATCTTCGTAGCTCAGAAGCAGGGCGTCATCCAACTGATCCAGGTCATCGAGCATGATCTGGGTCGCGACGGCCCAGTGCCGCGCAGCGCGTTCGACGGCGTACCCCTCACGTCGTCGAATTCCCTCGGCGACCGCGTATGGGCTTCGGGTGAGGGCCAGAAAGGATGCGGGTTTGAAGTGGTGTTGCAGCCACGGCCCTCGCACCGTGTTCGGTGGACTCTTTTCCATGAGAAAACGAGACCCGCCACCAACCGGATAATGACCGAGCCAGTCCCACTTGAGGCGAGCGGCCGACAGTCCACCGCCGTCCCCGGAACGTTTGCGAAACGCTTCGATTCGCTCCGTCCAGATTCTCCGCAGCTTCATCGGGTTCGGACGAGGAAGCGCGTGTGAGAGGTACTGCCCCTCCTCGGGAAGCTTCGAGATTTCGGGGTGTCGCCCGAGGATGGTCTCCAGCAGGGTCGTCCCGGAGTTGTTGACGCCGAGAAGAAAAAGCCAGGAGATCCGCTTCCGTCGCAACCCAAGGGCATTGATGGCTCGCCGCGCGATGCGCTGTGGCCGGTTCGACATCGAGCGTGCTTTTTCTCTGTTGATGTCGAACCTCCTCGTCTTGCGTTGAGCGGTCCGGGCGACACGCGGTTTTCGTCAGTCGCGATCACCCCGGCGTTACCCGGAAAGTGCCTTGCCGCGAGTGCCCGGACGATTCTCAAAATTCATCTCCTGCGGGCTCGTTCGAGACTGTCGGCTTGGGCCGTCATTCGGCGACTTACACCGCCAATATACAACTTTCACTGCCAATAAACGACACATGGCGATACCGGATCGATTCTCTGATTGGAATCGCCCGCCGAAATGGAGAAAGGCTTTTGGTAAACGGTGAGTGCCCCGTTACCGGGGTGAATACTGTCCGTGCTTCCTGAAGCTGGCTTTTTAAGGTCGCCCGGGTGGGCCCCGAGTTGACTGGAACGCCTCTGAAAAACGGCATTCCGCATCGCTGATGCCGCGGCCTTTCGGCCGCGGCAGTCATGGGTGACGAGGATCAGGTCGACCTTGCCGTCGTCATCGAGCATCTCCGGTGGCGGATGGGAAGTGGTCCGACAAAGGAGTTTGGGCAGCACGGCCTGCGTCCCGTGCATGCTCTATTTTGATGTCGAATCACCTGATCCTGCGTCTAATGGTCCGGGCGACACGCGGTCTTCGTCAGCCGCGATCACCCTGGTGTTCGCGTTTGGTGAATTTGAGCTTCTCACGCTGGACACGCTCGACCTCGAGGATCTCACGGTCCTTGTTTCGCAAGGCGAGGCTCACGCTCCGAAGATCACGGGCCAGCCTTCGCATGCCGTCAGGTTCCAGCGATGCGGCATGGTCGGTGCCTTTCCACGTCCGGTCGAGCGTGAAGTGCCTTTCCACCCATCGGGCGCCGAGGGTCATGGCGGCCACGTCAGCCGCGATGCCAAGGTGATGTCCGGAGAAACCGATCGCCTTGACTCTACCTTCGAGCTTCTTCTTGAGCCGCGTGATTTCCAGGAGGCAGATGTCCTCGAAAGCGACCGGATACCCGGCGGTGCAACTGTAGACGACGAGATCTCCAACGCGATCCTTCGATTCGAAGAACTGGATGATCTCGTCCTCTTCTTCATGGGTGGTCATACCGAAGGAGAGGTGTATTTCGCCGTGGTAGTTCAGGCAGAGGTAATCCAGCATTTCCCAATGCAGGTTGCAGGCGGAGGGGATCTTGATGAACGCTGGATCCAGGGAGGTGATTTCCCTGGCCGATGTGGTGTCCCAGACGGAGCTGCTGTATTCAATGCCCAGTTCGACGCACCAACCCTGAATCTGGCGATGCTGGTCGACGTCGAATTCCAGGAACTCGCGATGGACGCCGTAGGACTCGCCGTAGGCGTGCATGAGATTGGGATGGGGGGGCGTCGAATTCCTCCTTCGTGAGTAGCTCCCGCGGGCACCGTTTCTGGAACTTGACCACATCGGCTTTGCAGAACTGGGCGGCGGCCACCACGAGTTCCCGAGCAATATTCATGTCGCCTCGGTGGTTGCAGCCGACTTCGGCGACGATCCTGGGAGGGTCAGCCATTGCTTGCCGTCCTTTCAAGGATCAGATCACAGAGCTCGCGGACGGCTCCCTTGCCGCCTTCGCCGGCCAGCACCCAATCCGCCACTTGTCGTGCAGATCGGTGGGCGTCAGCCGGGACGACTCCAACCCCGGCGGCGGCCAGGCAGTCGGCATCGTTCGCATCGTTTCCGACGTACACGGTGTGGACGAGGTTCAGGTCGTGCTCCGCGCACCATGCGGTGAACTTTTCGAGCTTGCTTCGTCCCAGGCCCTGGAAGCACTCGAGTTCGAGTTTCTCGCATCGAGCATGGACGACGGGGTTGAGTTCACTCGACATCACGGCCATCCGGATTCCCGCATCGCGCAGTCGGGCGATACCCCACCCGTCACCGCGATTGCAGCGCACGCTTTCCTTCCCGTCTTCGGAGAGATAGACGGCGTTGTCGGTCATGACGCCATCGAAATCGAAGACCACGGCCCTGACATCCACGGGGAAGTTCCGGGACGAGAGTGCGGCGAGTGCCTGGACGATCCGAATGTCCTCGGGGGAGTCGATCTCCCAGGAACGGGTCGTCGGCATTTCGGAAATGACGGTCTTCCCGAAGAATCGGTGGCGGGATTGCAGGAAACCACGAGTGCGCATGACGTAGACCGCGCCGTTTTCACCGTACTCGGGTTCGATCTCCTGTCGCCGCCTTCGCTCGGCCCCGTCGTGATTCACGCCGGTGGCGTTCGCCTTGTCGTTCCAGATGAAACGGTGCGACTCGATGGCGGTGAAGGCACTGTCCGCGTCGGCTTCGACGAGGGTGCGGATGCAGTCGTCGATGTCTCCACTCCGGGTCAACGGAGAGGTGCACTGCAGAAACACGGTCAGATCCGGAGACTCGCCGAGGTTCTCCAGCGCATGGAGCAGTGCATCCTCCGACGAGGCGACATCGTCGCTGATCGCGGCGGGCCGCATGACGACCGTCGCGCCCGCCGCTCGACTGACTTCCGCGATTTCCGCGTCGTCCGTCGAGACCACGACCGAACCGACCAGTTCGGCGGCCTGAGCGGCCTCGATGCTCCAGCAGACCAGAGGCTTGCCGTTCAACTGCCAGAGGTTCTTTCGGGGGACACCCTTGGAGCCGCCGCGGGCCGGAATGATGGCTGTGGCATGTTTCATGTCTGCACCTCGGAGACCGGCCGACCCGGCACCGGCATCGCCTGCGGATTCCTCCTGGGAATCGTTCAGGTATCGAAGGATCTCAGGTCACGCGAGTCGACCGATCATCGTGGCGAACTCCCATGTTAGAGACCCGCGATCCCAGGTGAAAGGAATTCCCTCGGTCTCGAGTATCAAGCCCGTTCCATCGGGAGGGATTTCTTATCGTCGGCGAACAGGCGACCCGTCTCCTCGCGGATCCGGGCGACTTCGTCGTCGCAGCGGCGGAGAAGTACCCTGAAGTCATCCAGAAGTGGATGTTGGAGACGGACAACGCCGTCCGGATCGTCGACCGCCCGAGGGATTCGAGCCGGCTCGGATGCGAGAGGAAGCACCCGAACACGAGGGTCGCCATCAGGGTGAAGCACCGGGCCGGCATGAGGTGCCTGACTCGCCGGAGGTGGAAGTTCGAGAACGAGAACCTCGATTCCTTCACTTCTCGGCGGATCAGCCTCGTGATCAGGAAACCGTTGATGACGAGGAACACGTCGACACCGACGTATGCACCCGATGCCCACGAGAACTCGGCATGACACAGAATGACCGCGAGCACGGCGAGGGCTCGAAGACCGTCGATGTCGGATCGAGATCGCTCGCCGGGCATTGAAGCAAGCCTGTTCGATGTGGAGGGTCGATCCCGAACCCTGATCGCGATCCAGCTTCCGAATGCGCGTTCACGATCACCTTCGACGGTTACCGGATCCAACCTGGAAGGAAGGGCACGTTCGCACGCTCATGCATGGCCTCTTCGGTCGTGAAGATGTTCCCCATCCTTCTCGCCAGACAGGCGATCACCATCGCGTCGGTTTCAGCGTGCGAACTGACCGTCGTTCCACGCCGCCGGATCACCGGGTTGACCGCATAGGAGTGGGTCAACTCGAAACTGAAACCACTCAGGATGAAGCGACCGTATTCCTCGCGGTCGATGGCCAGCGCAAGGGCGATGACCCCCGTGGATGGTCGTTTTCGCCGCAACTGCGCGAGGATCCCGGGGTCCCGATCACAGAGTCGTTCGACGAGCGTGTCGTACTTTCCGGGTCCGAGCGCCAGCAGGGTGTCATGTCGGTACGAGATCGATCGCAGCTTCCTCTTGAGATAGAACGGCTGCATTCGATGGATCGGCTTCCGCCTGAAGGCCTTGAGACGATGGACGATTCGCGAGAATCCCCGCCTGCCCTCGCCTCGCGCACGCAGGAAATAGAGGGTGCCGGTGGAAAGACCGGTCAGCGCCTCGAGACTCTGCCTGCCCGAATCGATGTCGCACGCGATGACCGGAGTCATGACGGTGAACGTGGGCCGCGGGAGGTCATGCCTTTCCGCCGAGTGACCCGAAGCGTTGGCGCAAGCCACCTCCTGAAAACTGTTCGGTGGCGGCAATGCGGGATCCGGCTTCGAACCGAGGATCAGGAGTGTCTTCATCGGGATACGTCCGGCGGGTGCCATTTCAAAGCGACCTGAATCCTAATCGCGTGCGACTCGACGGGGCGAGAAAATGACGCTTCATGTCCGCGATCGCCGTGAAACGAATCGCGATCGGAACCGGCCGACGATATAAGAAGGGAATGGACCTTTCCGTCGCCCTGCTTCTCCTGCTGCCGCTCACCGCGATCGGTGTCCTGATGATCGGACTGGCGAGGAGACTCCGGACGAAGAGGAACGGCCGACGCCGGTGGTACGAGACGCGACACGCGTTCCACGCCTTCGATGTCGTCGAAGCACCTGGAAACGCCACGTGGGTCACGAGCTGCAACGACGAATACTTCGAGGGGGTGCTGAAGCTCCATCGATCGATGCGACGCGTGGGATCCGAACATCCGCTTCTCTGCTTCTGCACCGACTCGACGACGGCGGAACAGGAACGCACGTTGATCGAAGCAGGGATCACCACGAAGCGGGTCCGACTCTCCTCGCTGACGAACCCCTACAAGGAGAAGTGGCTGGAGGCCTTCGTCAAGCTGGAGTGCTGGAGGCTCGAGGAATACGAAAAGGTCTGCTGGATCGACTCGGACACGATCCAGTTGCAGAACGCCGATGAACTCCTGAGCGTGCCCTTGAAGCCCCATGGCATCGCGTGCGCCGTCGACCACGAGGTGTTCCCCGAGGAATCAGAGCACGTTCGACTGCGGATGATCCAGACCGGCGTCTTCGTGCTGCGTCCGTCGATGGAAACCTACGAGATGATCACATCCCGGCTGGGAACGGTCGCTTCCGTCGACGGAAGCGACCAGGGTTTCCTCACGAGCTACTTCGCCTTGTCTTCGTTCGACGACGTGTGTTTCCTGTCGTCCGAATACAACTACATGAAGCGAGGCCTGACGCGACATCCGGACTTCGATCTTTCGAGGATCAGGATCCTCCACTTCGTCGGAAAACCCAAGCCGTGGGACGGCGGAGAGCCCGGTTACGAGGAGCTGCAGCGAATCTGGGACGAGATCTGATCGGAGCGCGGCATCCCGGGGACGAACGGCCGGTCCGCCCGCCCGCAGGGCACGACCGGGGAGGTGGATCAGGCGTCGCGCGGAAAGGACGATCGCAGCAGTTCGAGACTGCGGGGAATCGCGGTGCGTGGATCCTCCATGCCTTCGAATTCGAGCGAGATCCAGCCGCGATACCCGTGCTCGTCGAGAATCCGACCGATCCGCGGGTAATCGAGTTCGAGCGAATACCACTGCCCACCACCGAAGTAGGTCTTCGCCTGCACCAGCACGGTCCTCGGCGCGAGCTTCGCAAGCCGCTCGTAGGGCTCCTCGAGGAAGTTGCCGGTATCGGTGGTGATCTGGAGCCATGGCGAATCGATCGCATCGACGATTCGAAGGATCCCCTCCGGCGTCAGGCCGAGTCCCCAGTGGTTCTCGAGGCCGAGCACCACGCCGCACCGCTCCGCGGTGGGCAGGCACTTCTCGAACGCTTCGATCACCCACGGATACGCATCCTCGTCCGTGTATCCCGGCAGCGGCGATTCCACGCCCCGGTTCGCCATGAGATCGTCGAAGTCCTTCGAGGTTCCCCAGGTCCCGGTGTTGACCCGCATCACGGGAATCCCGAGGTCGTAGGCGATCTCGATCTGGGCGATGGTGCGATCGATGTTGAAATCACGCTTCTCCCGCTCGGGTGTCACGAACCCCTGGTGGGTCGAAAGCCCCATGAGCGGAAGCCCCAGTCGCTGGGCCCGACGCTTGTAGGCCATGCGCCGGGAACGGCTGAGCAGTTCGTTCTGGCCGATCTGATAGAGCAGGAATTCGATGCCGTCGAAACCGAACTCGTCGGCGAGATCGATGCAACGATCCATGTCCCGATACTCGTCGTTGCGAAACCGCCAGAGCGAATAGGTCGACAACGCGATCGGATGGGTTCGTCGGGCACCCCCGCCGTCGACCACCCCCTTCGCCGTCGCGTCCTGTCGGGTCCCGGCGATCGCCGAAGTGATCGGGAGGACCGAGGCGACGGCACCGGTCGCGAGGAAACGTCGTCGATCTTGGCTCATGGGCAGGCTCCGCGGTTCGACTCGGGGATCGATCAGGTCCGCCGGATGCTACCCCCGCGGACCGGTCGACCGCGACTCACTCCCCCTGGTCGGGCTTCACCGGCCTCCGGAGCGGCGTCCTTCGCCCCGCCGAATCGACCCGGTGCAGCTCGCCGCCATCGAGGAGCAGTCCGGCCGCTTCGCCGGGATCCCGCCAGGCGACGTCGATGCCGATCAATCCCGGACGGCCGTCGATCCATCCGATCTCGTCGACCACCGTGTGCCCGACCACCACGTGCTCCGCGCCGTGTCGTTTCAGGATCGCGGCGATCGCCTCGTCGGACGGACGTCCGCCCCACTGCGCGGCGTGTCGCGGGAAGTAGCCTCGGTACCAGTGCGGCCCCTGCTGGTGCCAGATCAGACCGGTTCGAAGGTCCTCCCGGGACGCGGCCGGCCAGGCCGGCGGCCCGAGTCCGGAACGAATCGCCTCGTTGATCTCGTCCATTCCCAGCTTGAGTCGATCCAGTTCCGGCGAGTAGCCCGCATGCACGAAGAGGAACGGCCCGACGCGGATGACGCTGTTGCGGCTTCGAAGCCATCGACCGATCTCGCTGGAAGGACCGTGCAGCGCGTCGTAGGTCGCTCCGATTCGATCGGTGGTGAAGCGATACTTGGGATGGATGTACCGAAGATCACCCGCCATCACCATCGATTCGTGATTGCCGAGCACGTAGTGGACGCGTCCACCCGCCTGCGCCGCCTCGCGTTCGAGTCGCCGGATCGTCCAGAGCAGTTCGGTCACCTCCGCGCCGCGGTCGACGATGTCGCCGTCGAGCACCAGATGCCCGTCGCCCCATGCCCAGCGGCCGTCATCGTCGACGACCCCGTTCCCGCGGAGAAACGTCATGAACGTCTCCCGGTTCCCTTCGAGGTCGCTCACCGCGAGAATCCGCCGTGCGTCCGGCCAGTCCGCCGCGGGCGACTCGTAGGACGAATTCACGACGATCCCGGGCACCAGCCCACTCGGTGTGGCGAGAACGTCGCCGACGGCGATCCCGTCATGCTCGGTCCGCACGACCTTCCCATCGACCACGGTGATCATCACCGCCGAATCGGCGTCCTCCCAGAGGAGATACGGTCCGTCCTGCACCGCCTCCGCCCCGAAACCGAGCGGCGACAGCGCGGAGGCATGTCGGACTCCGTCTCGAATCTCGAACTTCACCCGCACCAGCTCACCGGCGTCCGGCACGGCCACCGATCCGATCGTCGCGACGTCCGGATCCACGATGTACGCATCGCCACCGATCCGCCATGCACCCGTGCCGTCCGTCGCCACCGCCTCGAACACGCCGACGGTCTCGTCGGCGAACACCGATGGAATGAACGCCGTTCCACACGCGAAAAGACCGGCGAGGAACAGGACGAGCAGGGTTCGATGCGACATTGGACGTCTCCGGAATCACGGGGGGGATCGGACCCGAGTCTAGCGGGCGTCTGGAACGACGTGACCGACCCGTCGTGCGCCCGGCGCCGAAGCGTCGATCGAGTCGTGTCATTGAAAAGGACCCCGGCCGAGGCCGGGGTCCCTGATTCCAATCGGTCGAGCGAACTCGATCCGCGTTTCAGGTCGCGGACTTCTCGGTCGCGGCCTTCTCCTTGACCGAGGGGGGATGCTTCAGGCCCGCCTTCTCGAGAAGGCCGTTGATCTTCTCGACCTTGTCGGCGAGCGGATCGGCGGGATGCAGGTTGTTGTAGGCGACCTTGCCATCCGGAGCGATGATCGCGACGTGGGGAATCCCCTTGATCCCGAAGTCGGTGTTGAAGACGTCCTGCTTGGTGAACGCCACGGGCCAGGTGACGTCCATCGCCTTGGCGTAGTCCGCCATCATCGCGCACTCGCCGGCGAAGTCCTCGGCATCCACCTTGCCGCGATCGTCACGGAAGATCACGCTTCCCTGCTCGCTGGTGAGCCCGAGGACGACCACGTCGTAGCCGTCGTAGTACTCGACCAGCTCCCGGACCTGCGGGAACGAACCGACGCACGGTCCGCACCAGGTGGCCCAGAAGTCGAGGACCACGACCTTGCCCTTGAGGCAGTTGAAGCAGTTCCAGTCGGCGCCCTCGCTGTTCCAGAGCAGGTCGACCTTCGGTGCGGGGTAGCCGATGAGTTCGCCACGTCCGGCCGGACCGTCGAGGAACGCAAGCGTGCTCTTCATCCGACCCGCGGCTCGCTGGTGATTCTCGACCTCGGATTCGGGCGCGGTCTTCGCGAGTGCTTCGGACTTCGCCATTCCCTCCTTCATCGCCTCGACGAGGCGGGCATGGATCACGCGACGCCGATCCGCCTCGACCATCGCCTTCCCGAGGAGTTCGGGATACGAGGGCCAACCGGTCATGAACGTCGACGCGTCGCCGTCCGGCATCCGGTCCACGAGCAGCACCAGCTCACCCTGCATCGGGATCAACTGTTCCTCGGAAAGCGAACTCATCGCCTGGATGACTTCGCCGAGTCGATCGTCGGGGACCTCCCCGAAGCCGTGCGGCGTCGCGATCGCGAGGGCCTTGTCGTTCTCACCCATGCTCGCAAGCATCAGGCTCGCGTCGAGCCACTCGGGTCCGGCGCCGGCTTCCTCGATCCGGGCCATCCAGAGCGGCTTCGCGTTCGGGGAGTACGCCCAGAGCATCTGCATCGCGCCGATCGTCTCCATGTCGCACTCGCCGGGGTCGACCCCCATGAGCTGCGCGTCGAGCACCGCGTGGAAACCGGGGTCGTCGAGGGAGAAGTCGCGGCCCTGCGCCCGGTAGTAGGTCATCGCGGCGGCGGTCTTCTCCTTGATCTCCGCCTCGGTCGGCGGTGCGGCGTGGGAGAACGAGGGACAGGCCAGCACGAAGGCGGCGGCGGTCATGGTGATGGTCGGATTCATCGATCGGTCCTTTCAAGAATGGCCCCGCAGCCTACCACGAGGCCCCGGGCCGCCGAGCGGACCGGCCACACGCACCCCCCCGGACGTTCAGAACGCCGGACCGTCCAGGATGAAGTCCCCTTCGGGAACGTCCGAGGCGAGTGCCCGGAACAGGACATCACTCCGGACGGCCGCGGATCCGTCCGCCTCGACGACGTGCACCGAACCGGTCGCCGCGTGATAGCCGCTCGATTCGTAGATCGCCTCCCGACCGAACAACATCGCGAGATCGAACCCTCGCTCGATGCCGAAGGCGTGCGCCGCGGCGAGCATCGCCTTGACCAGTCCCTCGCCACGACTCGCCGGTTCCACGCAGACCTCCGCGATCCCCAGGACGCGCCGGGTTCGAAGGCAAGGCCGGATGCCGGACCGGATCGAGAGATCGTGCGCCGCCACGTGGGCGATCAGACGATCCTCCCGCCGGATCGACCACCGCCACGATGGTGGTTGCGCGTAGTACCGCCTGGTGCGGAAGATCTCGTCCCCGGGTTTCGTGAAGCAGGTCGAAAGAAGGGCTCGAAGTTCCCGGTCGAGCGTCGCGTCGACCTCGTCGTCCGCGATCCGGACCACCGGCGTGCGTTCGGGCCCCGTCACGACGATCGCCCCTCGACGGCGAACGGGCGACGCCTGGATCCCACGGTCACGGTCACGCCTCCCCCGCCAGCGCCGTCCGAAGTCGCGCGAGCAGCGACGCGTCCGTTCCATCACCGTCCGCCTGCCGCGCGGTGCCGAAGTCGTACGCCTCGAACGGGCCGAGACGCCGCTTCTCCGGATCCTCGGTGGCGAACCGGGGGATCGCGTGGCCGTGGAGTTCGGGAACCTGGTTGCACAGGACGAGGTAGTTGATCCGCTCCGCGCCCGTCGCGGCGAGGACGGCATCACCCAGCCGGACGAAGTCCGTCATGAAGGCGACCCGGGCGGCTTCGTCGAGTTCGTTCACCGAGGCGGCGTTGGGATCCGGCAGCAGCATGCAGCATCCTTCGATCGCTTCGGGCTGTCGATCGCCGAGCACCGCCCAGCCGCTCGAGAGCCGGGCGATGAGCTGGGGGTCGTCTCCGTGACGGATCCGTTCGAGGCGTCGTGCGATGGGGCCCGGCGTGGTGTCGTTCATCGCCCGAAAAGTACCCGAATGCCGGGGTTGCCGTGGACCGTCTTCCGAACTCCGGTCGGCGATGCATCCTCCCGGACCGCCGCCCCGGTTCAGACCGGCGGAACGCGATCGGCGAGCACGTGGTAGTGCGGATCCTCGCTGATGTCGACTTCGACGAGGTCGCCCGCCCGATCGAGCAGGCGACGACAATCCTCGCTCAGATGCCGGAGGTGGAGACGCTTCCCGAGTGCCTGGTACCGCTCCGCGAGATTGTTGATCGCCTCGAGGCCGGACTGGTCGTAGACCCGGCTGAAGTAGAAGTCGATCACGATCTCCTGCGGATCGTCCTGCGGCGTGAAGAGGTCGCGGAACCGCGACACCGTGCCGAAGAACAGGACGCCGTGCAACTGGTAGACCTTCTGGCCCTCGTCGTCGGTCGACACGTCGGCGATGAGGTGCTTGCTCTTGTTCCACGCGAAGACCAGCGCCGACAACGCGACGCCGAGAATCACCGCGGTCGCCAGGTCGTGCATGAACACCGTGTACAACGCCACCACCAGCATGATCAGCACTTCGGGGAACGGAATGCGTCGCCAGGTCTGGAGCGTCGTCCATTCGAACGTCCCGATCACCACCATGAACATCACCCCGACCAACGCCGCCATCGGCACCGCTTCGATCCACGGAGCGAGGAAGAGGATGAACAGAAGCAGCGTCACCGCCGCCGTCACCCCGGAAAGCCGACCGCGACCGCCGGACTTCACGTTGATCAGCGACTGCCCGATCATCGCGCAACCGCCCATGCCGCCGAACAGGCCGCACGCGACGTTCGCGACGCCCTGGCCCACGCACTCGCGGTTTCCGTTCCCGCGGGTCTCGGTGAGTTCATCGATGAGCGTCAGGGTCATCAGCGACTCGATCAGGCCGACCCCCGCGAGAATCAACGAATAGGGCAGGATGATCCACAGGGTCGCGAGGGTGAACGGCGGCAGGTTGAAATCCCACCAGGCCGGGCGCGGGAGACCACCGGCGATGCCCACGGTCGAGACGTCGACCGACGCGATCACCTCCGCCCGTTCCGCGTCGGTGAGCGGTGCGATCGGAGCGCCCGCGTCCGGAACGACCTCGACGCCTTCCGGAAGCCCCGCCTGAGCCGTCACGAGCATGGCGAGATCCTTCTCCCGCTGGGCATCCTCGACCGCCGCCGCCACGGTGCTGTCCACGAGCATGTCGCCCACGGTCAGCATCGGACGAGCCGGCTCCGCGATCTCCGAACCGTCCGAGGTCGCACCGTCGCCGCCCGAGCCGTTGATGAAGAACGCCGCCAGCGAGACGAGAAGGATCGCGGCCAGGGACGATGGGATCGCCTTGGTGAAGCGAGGCAGGAACGCGATGATCGCCATCGTCGCCACCACCATGCCGAGCATCAGCCAGAGCCTGCTCCCGGAGAGGAACGCCATGGTCCCTTCGGCGTCGAGCGTCTTGAAACTGCCGAGCTGCGCCAGAAGGATCACCACCGCGAGCCCGTTGACGAATCCGAGAATGACGGGGTGCGGGACGATTCGAATGAACTTGCCCATCCGAAGCAGTCCGACCGAGACCTGGATCAGGCCGCAGAGGACGACCGCGGGGAAGAGGAATCCGATCCCGTACTGCGCGACCAGCGAGACCACGACGACCCCCATCGCGCCGGTCGCACCCGAGATCATGCCGGGTCGCCCACCGAGCACCGAGGTGATCAGGCAGATGATGAAGGCCGCGTAGAGCCCGACCAACGGCGGGACGCCGGCGAGGAACGCGAAGGCGACGGCCTCCGGAACCAGTGCGAGCGCGACCGTCATGCCGGAGAGGATGTCGGCCTTGAACGAACCGCTCGAACCCGATCTCAAGTCGAGTTCGCGATGACCGACCGGGATGAACGACGGAAGATGGATGGTGAACTGGGACATGGTGGGGATCGTGCGAAGGTTCGTCTCGCCACGTCGCCGGAAGCGGAACGTGGACGGTCGGGACCGGAACGGATTCCGATCGAGCGGTTGGAACGTGGATTGAGGAGGCCGATTCGGTTCGGCGTCGCGGGCAGGAGATTCGGATCGCGACGAAACGGGGGTTCGGATCGCGATCGCGATGCCGGGCGAGCCAGTCACAAGAACCGAGCCCCGCATGGTAGTCGCTCCCGCAAGTCGGAACAACACTCGGCGCGAGGCCCGGCCGGACCGGCGTGGTCACGATAAACACCCGCGGACACGCGTCGAAACCACGTTTCGGGACGACGCGGCCACGTCCCGGACCGTGGTCACGAGCATCTCATGCGAACGGACCAGGTCCCGTTCGCGACGGATTCACACCGGACCGGCTGGTCCGTCAGGGTTGATCCGACGCGCTGAAGCGGGCGTTCAGCTCCGACCGGAGCGCCTCCACGTCCACCGCGTCGATCTGCGGCGGATGATCGCGCCAGGCCTCACCCGTGAGGATGTCGCTCCGCCCGCGTTCGAACAACGCCTTCATGTGGACCGGATCGAAGGCCTCCGACGGCTCGACGTCGAAGTCGAAGGGAATCGATGCGAGGTGGAAGTCGAATCCGTCCCGGATCGAGGTGAGCCAGATCCGGTAGAGGTCGCCGATCCCGTTGCTGCGAATCAGACCGGAGATCGACCGGCCCGCGATCTCGAAGAGCGACCGCGCGACCTGCTTGTAGCGGAACACGAGCGGGGCGTTGCGGATCACCCAGACCGTCGGCGTCCCATGGCCGCCGTCGGCGAGCACGTCGGAATCGCGGAGTCGAAGCGCGACCGGATAGGTGAAGACCTGGGCGGAGACGCCGCCGTCGACGTGCATTTCGTCGTAGGTACGTCCGTCCGGAGCCAGGACCTCGATCAGCACCGGTGGAAACACCCCGGGAATCGACGCGGACGCGATGATGATGTCGATCGCGAGCGCTCGCCCGTTCGGAACGTCGTCGGCCGCGATCGCGCTCAGGCACCAGTACGACGCCTCCATTCGATCGAGATTCGTGGTGCCGACGAAGAGTCGTCTTCCCTTGAGATGCTCCTCCCCCATCCGCCGGAAGGCCTCCTCGTCGAACTGCGTCGAAAGCATCTCCCGAAGACCGTCCGGATCGCTCAACGCATCGCTGGTCAGGCCCTCGAGCAGACCGCGTTCGGTGACGAGTTCGCTGGTGCTGAGCGTGGTGTAGCAGGTCTTGAGCTGTTCGTCGTAGTCGGACCCGAGAAACGCGAACGGCGCGGTGAGCGCGCCGGTCGAGACGCCCGTGACCACGTTGAACGTCGGCCGGGTTCCCAGTTCGGACCAGCCGCAGAGGAGGCCCGCGCCGTACGCACCGTTCTCACCCCCGCCGGAGATCGCAAGCACCTGGATCGCGGCCTTGTCGAGGCCGCTCGCCCGCATCTGATCGGCGAGGAGCCCCATGCGGCGTCGGCCATCGGGCGCATCGGAATCGGTCTCGTCCTCGCGCGTGATCCGCCAGGACTCCATGCCCGGAGGCGACGCGTCCCGGATGTGCTCCCGGGGGACGGGATTCCGGGTCGGCGTGGAGCAGCCGACGGCGAGAACGGCGACGAACAGCGCGGCTGACGATGTGATGGTCGATCGGACTTGACGCATTCGTTTCATGTCTCCGTTGGTGCGACGCACTCGAACGCGTTGCAGGATTGGTTCACTCCGGATCCGGAAAGACGACTTCCCAGTCCCGCTTCATGTCGATGACGGGCCAGGACCGTGCTTCGGCGGCGTCGAGCCCCCGGTCCAACCCCCCGATCTTCGATCCACGATCGTACGCCCATTCGCGGACCTCGTCGGTGTGATGCACGTAGACGCAGAGGGTCGGACCCTCGCCGCCGGCCGTCCACTCGAGCATCGCGAGATCGCCGTCCGAGTTTCCGAAGGCCGCGACGGGACGACGCCCGATCGCCCGGTGGATCCCGATCACCTTCTGCGGCCCGTCGTTGAGGGTTTCAAGACCGGGCGCTCGAACCAGGACGCCACCTTCCGGCGTCGATTCATGCTTCAGCTCGATCTCCGACCCGATCACCCGTCCGGGAGGAATGCCGTACGCGTCTTCGGCGAAGACCCGCATGAAGTCGGCACCGCCTCCGGAGACGATCCAGTTCGAGAAACCGTTTCGCTCGAGGTAATCCAGCAGTTCGAGCATCGGCTGGTAGACCATCGCCGGATACGGCCGGCCGGTGACCGGGTGGCGTGCTTCGCGGATCCACGTCTCGGCGGCCACCTCGAACTCCGCGGTGGTCGTTCCGGAATGCGTGGCGAGCAGAAACTCCAGGAGTCCGGCATGTCCCGACTCGAGGAAATCGATCGGCTCGCCGTCGATCGCGGTCTGGAACGGCTCGCGAGTCGCGAGCTCGGGATTCTCGTCCACGAGGTCTCTCATCCGATCGATCGCGAAGTCGAACTGGAAGTAGATCGGCTGCTCCGCCCAGAGCGTTCCGTCATTGTCGAAGACCGCGACCCGGTCGACCTCGGGAAGAAAGTCGGCATTGTTCGGATCGGTCGTCCGGTCGACGAAGTCGATGATCGCGGTGCGAGCCGCGTTATGCCGCCAGGAGGGCAGTGGATCGACGGCACGCTCGGGCGTCGAGGCGCAACCGCCGATGACCGGGAGAAGAAGACAGACGGAGAGAATCGTGGTTCGAAACTTCATGGCATCTCCTGTTCGGAGGGACGAACGTGGAAGATACCGACGCACGTCGACGAAGAAAAGGCCGCGTCGCGTGATCGGTCGCGACGCGGCCTGGGATGACGATCGAGCCCGAAACGTCAGTTGCTGGCGCCGAGGCTCTCCTGCAGCCGCTCCATCACCTGGTCGATTCCGAAGCTCGCGGCCTTCATGCGGGGCGGGAAGTCCTTGAACGTGTCGAGGAAACGCCCGACGTAGGCCTGGGCCGGAACCAGCAGGTAGACCCGGTCGATGAACCAGTCGTCGTAGGTGTTCGAGGTCTTCTGGGCACGCTCGAACGGATCACGCCGGAGATTGAAGAGCAACGGAACCCGCAGCGGGACGAAGGGTTCCCGCCACGCCTGAAAGCCGTCTTCGGCCCTTTGCTCGAGGAAGATCGCCTTCCAGTCCCCGTAGCGAAGCGCGGTGAGATCGCCGTCGTCGGAGAAGTAGAAGATCTCCTTCCGCGGCGACTCGGCGACCTCGCCCTTGAGCAGCGGAAGCACGTTGTACCCGTCGAGATGGACCTGGTAGTCCCGACCGGCCGACGTCGACTCGTATCCCTCGAGGAGTTCCGACTTGACGTCGTCGTTGCCGGCCGCGGCCACGAAGGTCGGGAGCCAGTCCATGTGGTGGACGATCTCGTTCGTGCACGACCCCGCGTCGATGACCCCGGGCCACCGCACGAAGCACGGGACGCGCCATCCGCCCTCCCAGTTGGTGTTCTTCTCGCCGCGGAACGGCGTCATGCCCGCATCCGGCCAGGTGTTCATGTGCGGACCGTTGTCCGTCGAGTACATGACGATGGTCTCGTCGGCGATGCCGAGCTCGTCGAGGAGATCCAGAAACAGCCCGATGTGCATGTCGTGCTCGACCATGCCGTCGGAATACTCGTCCTGACCGCTGATGCCGCGAAGTTCGTCCTTCACGTGCGTCCGGAAGTGCATTCGAGTGCCGTTCCACCAGCAGAACCAGGGCTTGCCCGCCGCATTCTGCTCGCGGATCCACGCCAGCGCCCGGGCGCTGCTCTCGTCGTCGATGGTCTCCATCCGCTTCTTGGTCAGCAGCCCCGTGTCCTCCACGCGGTGCGTTCCGTCCGGCATCATCCGGGAGTGGATGACGCCACGCGGGCCGAACGCCTCCTGGAAGGTGCGTCCGTCACGGAGTTCCATGTCGCGGGGGTAGTCCTCGTTCTCGGGCTCCTCCTCGGCATTGAGGTGGTAGAGGTTGCCCATGAACTCGTCGAAGCCGTGCGCGGTCGGCAGATGCCGGTCCTGGTCACCAAGATGGTTCTTCCCGAACTGGCCGGTCGCGTAGCCCTGATCCTTGAGAAGACGCGCGATGGTCGGGTCCTCCGGGCTGGATCCCAGTTCGGCGCCGGGGAGGCCGACCTTGCTGAGTCCGCTTCGGAAGACGCTCTGACCGAGAATGAACGACGCGCGACCCGCGGTGCACGACTGCTCCGCGTAGTAGTCGGTGAATCGCATCCCCTCGCGAGCGATGCGATCGATGTTGGCGGTTCGATACCCCATCATCCCATTGCTGTTCGCGCTGATGTTGGTGGTACCGATGTCGTCGCCCCAGAGGACGAGGATGTTCGGCTGATCCGCACCGACGACCGACGCCGTGAGCGACGCGAGCGTCGCGAAGACGAGCATGAGTCTGTTCATTCCTTCAACTCCGTGTTCATGAGAGTCGAGGCCGGGACGTTCCCGATGACGCCCGCATTCGCCTGACGGTGCGGAGGCTAGGTGATGACGAAACACCTCACCATGGGGTGATCGCCCCCCAACGGCCCGAAACAATCAACACTGAAACCGAAGGATTTCAGCCGACACGACGGTGCCACGCTGAATGAAGCCGGTCGACGGCCTTTCAAGCCGGAAAATTCCGCGCGGCCACCTGCAACCCGGGATCGGCGGCGCAGACGGTGGCGACGACGCGGAATTCGTTTGAAACACCACCTTCATCCGGATGATCAGTCGCCGACCCCGTCTCGATCGAGGAAGACCCGCACCCGGTCGTCGTTCTGCGTGGCGACGAGATCGGGACGGCCGTCCCCGTCGACGTCCACCGATTCCACGTTCGTCGCATCGCCGCGAAGCAGGATCCCACTCTCCCGCGGGGACATCGGGAGGTAGGTGCCGTCGCCTTGACCGAGAAGCACCTGCCCCACGCCACCTCGCCAGAGTCCCGTCTCCGGCTCTCGATGATCGTGGTTCTGCGCGAGAAAGAGGTCCGCCACGCCGTCGCCGTCGAAGTCCCGGATCGTCGCGTCGTAGGACGGACTGACCTGCGCGATGCGCGGGAAGGGACGAAACTCGAACGCGGGTCGACCCGGTTCCGAGACGTTGAGCCACACCCCCGATTCGAGCAGGTCCGCTTCGAGCCGGAGGGCGGAATCGAGTCGCTCCTCGC
>JAQWJM010000060.1:0-3041 GCA_029248335.1 Phycisphaerales bacterium
GAACAAGGCCGAGGTCCTCGGCAGGCTCGCGATGGACGATCCCGGTTCGGTGATCGGTCGATTCCGGCGCGTCGACGACCTGTCCACGGCCGAACTGGCGTCGATGAACGACTTCGAGATCAAGGATCACGGCCGCTTCGAATGAAGCCGCGTGGCGGGACCGACCGGAGTTTCGAACGATCGACGGCGGCGTGGGCCGTCGTCGTGGCCACTCACATGAACTCGCGCACCTTCGCGACTTCGGCGGGTGATCCGAGCAGCACCGGCACCCGCTGGTGCAGGCGTTCCGGTCGCACTTCCATGGTCCGGACATCACCCGAGTAGGAAGTACCGCCGGCCTGCTCCATCAGCATGGCCATCGGATTGGCCTCGTAGAGCAGACGAAGTTTTCCGTCGGGGTTCTTGGCGGTCGGCGGATAAAGGAAGACGCCACCCCGGATCAGGGTGCGATGGACGTCGGAGACCATCGATCCGATGTAGCGACTGGTGTATCCGGCGCCGTGCGCAAATCGAAGGTACGCCTGGTAGCCCTCCGGGAACGTCTCCGCATTCGCCTCGTTGATGGAGTACGTGGTGCCCTGCTCCGGAATACGCACGTTCGTCCGGACTCGGAGGAACGAGCCGATCGCCTGGTCCAGGACGAACATGTCCACGCCGTCGCCGGTGGTGAGACACATGATCGTGCTCGAGCCGTAGAGGATGTAGCCTGCGGCGACCTGCCGGGTCCCGGGCTGGCAGACGGTCTTTTCACCGTCCGACTCGGCGGGGTCGTTGAGGGTGACCGAGAAGATGGTCCCCACGCCGACGCAGGAGTCGAGATTGCTCGAGCCGTCGAGCGGGTCGAAGAGCACGCAGTACTTGCCACCGTCACCCGACCGCCGAAGGATCCGGGGCTCCTCGTCCTCTTCGCTGGCGAGCACCGCGATCGATGCCCGGTCGCCGAGACATCGCATGATGATCTCGTTCGAGATCACGTCCATCTTCAACTGATCCTCGCCCTGCACGTTCTCGGTGCCGTGGGCACCCAGCACGTCGTCGAGGCGGGCCCGACGGACCTTGTTCGCGATCGTCTTCCCCGCCAGGGAGATGGCGGAGATGATCCAGGACAGATCTCCCGTCGCACCCGGATGCTTGGCCTCCTCGGCGAGGACGTGGGTCTGGAGACTCATGAGATTCTGATGGACCAGGTCGTCGTCGTGCTGCATGACCTCATCATCGACCGGAAGCGGAATCGCCTACAATCGAGTCCGGAAACCGATCTCCGGTTTTGCACGGCCCGGAACGGCGTCGAAGCCCCGATCCGGGGATCCCGCCGGATTTGTCGGGGCCCTCGGGCACGGTGGCTAGGATGTCGCCCCCAGACGGCCCCACACGATCGTCTTCGTACTGTCATCCCCAACCCTCAGGACCCGATTTTCTCCCATGAGCGACGCCCACACGCCCGTCATCATCGCCGCCCGACGCACTCCCATCGGCCGCTTCCTCGGCGGCTTCGGCCGCGTGACCGCCCCGGAACTCGGCGCGGTCGCGATCGATGGAGCCATGAAGGATGCCGGGCTCGATCCGGCCGCGGTCGAAGAGGTCTTCATGGGCTGCGTCCTTCAGGCCGGCGTCGGCCAGAATCCCGCTCGACAAGCCGCCTTGAAGGCGGGGATCCCGGACACGGTGACCGCGGTCACCGTCAACAAGGTCTGCGGTTCCGGACTGGAAGCGGTCATGCAGGCGGCCCGGGCGATCAAGGCCGGCGACATCGAGGTCGCGGTCGCGGGTGGCATGGAGAACATGGATCTCGCCCCCCACTTCGCGAACGTCCGAGGCGGCGTCAAGTACGGACCCGCCACCATGCAGGACCACATGGCTCATGACGGCCTGACCTGCGCCTTCGAGAAGTGGCCCATGGGCAACGCGGCGGAGTGGATCGCCGACGAATACGACATCTCCCGGGACGAGCAGGATCGTTTCAGCGCCCAGAGCCACAACCGGGCCGAAGCGGCGTGGGACGCCGGCCACTTCGAGGCCGAGGTGCTGCCGATGTCCGCGGAGCAGTGCAACGCCCGGGCGGGCGTCGAGAAGGATGAAGGCTTCCGTCCCGGAAGTTCCTCCGATTCCCTCGCCAAGCTCCGACCCGCCTTCACGAAGGAAGGTTCGGTCACCGCCGGCAACGCGAGCCAGATCTCGGCCGGTGCCGCCGCGGTCGTGGTCATGAGCCTCGCCAAGGCGAAGGAACTCGGCCTGTCCCCCATCGCGAAGATCGTCGACTACAACACCGCGGGCGTCGAGCCCAAGAAGCTCTTCTTCGCCCCGGCGATCGGCATCGAAGCCCTGCTCGCGAAGAACGACGTCAAGGTCGACGACATCGACCTCTTCGAGATCAACGAGGCGTTCGCGGCCCAGGTGCTCGCGGACATCAAGCACCTCGGCGTGCCGGAAGACAAGCTCAACATCTGCGGCGGCGGCATCGCCCTCGGTCACCCGATCGGCGCCAGCGGCACCCGCGTGCTCGTCACCCTGCTTCACCAGCTCGGCCGAACCGGTGGCAAGCGCGGCGTGGCGAGTCTCTGCCTCGGCGGTGGCAACGCGGTCAGCATGATGGTCGAGATGGTCTGAATCCCGGCCTGAGTGCCGCAGAACATTCGGAACGAAGAAAACGAGCCCCGAATCCGTCACCGGATTCGGGGCTCGTCGTGCTTCAGTGCGACGATGTCCGTCGACTCAATCCTCGAGCACGATCACCCAGCCGTTCCAGTCGCGGGAGTTGTCCCAACGATCCCAGACGAGCAGACGATCACCGGGACGAATGACTCGACCGGTCTGACCCCCGCGCTTCGTCGCGGCGAGATCGCGGCTCATCCGGGACCGACGCATTGACGTCCCGATCGAGTCATCACTGACTCGCCCCCCGGAACCCATCAGATAGACGTGGGGAATCGTGCCATCATTTCCAAGGACGAAGGCGGTGCCACCGTTCGACGAAACGGGAATGACCTGCATGTCGTCATGCTGCAGCATCAGATAGCTGGCATCACATCGCTGGATCGGCG
>JAQWJM010000082.1:0-33739 GCA_029248335.1 Phycisphaerales bacterium
GAACGGACAGGGCGGGATTCGAACCCGCGGTACCGCTGACGCGGTACGCCGGTTTAGCAAACCGGTGCCTTCAGCCGCTCGGCCACCTGTCCCGAGGGGGCGGATTGTAGCAGGACTGACGCCGGGAACCAGTGTCGTCACCGGTGTCGGACGCTCATTCCTCGATGGTGATCGAGAGCAAGTCGTAGGTGCCGCCGGGAAGCCCCAGGCGGGTCGGGAGGGTCGTCCGAACCACGGGGGGGTGTCCGGGCTCCATCACGATTCTGACCAGTGACTCGTCCGCGTCGGTCGCCCAGCGAAGGACCCGCATGGTCCGCTGGTCCCGGCGGACGACCGAGGCCGAGACCTCGCAGGCGATCATCCGGAGTCCGGTTCGTTCGTGATCCTCGTGCAGTTCGATTTCGATGCCGTCCGCGTGCAGTCGGGCCCGAACCATCGCGGGGCCGTAGGACGGTCGCTTCGCATCCGTCGCATCCGTCGCCTCGATCGGCTGAAGGGCTCGCCAGGCGAGTTCCACCGTCTCGGGCAGGACCGAGGGGGGCTGGACGCCCGGTCGGGCGACGTCGCCGAGCGACTGGTGGGGGGAGGATGTCCGGGCGGGCAGGATCGACATGTGTCGGCGCCTTGGAGGAGGGAGTTCAGAGGAGCGAGGAGAGAAGCCGCACGGCGACGTCGAGGCCCTTGCCGCCGCGGCCGATGAAGCGGTCACTGAGGCGGTCGAGGCGGCGGAGTGCGTCGTGCATCGAGTCGAGGCGGGCGAGATGGGCCTTGAGGGCGGCCGGGTCGGCCGAGTCGTCGCCGTCGGCGACGGATCGGGTGTCTTCGAGTGCCGCCAGCAGGGGTTCGAGTTCCCGGCGCTTGCGGGCGCGGACGATCAGGCTGAGCAGGTTCCACACGTCCTGTTCGGCCTCGAAGAATTCCTTCCGTTCGCCCCGTGGACGACTCCGCGTGACGATCCCCCAGTCAGCGAGGGTTCGGAGCGTCGTCGAGACGCTGCCTCGACTCACCTGGAGTCGCTCCATGATGTCTTCGGCGCAGAGCGGTTGGCCCTCGATGAAGAGGAGCGCGTGCACTTCGGCCACGGATCGTGGAACACCCCAGCTCGACCCCATGTCGGCCCAGTGGGCGATGAAGGCGTCCTTGCTGCGATCCAAGGGATCACCGAGCAGGACGGCGTCGTCATCGGGACGAGGGGCATTGGCGGGTGAGAGGCTCATGAGCATGCTTCCAGGATCGAGCGGCGATGCGTCGCCTGAGGGAACATTAGCTTGCTGCCTCGTACCGGGGGCTTCGATTTCAGAACAAATTGAAACTTCGTGATCTTCCGTGCGGGTTCGGTGGGGCGCCTGATCCCGGCCAGATTCTCGGACCTCGTGACTGCCGGTCGATGCGGATGCCCGAAACGGCTCTTGTGGCATCCTGACCGACGTCCCGGACGGAGGGTGTGGGACGCTGGGCCAGAAAAAGCCCCCGTCGACCTTGGGTCGACGGGGGCTTGAATGATTGAACTGTCGGACTCGAGGCCGATCGATCAGGGATCGTTCGGCTGGTTCGGGTCGTTGATGTTCAGCGAGACTTCGTCGTACAGGGTCTTGTAGTTCGAGGTCCCGAGGAAGCCGAGCCCGACCGCGTAGATGCGGACCGAGACTTCACCCTCCGGCTCGGAGAAGTACGACGACGGCGTCACGAAGGCGCCCATGTCGTAGTTGTTCGCCTGCTCGAACGGCGTCATCACCGTCGCCCCCAGCGTCTGGAATCGTGAGGACCGGAAGTTGTACGCCCAGGCCAGTTCGATCACCACGCTGGCGGTCGCCTGCGACGCGACGGTGAGCGAGCAGGTCGCGACGTCCTGGGTCTCGTAGCCGGTGAACCAGTTCACACCGAGGTCGGTGGTCTGGCCGTTCGCGAGGTAGGCCAGGCCGCCTTCCGCGGAACCCTGGCCCGCGAACTCGGAGCGGATCACGACCTTGTTGTTGTCGTTGTTTCCGAGCGAGAACGCACGGCCGTTGATCAGGTCACCGTGGTAGACCTGGAAGCCACCGCTGATGTTGGTTCCGATGACCGTGAGCACGTTCAGGGCACAGCCGGGGAGGTTCGGGAAGATCCCGATGTTGTGCCCTTCCTGCTCCACGAAGTAGTCGCCACCATTCGGGGTGTCGTTGCCGAACTCGGTGCCGTCGGGGAGCTGGTAGCAGTTTTCTGCACCCGTGACGATCGAAGGGCCGGCGGCACCACCGAGGATCTGCTCGGTCGAGATGCTGGTGCCGTAGAACATCTGGGAGACGCCCTGGATCCAGACCATGGCGCCGGCGATCTGCGGCGAAGCGAAACTGGTCCCGCTGAAGCCACCGCCGAAACCGGGGATCTCGATCGGCGGTCCGCCGTTCGGGTCCGGGACGGTCGAGGTGGCCGGACGCGGGCCGGTATAGGCGCGGAGACGGTTGGTCAGCAGGGGCGGCGGGGTATCGCTCGGATCGGTGCTGGTCTCACCGTTGAAGAGATCGCCATACCCGGTGGTCGCTCCGGCGCTGCCCCAGGCCATGACGTGCACGGTGCCGTCGCCGGTGAAGTTGCTGAAGTTCGACCGGCGGATCGGGCCGGGGGCCGGGCACGGGGGACGCGGATTGCCGTTCTCGAAGCCGGGCTCGCACGCACCGACCACGATCGCCACCGGCTGTTCGCCCGCGGGTTCATCGACCGCGACCGCCGAGTTGCCGGCGGCACAGACGTTGATGAGACCGGCGTCGGACGCCACGGCCAGGGCCGTGTAGACCGGGGCGACGGTGGTGATGGGCTGATCGCCGAAGCCGATCGAGTAGTTCACGACGCCGCCCTGATCGAGCGTGTTCGCGGCGGACAGGATCGAGGCGACGAGTCGCTCACCCTCCTCGAGACTGACCGAGGGGAAGAACCAGAGTTCGCACTCGGAGGCGATGCCCCGCGTGCCGATGCCGTTGTTGCGACTGCCGATCACACCGAGGCAGGCCGTACCGTGGTTGGCGTTGCCCACGTCGATGAGGGTCTGGGTCTGATCGGGTTCGACGTTGGTCGAGGCCCACTCGGTCGTGGTTCCGGGCAGCGTGGTGGAGAGAAGATCCTCGTGGGTGAAGATCAGATCGCCGGATGCCGACGGAATGCCGGCATACGCCGCGAATTCGATGACCGCCGCCTGGCTGAGCCGGCCGGTGGGCACGAAGCGGACTTCATCCCACGGGAAGTTCGGATCGGCGAGCGTGAAGTTCGGGAAGGGATTGTCCGGGCCGGGGGGGACGGTGAGATCGGGATTGACCGAGAAGCCACCCGCGACCGCTTCGTTCCATGCTTCCGTCGTCACCTTGGACTGCTCGACGACCTGGTACTGGGCACCGTAAAGCCAGACCATGTCGGGCTCGGGCAGGACCGCGGAGCCGGCGTTCGAGCCGGAACCGGCGCTGCCGTAGTTTCGCCAGACCTGACCGACGAATCGCTCCATGCCGGCGAGGTCGTGTCCGCCACCGAGGAAGCCACTGGCCAGGAACCAGGTCTTGCTGTCGGCTGGATCGGCGGTATCACCGGGTTCCCCGGCGGGGAAGGCGACCGTGTACGCCTGCGTGCCCACGGCCCGGCGCGTCGCCGGATCGAAGTAGGACGCGAAGTCAGGGGTGGGCTCGAGGCCCGGGGTCGGCTCCGCATCGCAGCTCGGGGTGGTCGCGGTGAGGTTGACGCAGTTCTCGTCCCACTCGTCGGTGCAGCAGGTCGGGTCGATCACGCAGACGGAAGCACAGCACGCGGGCTGACTGCAACCGGGGGCGGGGTGGGCCTCGTCACACGAGCCCAGCAGGGCGCCCGCGACATTGGCGAAGACGATGTTGGGCGCCGCGTCCTCGGGAAGGACCGCGACCGCGGGGTCGAGCGGATCACCATCCGGGTCGTAGTTCGAAAGACAGCCGTCGTATCGATCCGGGCTGGCGAGGTTCGGGTTCTCGGTGTCGTAGACGGAGCCCTGGCAGAAGAGGTTCGCGAGGGCGGCACAGAAGACGTCCCAACCCTCGGCGCCGTCTTCTTCGCCGCAGTTCTCATTGAGACCGCTGACGATTTCGCAGCAGGCGACATCCGCACAGCCGTACTCGGCGGCGTCCATGTTGTTCCCGGGATCGGGGTTGCAGAAGCCGAAGAACGGCGCTGCCGTGCCGGGGCCTTCCCAGCAGCCGGCGCCGGGGTTCGGGTTCGGGCGGTTGCAGATGACCGCGTTGCCGGGATCGCAGCCCTGCGGGGGCGGGCCGGCGGAGGCTCGCTTGACCGGCTGTTCGATCTCGACCCACTGGATGACGTCCAGATCGTTGAGCTGGCGCGCTGCGGCGAGGAGCTGCTTTTCGTCGAGGCGATTCTCGAATTCAACCAGCATCATCGACGCGAGGTCGGGCTGGATCCGGTTGCTGCGTTCGAACGCCTTCCGCTCGATCTGTTCGATTTTCGACGCGGGCATGGGGACGAGCTGACGCATGGTGCCGCCGAAGCGGGCGATCGTCATTTCGGCGGTGGAGAGATCGTGTCCGGTGAGGCTGACCGCTCGCGTCCCCGCCGCCATCGAGGCTCTCGCCTTGAGATCGTCGTTGAACTTGATGATCAGACGACCGGTCGCGTTGGTCGCGCCGCTGGACACGGTGGGGATCCGAAGCGAGGCCGTCGGCTTCTTCCGGACCACGGTCGCGGGGCGGACCTCCGTCGAGGTTGTTCGCTTCATCACCGGCTGGCCCATGAGCGGCGGAAGCTCCAGGGGGGTGCCGAATGACCCGGTGTCGATACCGACCTTCCGGGTGTCGTCGCTTGCGCGGGCATCGGTCTTTCGCGTCTCGACCGCGGGGGCGGTCGTGGTCGCGATGGCCGAGGCGGCGACGAGGGAGCAGAGTCCCAGGGCGGCGAACGTTCTCAGCATCATGCGTCAGATCTCCAAATCAGCTCTGAGCGAGCCGGCGGACAAGCCGCCTGGGTCCCGGGTTCGAAACGCGTCCGTATTCCATACGGAGGGCGGATCGGAATTCGGGATACATACGGAAGAAGAAAACGGGAGGTTCCCGCGCATCCTGCGCGGTGAGCCCGAGCGAACAGTGTAACCCGGGCCTGAACCACCCTGCAACGTCTCGAGCGACGTTCGGGCTGCCCGGATCCTGATACCTCGGTCAGAGATGGCTCAAGAGCGGCTTGGTTCCCGGATCGGGTGATTTCAGGGTCAGGGCGTGGGGGACAGGACCCGGCCGCCGATGTCCCGGCGGAAGAAGGCACCGGCGAACTCGATTCGATCGGCGGCCCGGTTGGCGAGGGACTGGGCGGCCTGAAGATCCTGGGCGAGGGCCGTCACGCCGAGGACCCGTCCACCAGAAGTGACCGTCCGGCCACGGTCGTCGACGGCCGTGCCGGCCTGGAAGACCTTGACCGACTCGCCGGGGCCCGCTTCGGCCTCCGCGTCCTCGATTCCGGTGATCGGATGGCCGGTGGTGATCGCACCGGGATATCCCTCGCTGCACATGACGACGCAGCACGCCGTCCGAGGGTCCGAGACGAGGCCGGCCTTCAGATCATCCAGCCGTCCGGCGGCGGTCGACCAGAGCACTTCGAGGAGATCGCCCTGCAGGCGGCTCATCAGAGGCTGGCACTCGGGATCACCGAAGCGGCAGTTGTATTCAAGCACCTTCGGCCCGGTGGTGGTGAGCATGAGGCCCGCGTACAGCACGCCCCGAAAGGTGATTCCCTCGCGGCGGAGACCGTCGATCGTCGGGACCAGAATGTCCCGCTCGATCCGCGACATCATCTCGGGCGTCGCCAACGGGGTGGGGCAGTACGCGCCCATGCCGCCGGTGTTCGGACCGACGTCACCTTCGCCGACCTGCTTGTGGTCCTGGCACGGGTCGAGGACCCAGATGTTGCGGCCGTCGACCAGCGCGAGCACGCTCATCTCCTGGCCGGTGAGCAGTTCCTCGATCACGATCGTGTCACCGGCCTTGCCGAAACTTCCCGACGTGTGGCGTTCCGGATCACCCATCATGGAGTCCACGGCTTCGACGGCCTCCTCCGCGGTGGGGCAGACGAGGACACCCTTGCCGGCGGCGAGTCCGCTGGCCTTGACGACGCAGCCTTCCTCCCGGCTGGCGGCGTAGGCGAGGGCGGGGGCCTTCTCCTTGAAGGACCGTCCTTCGGCGGACGGGATCGAGGAGGCCCGCATGATGTCCTTCGCCCACGACTTGTCGGCTTCGAGTCGGGCCGCGGCCCGACCGGGGCCGAAGACCACGCGGGTCTCGCTTGCGAGCTCGTCGGCCCAGCCTTCGGCGAGCGGGACTTCCGGCCCGATCACCACGAGCCCGATCTCCTCCTTGTCGCACCATCGGTTGAGGCGGAACAACGCCTTCTTCTCGATCGGCTCGGGGCAGGGGGTCCCGGTGCCCAGCAACGCGGCGTTGGCCGTCGCGTCCACCCAGAGGCGGCCGAGTTTCGGCGACTGCGAGAGTCGCCAGGCGAGGGCGTGTTCACGACCACCGCCTCCGATCAGGAGGACGTTGACGCGGTCGGGCATGGTCGGTCGAGACGTGGCGGACATCCGAGGCTCCTCCGGGGCGGCGAATTTCCGGAGTGTAGCCGCCCGAGGGACCTCGCCGGGGTGATCGACAGGGGGTCCATCTGCTACATTTCAAAGTTCATCCGGAGGATTCGTCGCGGTCGCCGCCGCGAACCTCCCGTCCCGCATCCCCACGTCCGTCCCCATCGGGAGTCCGCATGTCGATCCGACTGCTCATCACCATCGCCGCCGGCACCGCCGGCCTGTGCTTCGCCGCTCCGCTCGCCGCCGCGGATTCCGGAGTCACCAAGCAGCTCAACGACAACATCCGGAAGCAGGCCCGGGCGGAGAGCACCGCCTGGCAGGGGCTCTTCGACGCCTACCTCGACATGACCGATCCGCCGATGGCGATCGGCGCCGGGTTCAACCAGACCACTATCCATCCGGGCATGGACGACTGGGCGGCGGTCAGCGACTGGGCGATCACCAACAAGGAGGTCGCCGCGGCACTGGCGACCGCCGCCGACAAGGTGATCATCGGGCTTCCGTACGGAAGCGACGCCGTGGACGCGCGATACCGGGATGCCGGGCTCGCCGCCGTGGTGCGACTCGAGCCGGACGGCGAAGTCGAGGTCGACTTCCCCTACATGCAGGCGTTCGACGCCTTCGCCACCTGGACGGCCGCCAACCTCTACACGCAGATCGAAGCCGGCGAATACGACGCCGCGTTCGATGTGGCGGTCTCCAACGCCCGCGTCCTTCGTCACCTCTGCGATCGCCAGATGCTCACGGAGAAGTCGACGGCGATGCGACTCCTCGCCGAGTCGCTCTCGGTGATGCGTGATGCGATGTACACCTCGGTCGACCGGATCCCCGCCGACGTCTACGCCCGGATCGCCACCAAGGAACTCCCGTTCCTCAAGGTGTCCGACACCGAACGCTTGAAGCGACTCGAACTGCCCGAGGGCGACCGACTGGTGTTCGAGGCCGTGCTCGAAGAGGTCTTCCTCGACAACGGTGCGCCGGACCCGGAGCGGCTCGCCGAGGTGTTCGGGGTGATCCAGTCCGAAGGCACGCCGCTCACCCGATTCGGTGCCAGCAAGCGTTGGGAGCGGATCGCGGAGATCCACGGCAGCCTCGATGCGTCGAAGGAGAAGCTCACCGACGTCTACGACGACTGGTGGCGACGCTGGAAGATCAAGCCCTACGACCCGATCCAGGCCCTGCCCAGCGAGTATTCCCGACTGAACGAGGTCCGTTACGCGATCGTCGCGGAGTCGATCGCCGACATGACGGCCCTCTTCGCCGCCCGGAACCAGCTCGCGGTGGAGATCAACGGGACGATCCTCGGTTGCGGACTCTGCGGCTACCGCGTCGAGTACGGGAAGTGGCCGGAGGATCGTGAGAAGGCGTACGTCCGCTTCATCCCGAAGCGGTTCGACTTCGATCCCTACGACAAGGGCTACGGCCGTCTGCTCTTCGACTACGTCGGGAGTCGCAAGGAAGCGGTCGAGACCGACTACGGTCGGATCTTCGTCTCCAACTGCATCGTCTACGCCCGCGGCGACGATCACGAGGATTCGGGCTTCAAGGAAGCGAGTCTCGACGGGATGACCGGTGACATGGTCGTCTGGCCGCCGCTCCGGGCGCTCGCCCGCGAGCAGGGGCTCATCGACTGAGCATCCTCGGGTGAAGCGTGTCGCGGGTCGCCGGATCATTTTCGAACCCGCATCGACTGCAGGCATGAACGACTGGCATGAACGACCGGCCAGAACGGAAGGTCGGTCGGATGAATCGGAGCACGAAGGCATGAGCGACCAGAACGCAGACGCACGGATCGAAGACGTGGTGATCATCGGATCCGGACCGGCGGGATGGACCGCGGCGATCTACGCCGCACGGGCCGATCTCTCGCCCCTCTGCATCGTCGGCGTGCCGAAGCAGAACCCCGCACCCGTTCTTCCGGGCGGGCAGCTCATGCTGACCACCGACGTCGAGAACTACCCCGGCTTCCCCGACGGCGTGACCGGCCCCGAGATGATGATGATGTTCCAGAAGCAGGCCGAACGCTTTGGAACGAGAGTGCTCGGCGCCGACGTCGAGAAGTGCGGCTTCGGCGAAACGCCGATGGAACTCCACCTGTCCAACGGCGACGTCGTCCGGACGAAGTCGGTGATCATCGCCACCGGAGCCACCGCGAACTGGATCGGCCTCGACAACGAGCTGCGGCTCGCCACCAACGGTGGCGGCGTCTCGGCCTGCGCGGTCTGCGACGGCGCGCTCCCGGTGTTCCGCGACAAGCCGCTTGCGGTCGTGGGCGGCGGGGACACCGCGATGGAGGAGGCCGCGTACCTCACGAAGTTCGCCTCCACCGTGCACATCATCCACCGCCGCGACGCCCTCCGGGCGTCGAAGACGATGCAGGAGCGGGTGCTCTCCGCGGACAACGTCCAGATGCACTGGAACAGTCAGGTGGTCGACGTCGTCGGCGAGGACTTCATCACCGGCCTCGTGCTCGAGGACACCGTCACCGGCGACCGGAGCGAGCTGCCCGTCAGCGGCCTGTTCGTGGCGATCGGCCACGCGCCCGCCACCGCGTTCCTTCAGGAGAGCGGACTCGACTTCGACGACAGCGGCTACGTCGCCCTCCCGGACGGCGGATCCAGCGCGACGAACCTCACGGGCGTCTTCGCCGCGGGCGACGTCGCGGACCACGTCTACCGCCAGGCGATCACCGCGGCCGGCATGGGATGCCGGGCCGCCATGGATGCCGAACGGTGGCTCGCCGGCCACTGATCGGGGGTCGCTGATCGCGGTTCCGCCCCGCGACCGGTGTGATTTCCGTACCCTCTCCGCATGCGCAGAGACAAACTGATCACCACGTTCATCCTGGTCGGCCTCGTCGCCGGGGTGATTCTCGGGCAGTGGCTCCATGGTGCCGCCTCGGATCCGACCGCGGTCGGCAACCAGTGGATGGACGTGGGCAAGCTCATTCTCGTCCGGCCGCTGATGCTGCTGGTCCTGCCGCTGGTGTTTCTCTCGGTGGTGGTGGGGGTGACCTCGATCGGCGATCCGTCGAGGCTCGGGGTGATCGGGGGCAGCACGCTCCTGTACTACTTCTCGACCATGCTCGCCGCGGTCATCCTCGGCGCCGTGCTGGTCACCGCCATCGCACCCGGGGTCGGTCTGTCGGGCGAGGCGGTCGCGAGTCTTCAGGACGACGGCGCCGCCGCGTACGAGACGAACAGCGGTCTGCGGAACGCGATGGGCACCGCGAACGAGAAGGGACTCGCCGGGGCCTGGATGAACATCCTCGAGCAGATCATCCCCACGAACTTCTTCGCGGAGCTCGCCGGAGGACGGACCCTGGGCGTGATCGTCTTCGCGCTCCTGCTGGGGCTCGCCCTCGCCGCGAGCGGGACCGCGGGCGCTCCGGCGATCGCGGTGTTCCAGTCGCTCTTCGACGGCGTGATGCGGCTCGTGCTCTGGATCCTCTGGCTCACGCCGATCGGGGTCTTCATGCTGGTAACCGGCACGGTGGCGAAGATCGGACTCGGTTCGATCGCCGGCCCGCTGGGAGCCTACATGCTGACGGTGCTCGCGGGACTCGCCCTCCACGCCTTCGTCACGCTGCCGCTGGTCCTGATGATCTTCACCCGCACGAATCCCTACGCGTTCTTCTTCAAGATGCGGAAGGCGCTGTTGACCGCGTTCGGCACCGACTCCAGTTCGGCCACGCTTCCGGTCACCATCGAGACCGCGATCGACGAGGGCGGATGCAGCAAGCGGAGTTCGAACTTCGTGCTGCCGCTCGGGGCGACCGTGAACATGGACGGGACCGCGCTCTACGAGGCGGTCGCGGTGGTGTTCATGTTCCAGCTCTGGGGCATCGAGCTCGGCGTCGGCGAACTGGTGATCGTGGTGGTCACCGCGACCCTCGCCGCGGTGGGTGCGGCGGGCATTCCGAGCGCGGGCCTGGTGACCATGGTCATCGTGGTCACCGCCGTCAACACCAGTCTGGCGGGACGCGGGATCCAGCCGCTGCCGCTCGAGGCGATCGGCGTGATCATCGGCGTCGACCGGATCCTCGACATGTGCCGCACCACGGTCAACGTGTGGGGTGACGCGGTCGGGGCCCGGATCATCACGCGGCTCGCGCCCGACGACGACGATCCCGACGGGACGCCCGCGCTGCAGGCGTGACGCACGTCGACCCGGGACCCGTTCGCCGGGCCCGGGACCGATCCGATCAGGCCCGCGCCGCTCAGGCGGTGGGGGCCGGGACCGTCGATCGGACGTTGAGCTCGACCAGCTGGGCGTCGTCGATCGCGGACGGTGCGTCGATCATGAGATCGCCGCCGGACTGCGTCTTCGGGAACGCGATGACGTCGCGGATGTTGTCGGTGCCGACGATGTGCATCACGAGCCGGTCGAGTCCGAAGGCGATGCCGCCGTGCGGCGGGGCGCCGTGCCGGAGGGCCCGGAGCAGGAAGCCGAACTTCGCCTCGGCCTCGTCGGGACTGAGCCCGATGAGGTCGAAGACCTTCTGCTGGACGTCGGGGCGGTGGATTCTGATCGAACCGCCGCCGATCTCGCTGCCGTTCACCACGAGGTCGTAGCCGGCGCTGATGCACTTGCCGGGATCGGTCTCCAGCAGGCCCTCCTGTCCGGGCTTCGGCGCGGTGAAGGGGTGGTGGAGGGCGACCCAGCGGTTCGATTCCTCGTCGAGTTCGAACATGGGGAAGTCGACGACCCAGACGAACTTCCAGGCGTCGTGGTCGATCAGGTCGAGATCGCGGGCGATCCGGATCCGGAGTTCACCGATCGCGCGGGTCGCGACCTCCCAGGTGTCCGCGGCGAAGAAGACGGTGTCGCCCTTCTCGCAGCCGAGTCGTTCGATGAGCTCCGCGGCGATCGGCTCGACGAAGCGGCCGACGCCCGACTCGAAGCCGTCGCCGGTGCACTTGGTGGTCGGAACGCCGCCGGCCCCGAAGGTCTTCACCCACTCGGAGTATCCGTCGGTCATCTTGCGGGTGAGCTTCTCGACGCCGCCGGGGACCCGGAACGCCTTCACCACGCCGGAGCCCATCGGGCTGGTCTTCTCCATCGCGCCGGTGAAGACCTTGAAGTCGGTCTTCGCCGCGAGGTCGCTGATGTCGGAGATCTCGAGTCCGAAGCGGAGGTCCGGTCGGTCGATGCCGTAGGTCTCCATCGCCTCGTGCCAGGTCATCCGGGGGATCTCGCCGATGTCGACGCCCAGCGTCTCCTTCCAGAGGTCGGTCGCGAAACCACCCATGGTGTCGAGCACGTCCTCCTGGTCGATGAAACTCATCTCGAGGTCGATCTGCGTGAACTCCGCCTGCCGGTCGGCACGCGGGTCCTCGTCCCGGAGGCACTTGGGGATCTGGATGTACCGGTCGCACCCGGCGATCATGAGGATCTGCTTGAAGAGCTGCGGACTCTGCGGCAGCGCGTACCACGAACCGGCTTCGAGCCGGCTCGGCACCACGAAGTCGCGGGCGCCTTCGGGCGTCGACTTGATGAGCAGCGGAGTCTCGATCTCGAGGAAGTCGCGCTGGTGGAAGTAGGCACGGGTGAACTGCGCGACCTTGGAACGGGTCTCGAGGATGCGCTGCATCTTCGGCCGGCGGAGATCGATGTAGCGGTTCCGGAGTCGGACCTCCTCGCCCATCTTCTCGGCCTCATGGTCGTCCGGGAGGATCGGCGGCGTCTCCGCCTTGTTGAGCACCTCGAGTTCGGCGGCGACGACCTCGATCTCGCCGGTGTCGAGCTTGGGGTTCGCCCCGCCGCCACGCTTCCGGACCAGTCCGCGAATCGCGATGACGTCCTCGCGGCGAAGCCCCTGGGCCACGTCGACGATCTCCGCGGGGGAGTCGGCGAGGTCGAAGACGACCTGGGTCAGCCCGTGGCGGTCCCGGAGGTCGATGAAGACCAGCGACTTCGAATGCTCGCGGTAGGTGTTGACCCAGCCCGCGAGGATGGTGGTCTCGCCCTCGTGGGCGGTGCGGAGTTCGTTGCAGTGGTGGGTGCGCTTGAGCATGGACGAGGTCGCCTCGATCGGTGCGGGGAATGCGGAGAATCCCGGATGGTACCGAACCACCGTGGTCGACGGCGGGCGAATCCCGGATCCCGGTATCCTGCGCCGGATGACCCACTCGCCCGGGAATCCCCAGTCCTCGACGTCGAGGCGGACGATCCTGATGACCGCGTTCGAACCGAGCGCTGACATCCAGGCCGCGCCCGTGGTCCGGGCCCTCCTCGACCGGGATCCGTCGCTGCGGGTGGTGGCGTGGGGCGGCCCGCGGATGGAGGCGGCGGGCGCCGAGATCGTGGAGCGGACCAGCGAGGACGGGGTGATGGGCCTCGCCGGGTTCCTCAAGGTCTTCGAGATGAAGCGGACCATCGACCGCATCGATCGCTGGGCGGCCGGGCACCGCGTCGATCTGCACGTGCCGGTCGACAGTCCCTCGGCCAACTTCCCGATCTGCAAGCGGCTTCGGAAGCGAGGGGCGACGACGGTCCACCTCATCGCGCCGAAGGTGTGGGCGTGGGGGCACTGGCGGGTTCGAAAGCTCCAGCGATGGAGCGACCACGTGCTCTGCAACCTGCCGTTCGAGCCCGAGTGGTTCGGGCGGCACGGCGTCGACGCGACCTTCATCGGTCACCCCGTGCTGGCCTGTCCGCTCGACGAGGCCGCGCTCGAGACGGAACGCGGGGATCTTCCCTCGGGCGGTCCGCGGATCCTCATCCTGCCGGGAAGCCGGAGCGGCGAGATCAAGGGGAACCTCCGGCACCAGTTCGCGGCGTTCACCGCGATCCGCGAACGGCATCCGGAGGCGACGGCCGTGGTCCTCGCCGCCAACGAACGCATCGCCGCGCAGGTGCGCGGGCTGGTCGACCCGCTTCCGGCGGGTCTGGTCGTGAAACTCGACGTGCTCGACGCCGCGATCTCGTGGGCCGATCTCGCCCTCGCGACCAGCGGCACGGTGAGTCTCGATCTCACGAAGCAGGCGTGTCCGATGATCGGGAGCTACGCGGTCCCGCGCTGGCAGACCCTCGTGGCGGGCATCATGATCAGGATTCCCTTCAAGCTCCTCCCGAACATCGTGGCGGGCGAGGAGGTGGTGCCGGAGTTCGTGCCGTACGTGCAATCCCTCGGGGCGACGCCGATCATCGAGGCGGCGCTGCCGCTGCTCGAGGATCCGACCGCGCTCGCCGCGATGCGAGGCCGCCTCGAACGGGTCCGGGCGATGTTCGACGGGCACGATCCGGCGACCGAAGCCGCGACCGTGATGCTCGACAGGCTCGACTCGAGGACCTGAGCGGCTCAGGCCCGGCCGACGGGGATCAACGCGACGAGGCCGGCGGCGTTGCCGTGGCGGTCCGTGAGCGGGAACGTCCGAACCACCGCTCCGAGGGCGGGAAGTCCCTGCTCGGCGGCGTGACGGTCGAGGGCGTGGGCGTCGTGGGCGAGGGTCGCTTCGTCGGGCCCGAACGCGACGACCAGCACCGCGGCGTGACGCACGCCCGGCGCGTGGGCGAGCCGGGCGAGGTCGATCGTGGTCCGCTTCGGCAGGGTGGTGAGATCGCCCGCATCCCCGAGGTCACGGCAGGCCGCGCCGGTCTTGACCTCCAGCCAGAACGCCGATTCAGGATCCATGACGCTCGAAACACCCGACGCGTCGAGGGGTTCCGGATCCAGTTCCGCGAACAGCCCCGGGCCCTCGTCCGGTTCGTCGTCCTCCGCATCGATCTCGTCTCCGAGATCGAGCGGTGCGTCGCTGGTCCGAAGCACGAAGTCGCAGCGGGTCCCGACGCTTCGTACCGGTTCACCCGCGCGACTGGGAAACCTGACCTCGCGAAGCGGATGAAGCCCCGCCGCCTCGAAGCCGGTCGCGAGCATCGGCTGGATCTCGCGTTCGGGAAGGCTGTCGATGCCGCGGACCTCCTGGGCGAGGTCCCGTTCGTCGGCCGCGGCGCGCAACGCCGCGACCGCGGCTTCGGCCACGGTCGCGGCGGCGATGGTCACCAGCGCCGCGTCGTCATGACGCGGATCCGATCCGTTCATTCCTCTGTCATGTCCTTGAAGGAACGGGCTCCGTGGGCGTGGAACTCGCCGGATCGGAGTCGACGGCCGTAGTCGTGATACGCCTTCATCGCGATGCCGCCGAAGATCAGCATGATCGGAATGTTGGCCCAGAGCATGACGCCGGTGCCGAGGGTCGTGAGGTTGTCGAGTTCCTTGTCGGTGCCGATGATCGGCAGCGTGGATACCACGATCATGATGCAGTAGAAGAGCTTGTAGGGGAGCACGCTTCCTCGCCCGAGCATGAAGACCATGCCCTGCTCGCCGTAGTAGCTCCAGGAGATCATGGTGGAGATGGCGAAGAGCCAGGAGGCGATCAGCACCAGCCAGGTGCCGAAGCCGGGGATCGCCCGGTCGAAGGCGTGCGCGGTCAACGTCGCGCCGGGATAGTCCTTGTAGACCTCGACTCCCGGATCCCCGTTCGCCGTCGGCAGGAAGAGCGGGGCCGCTTCGCTCGCGACGCCGTCGCCGAAGATGCCGACGAATCCACCGGCGGCCAGTGGTTCCACCCGGCCGGACATCCGAGTCCGGTTCGTTCCGGTCTGTTCGTCGACCGAGGAGGTCTCGACCACCAGGAAGATCTTGTCGTCCAGCTTCCAGTCGGAGCCGGTGGTCTCCTGGGCGGCCTTGCTCTTCGAGGGCAGCGGGATGAACCAGGATTCCGCGACCCGATCGTCGCCGGGATCGGGATCACCGAAGGTGCCCATGTTCCAGTCGCCGTCGTTCTGCGTGAAGGTCGGGGCGGAGGCGAGGGTCACCTCGCCGACGCCGTCGCGGTCCCAGGCGCCGGTGGAGAGGATGACCAGGGCGGTCAGGGTGCAGACCACGATGGTGTCGATGAACGGTTCGAGACCGGCGACGACCGCTTCGCGGACCGGCTCCTTGGTCTTCGCTGCGCTATGGGCGATGGGTGACGAACCCTGTCCGGCCTCGCTCGAGAAGAGGGCACGCTTCATGCCCCAGAGGAACGCGTATCCGGCGGTGCCGCCCACGAATGCGCCGCCGGCATCGGTGGGACTGAACGCGCCCTTGATGATCAGGCCGAACATCTCGGGCAGGGTGCCGATGTTCATGAAGAGGACGAGGATCCCCGCCCCGAGATAGAGCAGGCACATGAACGGCACGAGCAGGCCGGCGACGTGACCGATCCGCTTGATGCCGCCGATGATCACGCCTCCGACGATCAACGCGAGGACGATTCCCACCGCCTCGGTCGGCACGCCGAACGCCATGTTGGTGATCTGGCCGACGTTCCAGGCCTGGAACATGTTGCCACCGGTGATCGCGGAGATCAGCAGGGTGATGCAGAAGATCACGCCGACGATCATGCCGAGCGGCGCGAGTCCCCAGTCCGCGAAGGCCCGCTTCGCGACGTACATCGGACCACCCTTGGGGTTGTCCGGGTCGCTCACGTCGCGATAGAGCATCGACAGGGTGACCGAGGTGGTCTTGAGAGCCATGCCCGCGAGGCCGACCATCCACATCCAGAAGACCGCACCCGGGCCACCGAGGGCGATCGCCACCGCGACGCCGCCGATGTTGCCGAGGCCGACCGTCGCGGACAACGCGGCGGACAGGGCCTGGAAGTGGTTGATCGCGCCGGGATCGTCCTTGTCGTCGAACTTGCCCGCGGTCACGAGGGTGCCGTGCGACAGGGCGCGGAACTGGCAGAAGCCCGACCAGAGCGTGAAGAGCACGCCGACACCGAGCACGACGTAGAGGACCCAGTCGGCCCAGATGACGCCGTTGATCGCGCCGATGAACTCGTTCATGCCATCGAGAAAGGGTTGCATGCAGGAGGGCTCCGGGCCGCGGAACGCGGCGGGTGGGGATCAGTTCCAGATCGAGTGAAGCAGTTCGTTGGCGTCGTACAGCCCGATCTTCTGGGCGAGCACGAGCAGGACCATGCCGGGGGCGACGAAGCGGAGCAGGAACAGCCAGCCGAGGATCATCGTCGAACCATGGCTCGCGAGCTCGCTGTTCCGGATCTTCGCGGGCAGGAACCAGCCCGCGTAGATCGCGATCAGGAGGCCGCCCGCGGGGAGCAGCCAGTTGCTCGCGATGAAGTCGAAGGTGTCGAAGAGGCTCATGCCGAAGCCCGCGGTCCAGGACGCGAGCAGGAAGCCCTCGGACATGCTGAAGGCGACGAGCACGCCGACCGCGAAGATGGTCGAGCCGATGATGATCGCGGCCTTCGGCCGCGACCAGTTCCAGCGGTCGATGAAGTAGCTCGCCGCGACTTCCAGCAGCGAGATGGCGCTGGTCAGGGCGGCGATCGAGAGCAGGAAGAAGAACACGGCCCCGAGGAGGATGCCTCCGGATCCCATCTCCGCGAACGCGAGCGGCATCGAGATGAACACCAGGCCCGGTCCGGCGGCGGGGTCCTGCCCGAAGCTGAACACGATCGGGAACATCATCATGCAGGCGAGCAGGGCGATGCCGGTGTCGAGGCCCGCGATCCAGACCGCCTGCCCGAGGAGCGGGCCGCCTCGCTTCTGATAGGAGCCGTAGGTGATCAGGGCGCCCATGCCGAGCGACAGGGTGAAGAACGCATGACCGAGCGCTTCGAGGACGCCGGAGGGCTTGAGGGCCGAGGCGTCGGGCTTGAAGACGAAGGACAGGCCCTCGGAGAAACCGGGAAGCGTCGCGGCGAACAGCACCATCCCGATGATCATCACGATGAGCAGCGGCATCAGCACCCGGCAGGCGGCTTCGATGCCGCGGCCGACGCCGGCGGCGACGATCGTCATCGTGATGAACATGAACACCGCGGCCCAGAACGTGCCGGTCCAACCGTCGGTCGCGAGGGCGCCGAAGCGTTCCCCCATCCGGTCGCCGATGAGATTGCGGCGTCGCTGTTCGGTCGCCTGGTGGCGGATCTCGTCGTCGGTGAGGCCGGCGAACTCCGCCTCCGCCTCCTCGGTGGCCGACGACCGGGCCTCCGCCATCGCCGGGGCCATCGCCTCGACCGCGTCGACCGCGTCGCGGATCTCGGGATCGCTTCGCAGCCGTTCGCGGCGAACGTCCTTGGAGACGCCGGAACTCTTCGTGGCGGCCATCGCGGCGACGAATTCCGCGTGCAGGGCGAGGGTGCCCGGCGAGACGCCGGCCTCCAGCACGTCGATCCGACGAGCCGCGATCCGGGAGGCGCGGGCATCGACGAGATCGGCCCGCATCGTCTCGGTGCTCGCGACGGCCTCGTAGGTCATGCTCTCGGCGACCGCCTGTTCGCGGATCGGCTTGCCGAAGTCGACGAGGTGCTTGACGGTGTAGTCCATCGACCACCCCGCCACCACGATGTAGAAGCTCAGGATGAGGAAGGATGCGACGATGCCCATCCAGCCGATCACCGACCAGCCCGAGGCCCGGCCCTTCAGACGTTCGAACGCGACCACCGGCTGGGCCTGCGCGGCCCGGCCGATCATGATCTCCGCGACGAGGATCGGGAGTCCCACGAGGACGATGCACGCGAGATAGATGAGGACGAACCAGCCGCCTCCGTTGGTCCCGGTGATGTAGGGAAACTTCCAGATGTTCCCGAGGCCGACCGCGGAACCCGCGGCGGCGAGGATGAATCCGGTCCTGCTTCCCCAGTGGGCGCGTTCGCTCATGCGGTGGGATCTCCGTGATCGAGTCGCCCGCGCCTTCGGGGGCGGACCTGCGGGTCCGAATATACCGCGATTTCACGTCGCGCATCGCAGGCGGTGGGGGTCGTTCCCCCGATACAATGGGAGCGATGCGGGACTTCAAGCTTCGATCTGATCTTCAGCGCGTGGTGCTGGACGGGTACGCCCTCCCGCTCGGTGTCGAGCGGCTCGACGCACCGCCACCGCTCCAGGGGTACCTCGTGGACTTCGTGGCGAGCGAGGGCGAGGAACCCGACACCTATGCTTTCCAGGTCGCGACGAGCCACGAAGGGCTTCGTCCGCTGCTGCTCGATCTCTTCGAGCTCCTGCCGGGCGAGGTCGCGCCGGTGGTCGAGATCGGTTCGGTGGACGCCTACCGGTCGATCGACGTGTACATGGCGGGGGAGTCGGTCTTCATCGACGACTTCATGCGGACCTGGAACGACTTCGAACCGATCCTGCTGGAAGAGGTCTCGCTCGGCGTCGGCGCCACCGCGGAGGAGCCGTTCCTCGAGGTCTTCCTCGACGCCTGGAAGACGATCACCATCCACTGCCAGACCGACCTGCGGGACGACGTCGAGTCGATCCTCGAGCGACACGGACTGGGCACGGTGTCGCGCATCTGGCTGGAGGACGCCTTCGACGAGATCGATCCGCCGTACCGGATGCGGGAGATCCTTGTGATGGAGGACGAGCATTCGCCGGATCTCGACGAGCTGCTGCTGCAGCTTCGGGCGGACTGGGGCCTGCAGCTCGACGTCGATCCGAGTTCGAACGTCGACGACGGTGGCCGGGAACTCGGATACACGCTGTGGCACGCGATCGCGATGGCCGATCCCGCGGAACCGAAGTCCGGCGGCGCGTACATCTCGATCTGGGCCACCGCCCGGAGTCTCGACGAGGCGGAGGATCTGGTCGAGGCCGCGGTCGAGGGGAGCGGTGACTGGATCATGGCCGCGATGTACTCCATCGAACGGGTGGCCCATGACGAGCGTCCGGACGAACTCGCGGATCTCTCCCTGCGGCACGGTCGTTCCGAAGTGCATTCGATCGTGATCGACGAGTGGGGTGAAGGCGAGCCGCCCGATGGCCCGGGTGGGCCGAAGCGATCCGGCGGTCCCGGGGACGCGGGCGACCAGGGTGATTCAGGCGATACCGGTGATTCCGGTGATTCATGGGGAACGCCCGGCGGCCGACTCTCGAACTGACGGCACGCGAGGCCCCGACGACCGTCGAAGGAGGCGGAAGCGCATGGCGAGTGACGATTCGAACCCGACCGGACGAACCGCCGGCGGCACCGGGCCCTGGTACGAGGACGGTCTTCGGTTCGAGTGCACCTGCTGCGGAAACTGCTGCACCGGCGGCGAGGGCGCGGTCTGGTTCGACGACGA
Source organism: Phycisphaerales bacterium (assembly GCA_029248335.1). Taxonomy (GTDB): domain Bacteria; phylum Planctomycetota; class Phycisphaerae; order Phycisphaerales; family SM1A02; genus UBA12014. The sequence continues at coordinate 19,654 of JAQWJM010000082.1, forward strand.
CGAAGGACGCGCGATGGCCGCGCATCTCGGTCTCGACTATCCGGAGTTCCTCGTTCGTCACACCCGGGTGATCGACGGGCACCGTTCGCTCAACGAGATCGACACCGAGCACGGTTTCGACTGCGTCTTCCTCGATCGCGACACCGTTCCCGGGAAGGCGATCTGCGGACTCTACGAGGTCCGCCCGGTCCAGTGCCGGACCTGGCCGTTCTGGCCGGAGGTTATTCGGGACGAGCGGGCGTGGAACCGGATGAAGAAGAACACCCCGTGTCCCGGCATGGGGAAGGGGCAGCTCTTCACGGTCGAATCGATCGTGGAACGCCTGGTCGAGCAGCGTGAGTCGGAAGGCAAGCCCTGGTGAGCGCGACGTCTTCCGAGACGGTGCGTGCCTGGTTCGACGCGGGCGCCCGGACCGAGGTGATCGACGCGATCGACGCCGTGCATCTGGAGATCGCGGAGGCGATCCGCGAGGTGGGACCGCTGTGTCTCGCCAGCGGCAACTGCTGCCGGTTCGAGGCCCATGGACACCGCCTCTACGCGAGCGGGCTCGAGGTGGCTCGCTGCGTGGCGATCTGCGAGGCCGAGGGGCGGGGCGTCTCGGTCGAGGACGTCGTGGCCGCCGTCGAACGTGGGAACTGTCCGTGGCAGGACGGCCGGCTCTGCACGGCCCGGTCCGGTCGTCCGTCGGGATGCCGGGTCTTCTTCTGCGATCCGCGAGCGAACGACGTGGTGCCGGTGCTGGCCGAAAGGGCCCACCAGCGGATCCGGGCGATCCACGACGAGCACGACATCCCCTACGTCTACGGCGAATGGCGCACCATGCTGCAGGACGTTCTGAACGCCGCACCGCCGATGCCGGACTGAAGCCGGTTCGGCGCGGTCCGGCGACGTGGGCGACCCCGGCCGGGATCACGGCTCGGTGTCGGCGATGCTCGTCCTCGGGTCGCGGACCCCGCGGGGCGAACGTCGTTCGGTCGGTTCCACTGTTCGATCACGGGTGGGAACGGCCGAAGCGGATCAATGAAAACGCGGGGAACGACCGGTTGGTCGTTCCCCGCGTGGATCAACGAAGGTTGGTGACGAGATTCACTCGTCGCCGACGCCGGTCTCCTGGAGCTTCTCGGGGGTGATCACCTCGACGACGGCGTCGCGACGTTCGGCACCCGCTCGTTCCGCTTCCAGCGCGGCTTCCTGACGCATCTGCATCTCGGCCGCGAGATCGACCTCCGGCTCGTCGACCAGACGCTTGACCCGCATCCTCGTGTACTCGGAGAAACCGGTACCGGCGGGGATGAGGTGGCCGAGCAGCACGTTCTCCTTGAGACCGCGGAGCGTGTCGACCGCACCCTTGAGCGACGCTTCGGTGAGGACCTTGGTGGTCTCCTGGAAGCTCGCCCCCGAGAGGAACGACTCGGCCTGGAGCGACGCCTTGGTGATGCCGAGGAGCAGCGGCTGGGCCTTGACCGGCCGCGGCTTCTTGGTCTTGGCGATCGCCTTCTCGTCTTCCTTGGCCTTGTCGTTGGCGTCCTTGATCTCCGCCTTGGCGACCATGGCGCCGACCGGGAGGTCGGTGTCGCCCGGATCCTCGATCCGGAGCATGCCCGTGAGTCGGTTGTTCCACTCGCGGTGCTGCCACTTGTCGACCACGTCGTTCGGAAGCAGGTCGCTGTCGCCCGGATCGGTGATCTTCACCTTGCCGAGCATCTGACGGAGGATGACCTCGATGTGCTTGTCGGAGATCGGCACGCCCTGGGCTCGGTAGACGTTCTGCACCTCGTCGAGCATGTAGAGGTGGAGTTCGTCCTCGCCCTTGATCTTGAGGATGTCGGCGGGCACGAGCGGTCCGTCGGTGAGCCGGTCGCCCGCGTCGACGCGGTCGCCGGTGTGGACGAGCAGCGCCGTACCCTGCGGGGCGTAGTGGGGGACCGGATCGAGATCGCCATCCGGGTGGATGAGGATCGCCATCTTGCCCTTACGCTTGTCGGGATCGAGTTCGACCCGGCCGGAGATCTCCGCCATGACCGCGGGATCCTTGGGGATCCGGGCCTCGAAGATCTCGGTGACTCGCGGAAGACCACCCACGATGTCGGCGGAACGTCCGGCACCCTTGGGCACTCGAGCGAGCATCCGACCGATCACGATCGTGTCGCCGTCCTCCACCTCGATGCGGGCGTTCGCCGGCAGGTGGTGGAAGTCGAGCGTGGACTCGGCCTTCTCGTCGACGATCTTGATCTGAGGGGTCCGGTCGCCGGTGTGCGAGGTCACGATCTTCTCGACCTTGCCGGCCTTGGTCTTCTCGACCTTGTAGGACTGGTCCTCGACCAGGTTCTCGAACTGCACCACACCGCCCTTTTCCGCGAGGATCGGGTTCATGTGGGGGTTCCACTCGACGATCGTCGATCCCTTCGAGACCTTGGTGCCGTCCTTGTGACGGAGCGTCGCTCCGTAGGGGACCTTGAACTTGTCGATCTCGCGACCCTTGTCGTCCTCGAGATGGACCTCGCCGTTCCGCTTGAGGGCGACGAACCTGGTGCTGCCGTCATCTTCCGTGACCTCGACCTCGTTGCAGTCGACGATCTTGATGATGCCGCCCGCGGGGGCGGACCAGCTGGTCTCGACGAGGGAGCGGGTCGCGGTGCCACCCGTATGGAACGTACGCATCGTGAGCTGCGTTCCGGGCTCGCCGATCGACTGGGCCGCGATGATGCCCACCGCGAGGCCGGCTTCCACCGGCTGGCCGGTGGAGAGGTCGCGACCGTAGCACGCGGCACAGACGCCACGCGGGGTGAAGCAGGTGAGGGGGCTTCGGACGTGGACCGAGGGGATCCCGAGGTCGTCGATCCGCTTGGCGGCGACTTCGTCGATGATCTGGTCCTTCTTGACGAGGAGCCGGTCCATGATGGGGTCGCGGATGTCCATCATGCTGGTCCGACCAATGATCTGGTCGGCGAGCGGGACGTCGACTTCCTCACCCTTGAAGATCGCCCGCTTGGCGATGCCCTGGTTCGTGCCGCAGTCGGCCTCGATGACCACCACCGACTGGGCGACGTCGCAGAGCTTCCGGGTGAGATACCCGGAGTCCGCCGTCTTCAGCGCGGTGTCGGCCAGTCCCTTTCGGGCACCGTGAGTGGAGGAGAAGTACTCGAGGACGTTGAGGCCTTCCCGGAAGTTGGCCCGGATCGGCGTCTCGATGATCTCTCCGCTCGGCTTGGCCATCAGGCCTCGCATGCCGGCGAGCTGCTGCATCTGACTGTTGTTGCCTCGAGCACCCGAGTTCATGAAGAGGTACACGGGGTTGAGGTAGCGGACGCCTTCGCCTTCGACGATGGACGTCTCCTCGTGGGTCACCGGATCGCGGCGATCCTCCTTGAGGGCGTAGATCAGCTTCTCGGTGAGGTCCTTCCGGCAGGTCGCCCAGACGTCGAGGAGGGCGTTGTGACGTTCCCGCTCGGTGATCGCACCGCTCTGGTACTGCTTCTCGATCCGGTCGACGATCTTCTGGGCCTTGTCGAGGAGTTCCTTCTTCTCGGCGGGGATTCGAAGGTCGTTGACGCCGAACGAGAGTCCGGAGGTGGTCGAGTGCTTGAAGCCGACCTCCTTCATCGCGTCGAGGAGATCGATGGTCGCGGCCTTGCCGAGACGCTCGTAGGTCTCGTCGATGACGCGGGCGCAACCCTTCTTGCTGAGGAAGCAGTTGTAATACGGCATCCGCTCCCGCTCGGGCAGGATCTCGTTGAAGATGATCCGCCCGACGGTGGTGCGCACCCGGCGGTTGTCGGGCATCTTCTCGACCTCGCCCTTCTCGTCGTTCGCGATGTTCACGAAGTCCTTGAGACGGACCTGGATGTGCTCGTGGATGCGGATCTCGTCGAAGTCGAAGGCGAGCATCGCCTCCATCTCGTCCTTGAAGACCCGCAGATCCTGGGTCTTCCGGTTCGCCTCGTCGCCGTTCTCCTCGGTGAGGAAGGCCACGCCCATCACGATGTCCTGCGAGGGACTCACGATCGGGTTGCCGTTCGCCGGGCTGAACACGTTGTGAAGCGAGAGCATGAGGACGTGGGCCTCGGCCTGCGCCTCGAGCGAGAGGGGAAGGTGGACCGCCATCTGGTCGCCGTCGAAGTCGGCGTTGTAGCCGGTGCAGACCAGCGGATGGATCTTGATCGCGTTGCCTTCCACCAGCACCGGCTCGAAGGCCTGGATGCCCATGCGGTGAAGGGTGGGGGCGCGGTTCAGAAGCACCGGGTGGTTTCGGATCACCTGCTCGAGGATGTCCCAGACCTCGGGATCCCGTCGTTCGAGCATCCGTTTCGCGCTCTTGATGGTGTCCGCGTATCCGTGCTGCTTGAGCTTCCGGATGATGAAGGGCTGGAAGAGCTCGAGGGCGATCTTCTTGGGGAGACCGCACTGCCAGAGCTTCAGTTCCGGACCGACCACGATCACGGATCGGGCGGAGTAGTCGACCCGCTTGCCGAGGAGGTTCTCGCGGAAGCGACCCTGCTTGCCCTTGATCATGTCGGTGATCGACTTGAGGGGGCGGTTCGAGGAACCGAGGACCGGACGACGGCATCGACCGTTGTCGAACAGGGCGTCGACCGCCTGCTGGAGCATCCGCTTCTCGTTCCGGATGATGACCTCGGGGGCGTTGAGGTCCATCAGCTTCTTGAGGCGGTTGTTCCGGTTGATGATCCGGCGGTAGAGGTCGTTGAGGTCGCTGGTGGCGAAGTTGCCGCTCTCCAGCAGGACCAGGGGGCGGAGGTCCGGCGGGATCACCGGAACGACGTCGAGCACCATCCAGGTCGGATCGTTCTCGGAGCCGCGGATCTGCTCCACGATCTTCAGTCGCTTGGAGAGGTCCTTCTTCTTCTGCTTGCTGCGGGTCTTGTCGAGGTCGTCCCGGAGCTGGAACGCGATCTCGGTGAGATCGAGCTGGTCGAGGAGTTCGCGGATCGCCTCGGCGCCCATCATCGCGGTGAAGGCGCTGGCGCCGAACTTCTCGCGGGCCTCGCGGTACTCGTCCTCGGTGAGGACCTGGCGGGGCGTCAGTTCGGTGTCGCCCGGATCGGTGACCACGTAGTCCTGGAAGTAGATGATCTTCTCGAGATCACCGGTCTTCATGTCCAGCAGGTTTCCGAGGCGCGACGGCATCGCCTTGAAGAACCAGATGTGGACGATCGGGGCCGCGAGGTTGATGTGACCCATCCGCTTGCGACGCACGCGGGAGTGGGTGACCTTGACACCGCAGCGGTCGCAGATGATGCCCTTGTACTTGGTGCCCTTGTACTTGCCGCAGGCGCACTCGTAGTCGCGCTCGGGTCCGAAGATCCGTTCGCAGAAGAGCCCGTCCTTCTCAGGACGGTAGGTGCGGTAGTTGATGGTCTCGGGCCGCTTGACCTCTCCGAAGCTCCAGCTTCGAATGTCGTTGGGGCTGGCCAGGGTGATCTTCACCGAGCCGTAGTCATTGACGCGATCAAAGACGTTTTCAGACATGTTCGGTCGTACTCCCGCAGGCTGGTTGCTGCGAATGTGGTTGGAAGGGGACGTTCGGAGCCGGGGGGGCGGTCAGAGAACCGAGCCGGTCTCCTCCTGTTCCTTCTCCAGAGAGATGTTCATGCCGAGACCCTTGATCTCGTGGCAGAGGACGTCGAACACCACCGGCATGCCGGCCTGGAGGATGTTCGTTCCCTTCACCATCGAATCGTAGATCTTGGTCCGGCCTTCGACGTCGTCGCTCTTGACGGTCAGGAGTTCCTGCAGGACGTAGGCGGCGCCGTACGCCTCCAGGCCCCAGACCTCCATCTCGCCGAACCGCTGTCCACCCGTCCGGGCCTTGCCGCCGAGCGGCTGCTGGGTGATCAGCGAATACGGTCCCGTCGAACGGGCGTGGATCTTGTCGTCCACGAGGTGGTGGAGCTTCAGCATGTACATGTAGCCGACGGTGGTCCGCTCCTTGAACGGTTCGCCGCTGCGACCGTCATGAAGCTGGATCTTGCCGTCGACCGGCATGCGGGCGAGAAGCTCGCGGGGATGGCCCGGGTTCTGTCCGGTGGACTCGAACGCGTCGAGATGGGACTGGACGTGTTCGTTCGCTTCGCGGACCGAACCGAAGATCTCGGCCTCGGTCGCTCCATCGAACACCGGCGTGATGGCCTGGAAGCCCAGCACCGCACCGGCCCAGCCGAGGTGGACCTCGAGGATCTGTCCCACGTTCATCCGGCTCGGCACGCCGAGCGGGTTGAGGAGGAGATCGACGGGGGTGCCGTCCTCGAGGAACGGCATGTCCTCTTCCGGCACGATCCGGGCGATGACGCCCTTGTTGCCGTGGCGGCCGGCCATCTTGTCACCGACCGACAGGTGTCGCTTGGTCGCGACGTAGACCTTGACCATCTCGAGAACGCCCGATGCCAGCTCGTCGCCGCGCTTCATGTGGGCGAGCCGACGCTGCTTCTCCTTCTCGATCCCCTCGATGCGGGGCCAGAAGCGGTTCTTCTCGTCGATCGCCGTGGTCCGGGCCTCCTTCGAGCCCTTGATCCACTTGTCGTTGAAGTTCTCGAGCTGCTCGAGGATGACTTCGGGGATGTCGCTCGCACCGACCTTCTGACGGGTCGAGGGGTCGATCATCTCGGACTCGGTGATCACGTTGATGCGGCCGACCATCTCCCGGAACAGGGCGATCTGCCGCTGGTCCATGGATTCCTCGTAGGCCTGCATGTCCTTCGTGAGCTGCTTCTTCTGGTCGTCGTTGAGGTGCATCCGGCGGCTGAAGTGCCGGGTGCCGATGACCACGCCGTTGGTGCCCGCGGGCACTTCGAGCGAGTCGTTCTTCACGTCCTCGCCCGCGCGTCCGAAGATCGCGTGGAGCAGCTTCTCTTCCGGGCTGAGCTCGGACTTGCTCTTGGGACTGACCTTGCCGACGAGGATGTCGCCGGGGCCGACCCGGGCACCCATTCGGATGATCCCGGCGTCGTCGAGGTTCCGAAGCATCTTCTCGGAGACGTTCGGGATGTCCGCGGTGAACTCCTCGCGGCCGAGCTTGGTCTCGCGGATCTCGACTTCGAAGGAATCGATGTGGATCGACGTGAAGGCGTCGTCCTTCACCAGGCGCTCGTTGATGACGATCGCGTCCTCGAAGTTGTATCCATCGAAGGTGTTGAACGCGACCAGGGCGTTGCGTCCGATGGCCAGCTGGCCCATCTCGGTGGACGCACCGTCGGCCAGGATCTGTCCGGCCTCGACCTTGTCGCCGATCTTGACGACCGGCTTCTGGTTCTGGCAGGTCCGCTCGTTCAGTCCGACGAACTTGCGAAGGTCGTACTCGTCGGCGTTGTCGATCACGATCCGCGAGGAGTCGACGAAGGTGACTTCGCCGGCCCGTCGGGCGGTGACGATCATGCCCGAGTAGGGACCGATCTCCCGTTCCATGCCGGTCGAGACCAGCGGGGGATCGACCTTGATGAGCGGCACGGCCTGCCGCTGCATGTTCGAACCCATGAGGGCGCGGTTCGCATCGTCGTGCTCGAGGAACGGAATGAGCGACGCGGAGATGCCGACGATCTGCTTGGCGGAGATGTCGACGTACTCGACCTCGCCGGCGTCGACGAGGAGGAGGTCGCCGTCCTTGCGGGCGAGCAGGTTGCCTTCCTTGAGACGGCCGCTCTCGTCGATCGCGTCACTGGTGGCGAGGACCCGCTGCAGTTCCTCGTCGGCGCGGAGCAGGTCGACGGTGCTGGTGACCTTGCCGCCCTTGACCTTGCGGTAGGGGGTCTTCAGGAAACCGTAGTCGTCGATCTCGGAGTAGATTCCGAGCGACGCGATCAGACCGATGTTGGTGCCTTCCGGCGTCTCGATCGGGCAGATCCGTCCGTAATGCGAGATGTGGACGTCGCGAACCTCGAAGCCGGCGCGCTTCCGGTTGAGACCGCCGGGGCCGAGGGCCGAGAGGCGGCGTTCGTGCACGAGCATCGAGAGCGGGTTGGTCTGGTCGACCACCTGCGAGAGCTCGGAACGACCGAAGAAGAAGTCGATCGCGCTGGAGATGCTCTTGGAGTTGACGAGGTCGCTGATCCGGCTCAGTTCGTCCGGATCCTTGACGCTCATCCGCTCCTGGACGGTGCGGCGGAGCTTCAGGAATCCCTTCCGCATTTCTTCGACCGCGAGCTCGTCGAGCGTCCGGAGACGCCGGTTGCCGAGATGGTCGATGTCGTCGACGTGGGCCCGGTTCCGCTTCGCGCGGAGGTCCATCATGTACCGGACCACGGCGAGGAAGTCCTCGGCGTAGAGGTACTGTTCGCCCTCGTCTCGGACCTTGTAGACCTTGTCGTCCTCGAACTTCCGGTTGATGCGGAAGCGACCGACCCGACCGAGTCGGTAGCGGTTGTCGTCGAAGAACTTCTCGTCGAACAGGGCCTTGGCCTTGTCGAGCTGGGGCGGGTTGCCCGGACGAAGTCGTCCGTAGATCTTGAGCAGGGCCGCCTCGTGCTCGGTCACCTCGGCGAGGAAGTCGAGTCGCTCCTCGGCCAGGGTGTTGAGGATCAGGGGGTCGGCGGCGTCGGTGATGACGCGGATGCTCTTGAGCTCCGAGGCCTGGATCGCCTCGATCGCATCGCCGATGACCCGGCCGACCGAGCAGAGCTCTTCGCCGGTGTCGGTGTCGACGATCATCTCCGCCGAGAAGTACTCGGGCTGGAGCTTCTCGACCTTGACGTCCTTGATGTCGTAGAACAGCTCGAGGAGCTGGTCGGTCGAGGAGAACTCCTCGCTCAGGGCGCGGAGGAAGGTGGTCGCGGCCAGCTTGGTCGACTGGTCGATCCGCATCGCCAGCACGTCCTTCTTCGTGACCTCGAGCTCGATCCACGAACCGCGTTCCGGGATGATCCGGGCGCTGTGGAGCGGGCGGTCGCCGAAGCTCGAGGCGATCGAGAAGTCGACGCCGGGGGAGCGGTGCAGCTGGCTGACGATGACGCGTTCGGCACCGTTGACGATGAACTCGCCGCCACCGGAGAAGTTGCTCGCTCGCGCGGTCTCCCAGGGAAGCCGGACCCCGGCCATGATCGGGATCTCGCCGAGGTAGATGTCCTCTTCGGGAGTCTCGGCGACGCCGTCACGATGGAACCGGACCCGGACGCGGAACGGCATGCCGTAGGTGAGCCGGAGCTCGCGGCATTCGTCGGGGGTGTATCGGGGTTCGTCGATCGAGTAGTTGACGTACTCGAGTCGCATCGATCCGTCGTAGCTCTCGATCGGGAAGACCTCGCGGAGGAGTCCTTCGAGACCGAAGCTCGTCGCCCGCTTTTCGGGCTCGACATCGAGCTGGAGGAATCTGTCGTAGGCGTCTCGCTGGACCCGCACAAGGTCCGGAATGCGAAGACCGTCCTGCCTCTTGCCGAAGTCGCGGATGGTTCGGGTGGTCATCCAGTTCTGTCCTCGACCAGCCGTTCCCGCCGACGTGTCGACGGGGGCGGCGTGATGGTGTCGCGGTGTCCCCCCCCGGTTCGGGGAGGGCCGCAGGAGATCGGTCCGTACGGTCACGGTGCCGATCCTGTGAAGGCGATCAGGCCGCGTTGGCGGCGGCGTTGGCGTTGGCCGTCTCGACGAGGCCGTCGAAGGTCGACGGATCCTCGATCGCGATCTGGCTCAGCATCTTCCGGTTGAGGAGGACGCCGGCTCGTTGCAGGCCGTTCATGAAGACGCTGTAGCGAGTGCCACGCATCCGGCATGCGGCCGTGATGCGGGTGATCCAGAGGCGGCGGTAGTCGCGCTTTCGGGTCCGACGGTCGCGGAACGCGAACCGTCCGGCGCGCATCAATGCGACCTTCGCCTGCTGCTTGTGGCGACTCTTCGTTCCGTAATAACCGCGGGCTTTCCGCAGTGTCCGACGTCTGGCCTTGGTACGGGCCGCACCCTTGCGAACTCGTGGCATGGCTCTCTCCTGACTGCCGCGGCGGGGGCCTCCGGATGGAGACACTTCAGGCCCGACGGGCGAATCCTGGTGTTGGATGGTGATTCCGAGCGGCCGTGGTCAGCTGCAAGGAACCGGGAAGAACGACTGGTTCGTGATCAATCGGTGGACTTGGCGGCTTCGGCGGCGTCCGCGACCGACTTCTCCTGCGAACGGAGCGGTCGGAAGAGGAGCTTGCCGAAGCGACCCATGTCACCGGTCCGGGCGTAGCGGGGACGGCGGTAGCCGCGCACCTGCTCGCCGGTCTTGTTGCTCTTGATGTGGCGGCTGTGCGGACGACGGAATCGGATCTTGCCCGACTTCGTGATTTTAATCCGCTTCAGGAGACCTTTGTGGGACTTGCTCTTGGGCATGCGGCACCGAGGGGGACGTCGGGAAGGATTGCGTGGACGCGATCGAATCGAGGATGATAGCCCACCCCGGCCCGCTGCGCCAAGTCCTGTGGCGGTCTGATATTCGGACTTTCTTGCCAAAATTCAAGATTGTCGCCTGGCGGAATAGGCGATAATCCTGTCTTTATTTCTGGTCAGTGGGCGAGGACGTCGTCGCTTCGAAGGCTGGGCCAGCCGATTCCAGCGGATTGCTGGTGCTGGTATCCATCCGCGACCCAGATCGGATCGATCCGGGGTCGGGCGATGCCATCGGTGTCGACGACGTGGTCGAGGTCGACGGGGCGTTCGAGAAACGGTGTCGAGAGATCGACGCGGCAGACCACGATGCCGTCACCATCATGGCGGCGGGCGCCCACGAGGTGATGGGTGCGGAGGCCGCCTCCTCGGAAGGACTCGATCACCGGATTCGGATCCGCCGTGAGGGCCTCGTCGGCCGCGAGGCCGTCGAGGCGGAAGTCATCGCTGTTCACGAAGACCCGGTAGGAGACCATCGGCGTCGCGACGCCGTCGATCCTCGACTCGAGCATCCCCGCTTCGCACCGCTCGCCATCCACCAGCGGTCGGAGGTTCTCCGAGTAGATCTGGCCATGAAGGGGAGTGTCCCGCTGGGTTCGGGCATCGTCGAGCAGCGGCATGAATCCGCCGTTGTCCAACGAGAACCCGGCGATCGCCTGGCCGAGATTTCGCTGCCGATGCTGCGACATCGTGATCTGCTCGTGGTCGCGGATCGTCTCGAAGAGCGGTACCCCGATGCCGACCGCGAGGAAGAGCGACGCGGCGACGGCGAAGAAGTTCGGAAGGTGGATCCCCCGGGGGGATCGTTCGTCATGCGGAGGAAGCGTGAACTGCTGACGTCGAGCGGACTCGTGGCGATCGATGCCCGCGAGCGTGGCGTCGACGAGCGTGTCGGACGAGGATTCCGTCGGGTAGGCCTCGAGATTGCCGAGGAGCGATCTCAGGGCATCCTCCCGAGCGTCGCCTTCGTTCACCGCGTCGGCGTCGAATCCGTCTTCGAAGAGGCGATCGACCGCGTCCCGGTCGGGGTCGGAAAGCGATGCGATCCGCATCGGCGATCCCTGGTCGCGGTGATCCGCGTGGTCGGGGGCGTGGTCGTGGCCGATGTCGCTGGGGTCATTCATGGGCATTCGATTCCGAAACACTGCATGTTCGTCGAAGTCCGGCGACCCGCCGAGACTCGGTCAGTTGTGGTCCGAGCGGTTCCGCTGCTTCTGTCGCTCGACCGCCGTCTTCCACGCGTCGGCGAAGTTCGCGACGGAGGCATGGAGTCGACTCTTGACGGTACCGAGCGGAATCTGGAGCGAATCCGCGATCTGGTTGTAGCTGAGCTTCTGGAAGTAGCTGAGCAGGAGGATTTCCCGGTAGTGGGCGGGCATGGCGTCCACCACGTCCTTGACCATCTGCTGGCGCTCGGACTCGATGAGCCCGGCGTCCACGTCCTCGGCGGGACCTTCGAGGAGGTCCACCAGGGAGGTCTCGCGTCCGTCCGCACCACCGACCGGCGCCGAGAGGCTCGCGGCCGCGCGACGCTTCCGCTTGCGGTGGAAGTCCCGGGCCTTGTTCGCGGCGATGGTGTAGAGCCACGGCTTGAACCGCCGGTCGGCGTCGAAGGAATCCGCGGAGAGGTGCACCTGCAGGAAGGCGTCCTGGAAGACGTCCTCGGCGGCGGCGCGGGAGTTGAGGAATCGGTGAAGGAACTGGACGAGATCGCTGCGGTATCGCTCGACGAGCGCGGCGAAGGCCGCGCGATCACCGCTGCGATACGCCACGAGGAGTTCCTCATCCGTTTTCCGGGCGTCGCCGGGGGCGGGAACGGCGTCGAGATGGGCCTCTTGGGAATCGGTCAACGCATGGCTCCGGCGGGGAACCCTACCCGAAACCCGGCCTCCGAGGGCCGCCGGCATCATTCGCGCAACTTGCCCGCAGAACTCGATGAGTTCGCAGGGCGGCGGCGGTGGAAGAATGGTGAGTGCGGACATGACCGTGGTGCTACGTCCGCTGCTTCCTCCGGGATCGTCGATTCCTCGTTTTTTTCGTTGAGGGGCCGATTCCCGGTTTTTGCGCTTTGCAAGGGGGGCGCGACCACGGAATCGTCGGCGGGCGCGTGCTACCATCGCCGACCCAGATCTCAGCACGCCCGCCGGCCGGTCGCCGAGGGGCGTCGACGTGAACGCAGGAGATGCTCGTCCGATGCCAGTTCCGATTTCCCAGATGTGGACGGTCGCGAGTTACGTGGTCGGCCAGCGGCTCCGAGGGCGTCGTCGTTACCCGCTCGTGCTCATGCTCGAGCCGCTCTTCCGCTGCAACCTCGCCTGCGCGGGCTGCGGGAAGATCCAGTACCCGCCGCACATCCTCAAGCGGGACGTCAGCGTCGAGGACTGCCTCAAGGCGGTCGACGAATGCGGCGCACCGATGGTCTCGATCCCCGGGGGCGAACCACTGCTGCATCCCGGGATCCGCGAGCTCGTCGCGGAACTGGTGAAGCGACGCAAGTACATCTATCTGTGCACCAACGCGATCCTGTTGAAGGAGAAGCTCGAGGCGGGTTGGTTCGAGCCGAGCAAGTATCTCTCCTTCAGCGTCCACATGGACGGGCAGGAGGAGCATCACGACTTCGCGGTCTGTCGCGAGGGAACCTTCGACAAGGCGATCGCCGGAATCCGGCTCGCGGTCGATCGCGGCTTTCGAGTGACCACGAACACCACGCTCTTCGACGGCGCCGACCCCAACGCGGTCCGCGGCTTCTTCGACGAGATGATGGAGGTCGGCGTGGAGGGGATGATGATCAGCCCCGGGTACGCCTACGACAAGGCGCCCGACCAGACCGGATTCCTCCACCGGAAGAGCACCAACGACCTGTTCGAGATGATCCTGTCGAACCGCAAGAAGGGGTGGCGGTTCAACCAGTCACCGCTCTTCCTCGAGTTCCTGATGGGCAAGCGGGATTTCGAGTGCACGCCCTGGGGGAACCCCACCTACAACATGTTCGGCTGGCAGAAGCCCTGCTATCTCCTGCAGGAGGGTTACGTCGATTCCTTCGAGGCGTTGATGGAGGAGACGGAGTGGGATCGCTACGGCGTGGCCAGCGGCAATCCGAAGTGCCAGAACTGCATGGTGCACTGCGGGTACGAGCCCACCGCGGTCGACTTCACCTTCAGCGGGGTGCGGGGCATCTGGGCCAACATCAAGGCGATGCTTTTCAACGCCTATGCGAATCCCGCCGCCGGAAAGCGGCTCGAGGAGGAGAAGGCGAAGCCGCACGGGCCGTTGGAGCACCTGGTGCAGCTCGGCTTCGCGGTCGACGTCAAGCCCGACGGGACTCGGGAAGTCGTGCGACGCGACAAGGACGAGGCTGCGGCGTGAAGGAGATCGAGGCGCTCGCCCGCCGGCAGCTCGAGGCCTACAACGCATCGGACCTCGATGGTTTCTGCGATTGCTACCACGATCAGGTCGAGGTCTGGAACGACCTTGCTTCCGACTCGTCCGGCATCACGTCCTTTCGGGACCGCTACCACGACATGTTCGCCCGCTGGTCCTTCGGAGGCACCGTCTCCAGTCGAATCGTCGTCGGCGATCATGCCGTCGATCTCGAACACTGGTGGCGGGTCAATCCGGACACCGGCGAACGGACCGAGGGCGATCTCCTGGTGCGATACACCCTCCGCGAAGGCCGGATCGGCATCGTCCAGTTCCTCCCCGCGTGATGCTCGCGAGGCCGGGG
>JAQWJM010000114.1:0-2912 GCA_029248335.1 Phycisphaerales bacterium
CCCGCGGGTCGCTCATCGAGCATCACGATCCAGGTCGGCTGGCCGGACGCCTCGTCGATCACCTGGCCGGGTCGCACCGGGAGCGGATCGATGGCTGCGGGCGTGTCCGCCGCCGCGGTGACCGTTCGAACGTTCTCCTTCACGGTCCTCGGGGGGCCCGCGGACCAGGTCCGGGATTGAAGGCCCAGAACGGCGAGACAGAACACGAGGCTCTGGAATCGAGTGCGCGAGGGCGTGAAATTCATCGTTCTCTCCATCCCCGGACCTGCTGGTTGGTGTCCCTGTCGTCAGCGTTCATGGTGCAGCGACCGGACGATCGTATGAATACCCCGCGACGGGCGGTGGGTCCATTGAAACCTTGAAGTGAGTCAGATCTGGGTTGGTTCGATCGAGAGGAGGTACCGGTAACGACCTGAAGAAACGTGGGTCGATCACCCTCGGCGCCATCACCCGCACCACGCCTCGGCTTCGATCTCGACGAGCGCGTCGTCGACGAGTTTCGCCACTTCCACCAGCACGTTCGCGGGTCTGATGCCTTCGAACGCGGGGCCCATCACCACCGCGATCTCCTCCCATCGGTCGATCGTGGTCGTGTAGATGCGGACCTTCACGACGTGGTCGAGCGACACGCCGAACGGTTCGAGGGCTTCCTCGATCCGTTCGAGGCAGCGCCGGGTCTGGGCGGTGAGTCCCTCCGGCCAGGTACCGTCGGCATTGACGCCCACGCAGCCGGCGACCCAGATCATCGGCCCCGCCTGGACTGCGCGGCTGTAGCCCATCCGAGGTTCCCACGGCGAATCGGTCTCGAGACGCCTTCGGCCGTCGGAGCCCTCGATCATGGTCTGGCGTGGTGGCGAAGGCATCGGCGATTCCTCGGGGTGGGGGCGGAATCCGGACACCATAGGTCGATGGACGGGTGGAACCCCGTTTCCAGGCTCGTTCGGACGCAGAGTTCGCGTCTTGATGGGAGAATGCCGACGCGTTCTTCGGGAAGTCGGCCTCGCGGGGTGGTCTCGCCGCCGCTTCACGCGAAACATATGAACGAGATCCCGCATCGGGATTTCTGGAGGGGTTCACCGGATGCCAAGTCGCGGCTTCAACATCGGTTCGAGCAGGTCGACGACCTCGGTCATCGCGGGGCTCTTCATCGCCTTCGTCTCGATCGACGGGATCGCCGCCATGCCGATCGACGATGAGGGCGTTGAGGGCAGCACGGCGACGCCCGCCTGCTGCACGCCGGTCGATCCACTTTCAATGCGACTGACCGGGGTGTCGCGCACGCAACCGTCGCCCACCGACGACGTCGCCGACACGAATGCCGATCGCGAAGTCGGTCGACTCCTCGCCGCGATCGACGTGCAGACCCTTGGCCTCCGTGACTTCGCCTCCCGCGTCCGCATGGACACCTACGACGATCTCGCGGACGAGACGGAAAAGCGGTTCGGGCGGGTGTACATGGTGATGCCGCCGCTCGCCGCGGAGGCGACGCCGAACGCCGACCCGTCCGCCGAGGTCGAGCCCGAGGCACGAAAGCATCGCCGAGCCGCGATCGTCTTCGAGCGTTCGATCGAGCCGAGCGGTCGGGCTCGGGAACGGCTCGAACACTTCGTGCTCGATGACGGGGTCCTGAGCGACTACGACCACGAAGCGAAGCGGCTCGTTCGACGCCGCGTGGTCGAGCCGGGGGATCGTCGGGATCCGCTTCGACTGGGCGACGGCCCCGTCCCGATTCCGATCGGACAACGAAGCGCGGACATCATCCGCCACTTCGACGTCACGCTCGCGGGGGCGGTTCCGGGTCGGATCGCGAAGTCCGCGGACGGCGTGATCGGGCTTCACCTCGTGCCGAAACCAGGGACGGAGATGGCCGAAAACCGCAAGATCGCGAGCATCGATCTCTGGCTCGTCGGCGAAGACCATCTTCCCTTCGCGGTGGAACTTCGCGAACGCGACGGCGATCGCACCACGGTCCGGTTCTTCGATCCCGTGCTGAACGCCGGCATCGACGCCGCCGCCCGGAGGTGGCTCGAAGCCCCCGAGGTCGACCCGAAGGTCTGGAGAATCGAGTCCAAGTGAATCGACGACGCCGACCAACCCGCACCATGTTCCACAAGACCGTGACCCTCCTCGCCGGAATCGCGACGCTGACCCTGTCGGCGACCGCGGTGGCGCAGGAACAGGCCCTCGTGCCGGGGGCGGTCGCACCCTCGCCGCTCGTCGTCGAGGCGATGAAGGCGGACTGGCTGACGCCCGATGAGCGGGCGGCGATGCGCCGTCGTCATGGAACCTGGTCGCTCGAAGACGTGATGAACGACGGCCCCGGGCGGGCCCGCGTCGCGATGGGTCTCGGTCGATGGGATCTGGTGGCCGACGCGAGCGATGCGCCGATCGAACTCCGGGCCGAGGCGTTGCGACGACTCGGGCGTTCGGAAGAGGGGCTCGCGCTCCTCGACGAGGCGACGATCGTCGAATCCGACACGGCCGCGATCGAGGCCGCTCGCGCCCGTCTGTTCCACGTCCTCGGCCGTCGCGATGATGCACTCGCCGCCGCCGCGAACGCGATCCGGGCATCCGATGCCGTGTCGCCATCCGAGATCGGATCGAGCCTCGCCCGGGTGGACGCGATGCGGATCAGGCTCGACGCGGGTGGCGGTCGTCCCGACGACTTCCAGCTCATGCTCGATCGACTCGGAACCGCCCGCAGCACGATCGACCGACTCGATCCGAGACCGCGACTGCTGGAAGGTCGGCTTCTCGTCGAACGATCCAGTATCGGCGAGGGGATTCCCGCGCTGCACGAGGCGCTCGCACTCGATCCCCGACTGGCGGCGTCGTGGTTCGATCTGGGACTGATCGCCCTGCGGTCGTTCGACTTCGATTCCGCGGAGCGGGCGGCGGCGACGCTCGATCGG
>JAQWJM010000118.1:0-15559 GCA_029248335.1 Phycisphaerales bacterium
GAAGGCATCGCGGACCGCGGGACGATCGTCCGTCACCAGCACGCCGGCCGCGGCCGGCACCTCGAAGGTGCGCATGTTGAGGCCGCCGGGTGCGGCGAAGGAATTCACGTTGACGACGACGCCCGCCCGGTGGAACGCGGCCGTCTGATCATCGCCGGCGGGCAGCCAGCCATGCCAGCGGCCTTCGGCGGCGGTGCCCGCGATCGCCTGCTCCCAGGCGGCCTCGCCGTGGATCCGAACGTCGAAGCCGGCCTCCGCGAGCGTCACCGCGCTGCGGATCCGTCGTCTTCGGGTCGCGTCGTAGGCGAGGGCGAGTCGAATCCGCGACTGGAACGCGGCATCTCCATCGAGCCGGGTGGTCGCGATCATCTCCTCGACGTCCGTCCCGGGTGTCTCGACCCAGTCCTCCGCGATGCCCGCGAGCACGCGTCGAACCTCGTCGGGGAGATCCGGCGCGACGGCGTCGATCCCGGGGATGTTCCCGACGACGAGGACCGTTCGGGCCCCTCGGGCTTCCTTCGAACCGTCGGCGTCGTCATCCGGGGAAGGAAGATCCGGCAGGTCGGCGGCGAGGGGCCGGATCACTTGATCGCACTCGAGCTTCTCGTAGCAGGCGGCGAATCCCGGGGTGGCCGCGACGACGAGATCCCGTTCGGTCCAGTCGAAGGTCTCGAACGGGAGAAGTCGGGGATTCGAACTCGCGACGACCAGCGTCGCGAGATCGTGTCGCCAGGGAATCGTCGATCGACCGGGACGCAGGAACGAAAGCAGCAGATCGGGATCGACGTCGAGTGCGAATCGGGCGTCCTCGGTCGCGGCGAACGGATCATGGCGGATGTCGCTCGCTCGAATCAGGACCTCGTGTCCCGCGCGGCGGGCGGCCGCGCCGATCGACGTGGCGAGATGTCGCAGGGCGGTCGAGCCCGCGTCGACGATCCCGGCGATCCGCCAGGCGTCGCCGGCGGGCGGGCCGGCACCCGAGGGCGTCGATCGACGTTCGGACTGTCGCGAGGCCTCCAGCAGGAACCGGGTGTTGGCGACGCGTCCGATCTCGAGGATCTTCTCGCGCAGCGTTTCGAATCGAGCGACGTCGCCGGGCAGGAGTCCGACGCCGGTCACGATCGCCCGAAGCGGGTCCGCCGCGTCGGGGAGCGCGTCTCGAATCGCGTCGTCGATCGGTTCGCCGTCGGCGAAGCGGATGCGTGGATCCGCGAGGATCGCGGACCAGTCATGGCTCGAGAACGAGCCCGCCAGGAGTCTCCGATCGGGTTCGACGACGACCACGAGGGTATCGGTCCGTTCGCGATGCATCGCCTGGCGCAGGGTCTCGACCACCGAGCCGTCTCCGGCGCCGAGCACGAACAGCGCGAGCGGCCGTCGGCCTTCGCGGGGCAGCGTGATCGAGGCGGGAACGGGGGATTTCCCAGGAGATGTCGCGGTGATTCCCTCGACGTCGTGGAGTCGGTCGGCGAGTCCGGGTCGATGCCGCGACAACGCCGGTGGAAGGCCGGCATCACGTCGCGTTTCATTCCCGTCGCTCATGTGCTCGAGCGTACCCCATTCGTGGCCGGGGGAGGATTCACCTGCCGGCCCGAAGGAGTCGTTCGCCCTCGTCGGCGGTCATGGTCCCCTCCGCCACATAGGCGGCGATCTCCTGCCGCGTTCGTTCCCGATTCCGGCCGATGAGCACTTTCTGGCCGACGCCCGCGATGATGGCGACGACGGCCACCAGAAAAGAGCCTCCGAAGATCAGCAGGGGGACGAAATCCGACGATTCGACGAGGGTCTGCATGGATGAAGTGTTCCGGAATGAAGGCGGCTCGCTCGAGGTGCGGCGGAGAGCGCAACCTTGATTGGGAAACCGATCTTCCGGATTTCGATCGTCCGTTCAGTTCCTGGCCAGGCGGACCGAGGCCTCCCGGCTGCGGCTCTTGCGACGCTCCCGTTCCGCCTCGAGCCGGCGTCGGGCCTGCTCGTCCTCGGCGAAGTCCTCGCCGAACCGGACCAGCCGGAGGCTGTTCAGAATGACGAAGAGGTACGCGACCGCCTGATAGAAGGGGGTCAGCCAGATGTTGATGTTCCCCGTCGCCGCGAGGGCGAGGCCGACCACCGCGAGGAGCAGGCTCACCGCGATGTTCTGGGTGATGATCCCCTTGGTCCGGCGTGCGATCTCCAGCAGGAACGGCACGTGCCGGAGGTCGTCGTGCATCAGGGCCACGCCGGCGGAGTTGGTCGCGATGTCCGAACCGGAGAGTCCCATCGCCACGCCGACGTCGGCGCTGGCGAGGATCGGGCCGTCGTTGATGCCGTCGCCGACCACCAGCGTGCGGTGGCCGTTGGCGATGAGGTGCTTGAGTTCCGCGTGCTTCTCTTCGGGAAGGCATTCGGCCTCCACGGAGTCCACGCCGACGGACTGGCCGACCCGCTTGGCGACGTCGAGCCGGTCGCCGGTGAAGATGCAGATCCGGCGGACGCCGAGCTTCCGCAGGTGCTCGACCACGTCGCCGGCGTTCCGGCGAAGCTTGTCTTCGAGGCCCACGGCACCGAGGTATCGATCACCGAGCATCACGTGCACGCTGGACATGCCCGCGATCTTCTCCTCGACCTCCGAGACCTCCGCATCGATGCCCGGTGCCAGTTCGCGGAGCCAGGCGCCGCGTCCGGCGCTGATCACGCCGTCCTCCCGTGTGGCGCGAACGCCTCGACCGGGGACTTCGGTGTATTCGGTGATCGACGCGGCGGCGATCCGGGCCTTCTCGGCGGTGTCGAGGATCGATCGCGCGAGCGGGTGATTCGAACTCTGTTCGGCATCGGCCGCGGCCTGCAGGAGCGTCGCACCATCCACGCCGTCGGCCGGGGCGAGGCGGCTCACCGCGAACCGGCCGGTGGTGAGTGTGCCGGTCTTGTCCATGACCACGGTGTCGATGGTGGCGGCGCTCTCGAGCGTCCGGGTCTGCTTGATCATGATTCCGAGTCGGGCTGCGCTCGCGAACGCCGCGACCATGGCCGTCGGATACGCGATCAGCAGGGCGCCCGGACAGGTCACCACCAGGACGGTGATGGCCCGGATCGCGGCTTCGTCGCGGTCGGGGCTTCGGACGGTGAAGAACCAGACCAGGGCGGAGACCATGATCACCACGGGGACGTAGAACCCCGCGAGGCGTTCGATGATCTCCTGCCGATCGCTGCGGGCGCTTTCCGCCTCGCGGATCAGGGACTCGACCTTGCCGATCGTGGTCTCGTCCGCCACCGCGGTGACTTCGACGTCGATCTGTCCGGTGAGGTTGGTGGTGCCGGCGTAGACGTCGGTGCCGGCGGCCGCTTCGATCGGGACGGCTTCGCCGGTGAGCGAGGCCTGATTGATCGAACTCGAGCCGCTCGCGATGCGTCCATCGACCGGGAGGTTCTCGCCCGGGCGGACGCGGACGATGTCGCCGATCGCGAGATTCGCGAGCTTGACCTCGGATTCGTTGCCGTCCGCATCGAGGCGTCGGGCCACGTCCGGCGTGAGTTCGACGAGTTCGCGGATCGCCCGCTGGGCGCCCCAGGCGGTTCGACTCAGCACCAGCTTCGAGAGCCAGAGGAAGAGCGCGAGGAAGCCGGCGGTGCGGAGATCGTTCACCGCGATCGCGGCGATGACCGCAAGGGTGGCGAGGGCGTCGCTGGACGGCTCGCCGCGCTTCATCTCGCGGATCGCACCCTTGAGGAGCGGGATGAGCAGCAGGATCGCGCCGATGGCGGCCGGGATGTCGGAGACCGCGGCGCTCGCACCGAACAGCCGCGCGATGCCGCTCACCAGCAGCAGCATGCCGCCGAGCAACGCGATGAAGAGCTGCCGTTCGAGTCGGCGGCCTCCCTGGTCGGATGCTTCGTTCTGGGGTTCGGGGGAGAAGGCCGGCGTCGGCGCGGTCATCTGGCTCATGGGTGCTCCGGGACCTGGATCGGTCATGCGACGTCCGGGAAGGTCGGAGAGAGATGGACCGTGAACCGGCCGATCCGCCTTCCGGACGACGCCGGATTGTATCCGGCTTCTCGCCTACGTTGGTTCCCCGGTTCCGGTTCGAGCGGTCCGGGATCCGGATCCGTGGCCCCGACGCTTCAGGCCCGTCCCTCCCGTAGACTCAGAGGCATGAGCACCGACGAAGTCATCGTCGCCGGCGACGGCCAGATGGGCCTCGTGATGGCGGCCGCCGCGATCGAGGCCGGCGCCCCCCGGGTCCGGGTCTGGGGCCCGTTCGAGGCCTCGGTGGAGGCCCTGCGGAAGACTCGGGAAAGTCCCCGGCTTCCCGGCTGGCGGATCCCGGATGCCGTCGAGTTCGAGCATGATCCCGGCATCTTCGCGGAAGGTCGGGTCCTGGTGAACGCGATTCCGACGCAGTTCATCCGGCCGGTCTGGGATCGGATCCGTCCGCATGTCGTCTCCGATTCGCTCGTGGTCTCGACGGCGAAGGGGCTCGAGATCGGCAGCGGACTCCGACCGAGTCTGATCCTGAACGAATTGCTGGGCGACACGCGGGTCTGCGTGCTGAGCGGACCGACGATCGCCACCGAACTTTCGCGGCGACTTCCGGCCCTGATGGTGGCGGCGTCGCCATCGTCGACCGCCGCGGCGACCACGCACCGCACGTTCGGCACGCCCTGGCTCCGAATCTACGAGAGCGAGGACCTGGTCGGCGTCGAACTCTCGGGAGCGCTCAAGAACGTGATCGCCCTTGCCGCGGGGATCTGCGACGGGCTGGAGCTGGGCATCAACGCCAAGAGCGCGCTGCTGGCGCGGGGCCTCGCGGAAATGGCGAGGTTCGGCACCGCCGCCGGGGCGGACTCGCGGACATTCTTCGGCATCGCCGGCGTCGGGGACCTCGCCACGACCTGCTTCAGCAAGGAAGGTCGCAATCGGGCCTGTGGCGAGGCGATCGCCCGAGGGGCGTCTCTCCAGACGTACCTCGACGAGCAGCAGTGCGTGGTGGAAGGCGTTCCGACGGTCGAAAGCGTGCTGGCGCGGGCCCGGGACCTCGATCTCGAGATGCCGATCACCACCGCGGTCGAGGGGATCTTCTTCAAGGGGGTCGCACCCCACGAGGCCATTCAAGGCCTCATGACGCGACCTTCGGCCGCCGAGGGGCTCGGCGGGTTGTAGTCGGCGGAGGACCGGGCCGGAAACGGCGGGCGGTCACTCGTCGTCTTCGAATCCTCGTTCGATCAGTTCCGCGATCGAGGCGAGCGCCGCCGACGCATCGTCGCCCTCCGCGGTGATCTTCAGCACCGTCCCCGACGTGCCTGCCAGCATCAGGAGCTGCATGATCGACTTGCCGTCGACCGGCTCGCCCGCATCCGCGCGGGCGATTCTGATGGTCGACGAGAACGTCGATGCCCGCTCCGCGAGGAGCATGGCGGGTCGGGCGTGCAGCCCGAGTCGGTTCGAGATGGTGACCTTCCGGCTCGGCATGATGGGTGTCGTTCAGCCGACGGCGTTTCCGGAATCGGCCTCGTCGAGGAGGGTCAGGATCTCCTCCACGCTGTTGGCCTGCCGCAGGAAGCGACGGAACTGGTCACGACTCAGATTTCCGAAGATCGCCTCCATCGCGTCGATGTGTTCCTCGGGCCGCTCCTCCGGGCTGATCAGCAGGAAGATCGAGTGCACGGGCTGCTTGTCGAGGGCGTTGAAGTCGACGCCCTCCTCGCTGATGCCGATGGCGACGGTCAGCTTCTCGAGCCCCGGGGCCTTCACGTGGGGGACCGCCACGCCGTGGCCGAAGCCGGTCGATCCCTTCCGTTCCCGCTTGAGGGCCTCCTTGAGGTAGACGTCGCGTTGCTCCGCGGCGATCGCCTCGCAGGCGACGAGTCCGTCGAGCAGTTCCTCGAGGACGTCCTTCGCCTTGGTGGCGGTGAGCGAAGTGAAGATGGCCTGGTCGACCACGATGTCGCGAAGCTTCATGTCTGGTTCCGGGGGGCGGGCTACTTGTGGCTCTGGAGCTTTTCTTTCCAGTCGTGCAACTGGCGGTCGACCTTGTCGATGGCCTGATCGATTCCGGCGTACAGATCCTCGTGGGCGGCCCGGCCCACGAACATCGAGTGGTGGGGGACGTCGATCTTCACTTCGACGTCGAATTCGATCTTCGCCTTGTCGAGGACGACCTCGATCGACTGAAGATGCTCCCGATACTTCTCGAGATGGTTGCATCGCTTGATCGCGTACTGCTCGATCGCGTCGGTGAGTTCGACGTGCCGCCCGGTCACGATGATCTGCATGGTCAGGACTCCTTGGACTCGTTTCGCGTGGAATCGCGGGGTGGGGTGTCTGGTTGTTGAAGAATACGCGGCTCGGCGTCTTCGGGTCGGCTCGCGGCCGCATCCCGATCGGGAATCGATTCATGCGGAGGCACCAGGACGCCGCCCGAGATGGTGAATCGGAGGGCTTCGTCGATGCTGATCGGGAGTTCGTGGACCTCGTCGTGGGGCACGGTGATCGTGTACCCGGTGAAAGGCGTGGGTGAACTGGGGATGAAGATGGTCAGCGATTCGCCGGATTCCTCCTCGATGCTCCGCATCGAACTCCCGGTCACCAGGCCCACCGCCCAGATCCCGCGCCGCGGATATTCGACCACCACCACCCGGTTGAACTTGATCGGCTTGTCGTCGGAGAACAGGAAGTCGACGACCTGCTTCACGTAGGGGTAGACCTGTTTGAAGATCGGAACGCTGGTGATGATCCGTTCCAACCGACGCTGCACCCGCCGTCCGAGGAAACCGCCCAGCAGGCGGCCGGCGAAGTAGACGCTCAGCACCGCGACGAGGATCCCGATCCAGTCGAGGGCGAGGGCGTTGTCGTTCCACCAGGTTCGCACCTCGCGTCGGGTGAGTTCCCGGCGGACCGTGACGGGGTCGGTGTTCGCACCCTTTTCGCCGGACCTCGCCTCGATCTCCTCGGCGATTTCGGCATCGTCGGGCACGAACTGCTCGCCGACGGCGGGCCAGCGATCCGCGGTCTCGGCGATGCCGGCGCGGATCCCCGAGTTGATCGGCTGGGCGATCGCCGAATCGACGAACTGATAGGCCTTGACGAGGATCCAGAGCGTCAGCACCGACGGAAGCAGGACCGCCAGCCCGCGTCCGAAGAAGCGTTTGAAGTCGGCACGGAAGGTCTTGGGGGCATCGTCTGGCATGTCGGGGCCGCCAGTCTACCCGGGCGGATTCTTCGCGGTCCGCGTCGGGCCGGGATCGCCGGACGCCGTGGTCCCGCTCACGAACCTCGCAAGGCTTCCAGTCGCACCGCGATGACCAGCCGCTGGTCTCTTCTTCGGATCTCCACGCGGATCGTTTCGCCGATGTCCCGGGCCGCGATCGCGAGCATCAGTTCGCCGCGGGCCCGGACCGGCTGGTCGTCGACGCGGACGATCACGTCCCCGCGGCGAAGTCCGGCCCGGCGGGCGTTGCGGCCGATGATGCGTTCGATCCGCACGCCGTCCCCGGCATCGGTCCCCGAGACGCCGATCGACGCATCGCCCTGTTCGACCCGGTCGTCGATCGCCCCCCGGTCGAGCACCCAGGACTTCCATCGTTGCTCGACCTGTTCGACCGGAAGCCCGAAGACCGTTTCGAACGCCCGGCCGCCTCCGGGATCCTTGTCGAAAGTCTCCACATAGGCGCGGTACCACGCTTCGAGCAGATCGACGGACGCGAGAAATTCGAAGATCGAGCGGACCTGCGGATAGAAGCGGGCGTTGCCGGCGAAGAAGGCGTCGGTGTCGAGCTGGAACAGCTTGGACCATGCGAGGGAGATCCCCGCCTGCACCTGTCGACGGGCGATGTTGTGCCGCATGTTGGGGACGAACCGGATCCGCCCGTCGTCCGTCCAGACGTACTCCTCGTAGAGGCTCGCGATCCCTTCCTGGACCCACATCGCATGCCGTTGGCCGAGCCGGTCCATGTCGGCCCAGTGCATGCGATGGGTGAATTCATGCCGAAGGCTCTCGCCGATGTCGCGGGTGACCAGCAGACGCTTGCCATGGAGATACACCCCGGGCGTCCGGGCCGGATCGGAGACGTCGAGCATCCGCTGGAAGACCTCGCGGACGTGGTTGGCGGATGGAACGACCACCAGGCACCAGTCGAGCGGCGGCGACTTGAAGAGCCGGGTCGACAGGTGGGTCGCCTGCCGGGCGATGATCTGCTTCATGTCCGCGTGGGCCCGGGCATCGAGCCCGGTCGCGAAGTGGAGGCGGTGTTCCTCGTCGGTCTCGTAGTGGTAGTCGTCGCCGTACCGGCGACGCCATGCGTCGAACTGCTTGTCCGCGGTGCCGCGATCGAGTCGACGTCGTGCTTCGAGGATCGCGGTGAACGTCGGGTGCGTGCGGATCGAGGCGAGATCCGGATCGCGACGCATCACCTCGAAATCGCGGAACCCGCGTTCGACGGCGACCAGCAGGGCGGCGGCGGCCTCGTCGCGACGGCCCAGCAGGGCGAGGCCGCAGGCCCGGTTGTAGCGCATGTGCGGTGCGTCCGGCCACGCGGCGATGTACCGATCGACCAGGACGAGTGCGGCGTCGTGGTCCCCGCTCGCGAAGGTCCGGACGATCCGGCGTTCGAGGGCGGCGGCGTCGTCCGCATCGTCGCCTCGCGCCACGTTCCCGAGGAGGATCGCGGCGAGCAGCGTGACGAGCATCACCATCGCGGGCGTGCGTCGGTCGGCGGTCCGGATTCGGGTGGTCGGCGATCGCATCGACTCGATGCTAGCAGCCGGGCCGGCGATCACCGCGGCGTTCAGGCGGAATCGGTCGCAGGAGTCGTCGTCGTCCGGATCACCCGACCCCGTTCGATCCGGATCCGGCCTTCCGCGAGCTCCCGGATCGCGGTGGGCATGGCGATGCACTCCGCCTCGAACACCCGGGCGGCCAGCGTCGAGGTCGTGTCGTCGGGACGGACCGGACATCGTCGCTGGAGAATCACCGCGCCATGGTCGTAGATCTCGTCGACCGCGTGGACGGTGCAGCCCGTCTCCCGATCACCCGCGGCCAGGACCGCGGCGTGCACGCGATCGCCGTACATCCCGCGGCCGCCGTGGGCCGGCAGGAGCGCGGGGTGGATGTTGACGACGCGGTCGGTCCAGCGAGGCTCGACCGCGAAACGTCTGAGATAGCCGCAGAGGCAGACGAGATCGACGCGGGCGGACTGCAGCGTCTCGTCGACGGGGCCCGGGCCTGACTCGGTCACGATCTCCACGGGGAGGCCCGCGGCGCGACAGCGTTCGACTCCGGGCAGATCCTCACGATGCGCGATGACCGTCACGATGTCCGCGGGGATCGCGTCGCGGTCGATCGCGGTCTGCAGATTCAGCACCGTGCGTCCGCCCCCGGAGATCAGGCAGCCGAGTCGGAGCCGCGGGGCGTCGGTCACGAAGGATTCCCCTGCGAGGGTGGCGAATCGAAGGCGATCGCCCGGCCCGCGGCGTTCACGGAGACCATCGCCAGCCGCGCCTCGGTGACCTTCACGAGATCGCCGGTCGCGTATCGCTGGGCCTCCACCAGGACTTCGACGGTCACCGAAGAAGTGCCGGTCTCGACGGTCCGGGTGCGGAAGGAGACGACGTCGCCGGTGAACACCGGGGCGAGAAAATGCACGCCGTCCATCGAGGCGGTCACCCACCGGTGCATGCCGTGCCGACGTGCCTCGAGGTATCCCGCCTGGTCGATGCTGCTGAGAATCACGCCGCCGAACACCGTGCCCTGATGGTTGGTGTCCGCGGGCATCATCAGCGAGCGAAGGGTGGTTCGAAATCGGTTCGGGTCGTCCTTGGTCATGGTGCGTCATCCTCCCCGGGTCGGTCGGTGGTCGCAAATCCGGGGTCGAGTCGTCGGCACGCGTCGAGGAGGTCGATCCAGCGTCGAAGGCTGCGGATCGAGCCGGGGACGGGTTCGCCGGCGGTCTTCCACCAGTCGGGCCGGAGCCCGCGCACCAGGCTCACCCGCCAGGCGATCTCGGTCGCCCAGCCACGGGTCGTCGCGTCGTCGAGCGGTCCGTCGGGAAGGTCGGGAGGCGTGGTCAGCCGTCGAAGCACGTTCGGATCGTCCGCGAGGATCCCCAGCATCACCGCATCGGGGTCGAGCCGGCCGTCGGGCAGGCGGGCGGTCCGGGCCGCGTAGTCGGCGGGATCCGGATCGTCGACCGCCCACGCGTCCATCGCTCGAAGCCCGAGCCGGGCGGTCCGGCGAACGGCGGGTTCCGCCTCCGGATCGTCGGCGACGGCCCGGATCGTCGCGATCGCCTCCGCGTCCGGCGACTCGTCTCCCTCGACCGTCTCGAGGGCGGCGAGGAGAATCGCGGCGCGGCGTGGGGCCGGGTCGTCCGACGTGGACCACCGACGTCGGAGATCGTCACGAGTCGTCCGATCGAGCGTGTCGAAGGCGATCATGGCGGCGGCGTGGACCGTGCCCCGCGCGTCGGCGGGGGTCGTCCGGAGGAGTGACAGCACGAGGTCCCGGTCGCGTGGCCCGAGCGAACCGAGCGAGGCGAGCCGACCCGCGGCGATGAGTCGTCGGTCGATGCCTTCGTCGTCGTCGAGGAGCACCGCCCGGTTCACGCGTCGCACCGCTTTCGGGTCCTGCAGTGCGAGGGCCAGGCGGGCCGCGTCGTCGCCGGCATCGGATCGTGATTCGAGGACCGACCGGCTCCGTCGGTCCGGTCGCGTCGCGAGCAGCCAGGCCGGGACGAGCTCGATCGACGCGCCGGGGTCCCCGTCGGCGAGGATCGACTGCATCGCCGTCGATTCGTCGTCGACTCGGGGTGGTCGACGTCCGTGAAGTCCGAGGGCGAGATCGAGGGTGCGGTCGACCCGGGCGGACCGCGTCGCGCTCGGATCCGCTCGCCACGCCTCGATCGCCTGGAGTCGTGCGTCCGTGGGTGACGCGAGCAGGGCGTCGAGCAGTCGATCGACGCCGGCAGGGGATGTCGTGGACCGCCCGTCGAAGACCGCGGCGAGTCCCGCCGACCATCGCGACAGCGCCCCGGCGTCCGAGCCCCAGGCGACGCCGAACCAGGCGAGCAGCGGGGCTGGATCACCGGCCCGGGCGGCCGCGGTCGCGAGTCCGATCCGGTCCGTCTCGAGGTCGGGTCGCCATCCTCGATCGAGGAACGCCCGCCCCGCATCGGCTTTCGCGTCGGGACCGGCGGTCCGTACCCGTTCGACGATTCCGGCGCGTCGCTCGACGTCGCTTTCTTCGGGAATCGCCGCCCAGCCGGATCTTCGAACGTCCGGATCCACGGCGGTGATCGCGTCGAGCAGGGCCGACTCACGGGCCCGGGTGGCCAGTTCCGACCGGATCACGAGGGCGACGGCGATGCCCGCGACGATCGCCACCGCGATGGTCGTCGCGCGCTTCACCGGGCCGCGGGCTTTCGTGCCGCCTTCGTCGTCTTCTTCTTCGCCGCGGTCTTCTTCTTCGCCGGCGTCTTCTTCGACGTCGCCTTCGCGGTGGCGGTCTTCTTCTTCGTCGTCGCCTTCGCGGTGGCGGCCTTCGAGACGTTCGTCGTCTTCACCGCGGCCTTCTTGCGACCGCTCGTCTTCTTGGTCTTCGCGGCGGTTCTCGACGCGGCCGGCTTCTTCTTCCGGCTCGCGGTCGGGGCGGCGGGGCGTTCCGCCTCGGCCTCGCGGATGGCGACCCGTTCGCCTTCGAACGCCGGAAGCACGGTGCGAAGCCACCGTCCGGTGTGACTGTGATCCATCTCCGCGAGTTCCTCGGGCGTGCCCGTCGCGACGATCTCCCCACCCCGGTCGCCGCCTTCCGGCCCGAGATCGAGGATCAGGTCGGCGCACTTGATCACCTCGAGGTTGTGCTCGATGACCACCAGGGTGTTCCCCGCGTCGGCGAGTCGCTGAAGCACGTCGAGCAGCTTCCGGACGTCGTCGAAGTGAAGGCCGGTGGTCGGTTCATCGAGGACGTAGAGGGTGTGTCCGGTGGGCCGGCTGCCGAGTTCGCTCGCCAGCTTCACCCGCTGGGCCTCGCCGCCGGAGAGCGTCGTGCTCGCCTGTCCGAGCTTCATGTAGTCGAGCCCGACGTCGCGGATGCAGGTGAGCATCCGGTGGATCCGCGGGTGCGCCTCGAAGAACTCCACCGCGTCCTCGACGGTCAGATCGAGCACGTCGGCGATGTTCTTCCCGCGGTAGCGGACTTCGAGGGTCTCCCGGTTGTATCGCCGGCCCCGACACGCCTCGCATTCCACGAAGACGTCGGGGAGGAAGTGCATCTCGATGCGACGCACGCCCTGGCCCTGGCATTCCTCGCAGCGGCCGCCCTTGACGTTGAAGCTGAACCGACCGGGCTGGTAGCCGCGGATCTTCGCCTCGTTGGTCATGCAGAACAGCTTCCGGATCTGGTCGAAGATCCCGGTGTAGGTCGCGGGGTTCGAACGAGGGGTCCGACCGATCGGCGACTGGTCGACGTCGACCACCCGGTCGATCCGCTGGAGTCCGTTGATCCGGGTGTGCGGGCCGGGGACGATCTTGGTGCCGGTGACGGTCCGCATCGCGGCCTTGAGCAGGACTTCGTTGACGAGGGAGCTCTTGCCGCTTCCGGACACGCCGGTGACGCACACGATCCCGTCCAGCGGGAAGGTCGCGTCGATCGCCTTCAGGTTGTTCGCCGCGGCGCCCTTCACCACGATCGAGTTCCGGACGTCGAGCGATCGACGTTCCTCGGGGATCTCGATCCGGCGTCGTCCCGACAGGTAGGCGCCGGTCAGCGAGTCCTCCGACGCCTCGAGTTCCGCCGGCGTGCCCTGGGCGACCACCCGCCCGCCGTGCAGCCCGGGGCCGGGGCCGATGTCGACCACGTGGTCGGCGTGTCGGATCACGTCCTCGTCGTGCTCGACCACCAGCACGGTGTTGCCGATGTCCGTCAGGTGGCGAAGGGTCGCGATCAGCCGGTCGTTGTCCCGCTGGTGGAGGCCGATGGTGGGTTCGTCGAGGACGTAGCAGACGCCCACCAGTCCCGAGCCGACCTGGGTCGCGAGCCTGATCCGCTGGGCCTCGCCGCCGGAGAGCGTTCCGCTGGACCGGTCGAGCGTCAGGTAGTCGAGGCCCACCGATCGGAGGAAGCCGAGTCGGGATCGGACCTCGCGGAGGATCGGCTTGGCGATGGCCTCGCCTTCGACGCCGAGCACGAGGTCCTCGAAGAATTCCACGGCCCGTTCGATCGTGAGGTGCGTGACCTCGGAGATGTCGAGGGTCTCGCGGGCACCGTCGATCTTGACCGCCCGGGCGGCGGGCTGCAGTCGTGATCCGCCGCATTCGCCGCACTTCGAGGCGGTCATGTAGCCGTGCATGCGTTCCCGCACGAACTGGCTGTCGCTGGTCTCGTAGCGGCGACGAAGGTTCGGCAGGACGCCTTCGAACTTGAGGCCGGTCTCCGCGACCAGTTCCTCGGGCACGCCGTGCAGGAGGAATCGCATGGTCGCGGCGGGCATCGTCGAGACCGGTGCCTTGGGATCGACGTCGAACGCCTCCATGAACTTCCGAAGAAGGCGGCCGTAGTAGATGTTCATGCGGCGGCCGTTCTTCCGCCACGGCTCGATCGCGCCTTCCTTCAGGGAGCGGGTCGGATCCGGCACCACGAGCGACTCGTCGAATTCGTTGACGGTTCCCAGCCCGGCGCAGGCCTTGCACGCTCCGTGCGGCGAGTTGAACGAGAAGAGTCGGGGGGCGAGTTCCTCGATCGAGCACTCCGGATGGTCGGGGCACGCGAAGTGCTCGCTGAATCGGTGCTCCGTCCAGACGCCGTCCTCCTCCACCAGCACGAGCAGGGAGCCGGTTCCGATCTTGAACGCGGACTCCACGCTCTCCGCGAGCCGCTGGCGTCCCTCGGCGTCGAGCTTGACGCGGTCGACCACCGCCTCGATGTCGTGCATCTCGTAGCGAGCCAGTTCGAGCGGGTTCTCGCCTTCCTCCTTGAGGACCTCCCGCAGATCCCGGATCTCGCCGTTCACGCGGACTCGGACGAAGCCCTGCCGTTGGAGTCCTTCGGCGATCTCGCGGTGGAATCCCTTGCGTCCTCGAACCACCGGTCCACAGATCATCGCCCGGGCCCCGGCCCATCGTTCGAGCAGCAGTTCGACGATCTGGCTCGGGTTGGTCGCGGTGATCGGATTCCCGCAGATCTCGCCGCCGTCGTCCTGGTGCCAGCAGGTCGGCCGACCGGCCCGGGCATAGAGGAGCCTCAGGTAGTCGTAGATCTCGGTGGTGGTGGCGACCGTGGAGCGAGGGGTGTGGCCGCCGCCGCGCTGTTCGATCGCGATGGTGGGGGGGAGACCGTCGATCGACTCCAGATCGGGCTTCCGCATCTGGTCGAGGAACTGCCTCGCGTACGCGGAGAGGGACTCCATGTACTTCCGCTGGCCCTCGGCGAAGATGGTGTCGAAGGCGAGAGAACTCTTGCCCGAGCCCGAGACCCCCGTCATCACCACGAGGCGGTCTCGGGGAATACGGAGGTCGAGGTCCTTGAGATTGTGCTCCCGAGCGCCCCGGATCTGAATCGAATTGGCGGGAGGCGTGGGCGTGGGCGAGGGGGTCATGGGTCACCAATTGTAGAAGAGGAATCGATCGGATCCGTCGGTTGAACCGGTCCGGAAACCTCCCGTGTCTTCGATTCCGTTCCAGAACCCGACGTACCGACCCGCGAAGATTGAAGAAATTCCGGAATCGGAGGGCACAACGCCGCGATTTGGACGAATAGTAGATGCAACACGGCACCGTTTGGTGCGGTGCACCGGACCTCCGGAGACCGATTCATGCCCCGAGTGGTGACGAATCCAAAGCTGCGAACGGCCAAGACGACCCAGAAGGTCGCCGGAGACAAGGCCTGGGTTCGCATCGACTCCCGCCGGGTCCTCCAGAATGCCACCGGCGGAATGAGGCTTCGAGGTACGACCGTCCGAAGCCGGACCGCCCGCTAGAACATCTCGACGACGCCCACCCGATGCCGCCCGACGCGGCGTTTTCTATTTTTGGGCGATCTCGTTTCACCGGGATCGGGTGCCTCGGAGGCCCTCCGACGCTTCGCGATGCTCGCGACCGGCTTTCCTCGTGGCGGAGACGGCCCCCGGCATCACGCGGTCATTTCTTGCCACGCCCCTTGCGTCCGCGGCTCTTGCCGGCGTTCGAGCCGGCCTTCCCCGCCTTGGTGCGGGACGCGCCGGCCTCTTCGAGGGTGAGTTCACCACCTTCGGGGAGGGCCTTGAGCCGGTTGATCCGGTCTCGAAGGTCGGCGGCCTTCTCGAATTCGAGTCCCCGGGCGGCCTCGAGCATCGACTCCTCGAGCATCGTCACCAGCTCGTCGCGGCCGTAGGTCTCGGCGTTGACGTCCTCGCCGATGGCCTTGCGGGCCGTCTTGGCCGCCGCGAGTTCGCGTTCCATGCCGCGGCGGATGGCCTTCTGGATCGTCTTCGGGGTGATGCCGTGGCGTTCGTTGTGCTCGAGCTGCTTGGCGCGTCGGCGGTCGACCTCGTCGATCGCGGCTCGCATCTCGGGCGTGACCTTGTCGGCGAACATGATCGCCTCGGAGTTCGCGTT
>JAQWJM010000152.1:0-6130 GCA_029248335.1 Phycisphaerales bacterium
GGAGGGGTCGGTCGAGCCCTGGTTCATGATTCGGAGTTCCGGGTGGAAGAGTCGCCGAGGTCGGTGGCGACCTGCTGGTTCGATTCGGAGGGTGCGTCGTCGGTGGGGGGTGCGAGATCGCGGGTCCAGTCGCCGCCGATCGCGAGCAGGAGTCGGGCGCGGTTGGCGAGCACCGTGCGCTGCACGCCGATCTCCCTTCGCTGGAGATCCTGAAGGGCGCCGATCGCGGTGATCACGTCGAGGTATTCGATCTGGGCGTTCGCGAACCGAATCCTGCTCGCGATCAGCGTCCGGTTCGCGAGGTCGACCTGGATGCGGACCTGCTTCAGGAGTTCGACCTGGTTGCGTTCACGGTCGATCGCGTCCTCGACCTCGCGGAGCGCGATGATGAATCGTTCGGTGAACCCGTCGACGCGTTCCTGCAGGATCGCCCGACGACGATCCGCCTCGGCGCCGCGACGATCCGCGTCGAAGACGGGTTGCAGCACGGCGCCGGAGAGACTGGCGATCGTCGAGTCGAAGAGGCTCGAGACCTGATCGCCGGAGAAGCGACCGTCGAGGGAGAGACGCAGCGCCGGGAGCATGTCGGCGATCGCGACCGCGACTTCGAGATCCGCCGCGGCCACCCGGTCGTGGGCGGCCCGCAGATCCGGGCGGCGTTCGAGGAGATCACGCGGCGAAGGGAGCGACGGAAACGCGGGGAGTTCCGGGAGGGTCGGCGTCGCGTCGAAGGGATCATCGTTCTCGAGGGACTCGGGCGTCCGGGCGAGCAGGACCGCGAGCTGGTTCCGGTTGGTCTCGAGGGTCGACCGGACCTCCGGGATGGCCGCGATCACCGACTCGAGCTGAGAACGCTGCTGCAGGACCTGAAGTCCGTCGCCCACGCCCTGACCGAAACGAAGTTCGGTGAGGTCGAGCAGCGTCCGACTCAGCTTGATCTGCCTCTGGAAGAGGATCAGGAGCTGTTCCTGCTCCTGGATCGAGAACCAGAGTTCGGTGATCGAGCCGGAGAGGAGGAGCGCGGTCTGTTCGGCGTCGGCGCGGCTCGCCCGGGCGAGCAGTGACGCGGCGTCCGCGCGATTGGCGATTCGTCTCCAGAGATCCAGCTCCCACGTGAGACCCAGGCCGATCGCGAACCGGTCCGAGGTGTTTGCGGGGAAGTCGGCGGGATCGGTGCGGGTGCGTGCCGCGGACGCGTCGAGGTTGACCTCGGGGTAGAGGAAGGCGCCGGCGATCCTGGCCTGGGCGTTCGACTGTTCGAGCCGGGACCAGGCCTGTCGCAGTCCGAGGTTCGAGGCGAACGCGGCCTGCATGGTTCGGTCCAGCGCCGGTTCGCCGAAACTCGTCCACCACGCGTCGGGGGCCGCGACCTTCGGGCCGTCGGGCGCTTCGAAACGCTCGGGGATCTCCACGTCGGGGAGATCGGTGTCGCGGAGCGCGTGGGGGCTGCAGCCCGCGAACGCGACGATGGCGAGGAGGACGGACGGAAGTCTTCGCCGGGGGTTCATCGCGATCCCTCCTCGGACCGTCGCGTCGAATCGATCGCGGCGAGTGCATTGGCGGTGACGATCGCCGCGATCTCCGAGATGCCGGCCTCGTGGATCGGTGGTTCGACGGGGAGTTTCTCGAGCATCGGTCGGCACACGCGATGCACGAGGCACTGTCCGAGGATCGAGACGCACTGAAGGTGCCTCGTCCGGGCGTCGAGATCCGTCGGGCACATCGTTTCGACGATCCGCTCGAGCCCCGCGTAGACCGGATAGATCACGGACTCGACGAACCCGTCAAGGACCCCCGACGGACTGGCGGATTCACGAAGGAGGAGTCGGTTGGCGGCGTCGCCGCCGGGCTCGAGGATCCGGTGGAGGTACCAGCCGATCCAGGCTTCGAGCGCCCGATGGTGGTCCCCGTCGTGGTCCTCGAGCGTCGGCATCGGATGGACCGTCGCCGAGCTGTAGGCGAGCTCGACGACATCCCGGTAGAGGGCGGCTTTGCTCTCGAAGTGATAGTTGACCGACGCGGAGTTGGTGCCGGCGGCCTGGCAGATCTCCCGCACGGAGGCACCTTCGAGTCCCTTCTCGGCGAAGATCTCGACGGCGGCGTTCAGAATGTCCTCACGGGTGGTCATGAAGGGGTACCGGGTGGTGGCCGACGCAGAATCAAACGATTGTATCAAGCGCGTGTCAGAGTTCGCGAGGGTCTGGATCCGGATGCGTCGGGACGTCTGATCGGGGGCGAAATACAGCCTTTCAATCGTCATCCGATAACTTCTCGATCCCGTCGGGGCGACGGGTTGTAAACAACGTCGCCCCGGGTTCTTCGGTGGCAATACGCGGGGTCTCCGGTACCTTTGAAGGACCGATCCGTGCTTTCCCGACCGTCGCGACAGGAGCTCCAGAGATGCCCACCCACGATTCTTCGTTCCGCTTTCGCGTTTCGACGGCCGCCGTCGTCGTGATTCCCGCGCTCCTCGTCGGTGCCGTCGAGGCGGGGGACACGGTCCAACTCGATTTCGAGCTGGTCGGCATGTCCTACGGGGTCGTGGCCGACGGCTGGCTCGATCCGGAAAGCTCGAACTACAACGCGATCGAGGTCGCGGCCGAGGCGGGGCGACGAATCGTCTCCGCCGACTGGAGCGGCCTGGTCCTCGAGACGTGCTACAACGAAGGCGCCACCGCCACCAACTGGGCGAGCGAGCTTCGGCTGGCGGTTCGAATGGATGGCACCGCCGGTGAGCAGTTCTACGACCTCGGCCAGCCGTTCGCCGGTGAGAACGCCGGTGGTGCGAAGCCCGGCGAATGCGGAACCTTCGGACCGATCGACGGCTCCACGCTCTTCGATCCGGGCACCGCCTTCGTGGCGATGGACGGCGAAGTCGCGGTCGGTGCGTATTCGACCTGGGACGACACCACCGATCTCGTCGCGGGCACGATTCTCCAGGGTGCCGTCGTGGTCACGCTCGGCGCGCCGATCCCCGGCGCGTGCGGCACCGCGGCCCAGCCCTGCCAGGAGGCGTCGGACGGCCCCGGCTGCAGCGACGCGACGTGCTGTGCGACGATCTGCGATTCGGACCCCTTCTGCTGCGACGTGGTGTGGGACGAGTCCTGCGCCGCCATCGCGATCGACGTCTGCGGTCCGCCCGCGCCGACCAACGACGACTGTGCCGACGCGATCGTGATCGAATTCGGCACCACGCCGTTCTCCACGCTCGACACGACCGATGACGGCCCCGAACTCCCGGAAAGCTGCAACGAAGGCTTCGGCACCGGTTTCGGTTCCGACATCTGGTACCTGCTGACCCCGGACGAGACCGACGGCATCGTGGTGTCGACCTGCAACAACGCCACCTTCGACACCCGACTCGCGGTCTACGCCTCCTGCGACGGTGCGCTGATCGGCTGCAACGACGATGGTGCCGACTGCACGGGCTACACGTCCCGGCTCGCCTTCAACGGAATCGCCGGAGAGACCTATCTGCTCCGAGTCGGCGGCTACAACGGTGCCAGTGGCACCGGAACGCTTTCGGTGCAGAACGGCGAGCTTCCGCCGGAATATCCGACGGAGGTCGTCGCCCGATGGTCGGTCGACGACGGTGGCAACGGAAACTTCTACGCGGTCAAGTGGCTCGGGGCGGGCAGTTCGTTCGCGACCGCGTCCGGCGAGGCGAAAATCCTCGGCGGGCACCTCGGCACCCTCACCTCCCCGGAGGAGACCGCGTTCGTCACCGGTTTCGTCGGCATCGGCACCCCGGCCGTCTACACCCGATGTGCATTCGGACTCGTGCAGAATCCCGACGGTTCCGAGCCGGGCGGCGACTGGGGCTGGGTGACCGGCGAGCCGTTCGACTGGACCAACTGGACGCCCGGCGAGCCGAACGACAATCCGGCACCCGAGGACTTCGGTCAGGTCTACCCCGCGGGGAACTGGAACGACTGCTTCGACGACGACTTCGCCATGGCGCTGGTCGAGTTCGACGCCGATCCGGGCATCAACGACGGCGTCACCTGGACGACGGCCGAAGGCGGGAACGGTCACACCTATCGCGGGGTGATCGTGTCGCCGCGAATCGACTGGGCGACCGCCCGGGCGATGGCCGAGGAGGCCGGAGGGCACCTCGTGACCTACGAGACGCAGGACGAGGCGTACTGGGTCAACCTCAACCTCGGCACGTACACGTCGCTCTGGGAACAGCCCGACACCGCGATCGGCAACGGCGGCCCGTTCATCGGCCTCGAGAATCTCGGTGGCGCGTGGACCTGGATCACCGGCGATCCGCTCGAGTACGACAACTGGGCGCCGGGTGAGCCGAGCGGCGACGGCACCGTCGGTCGACACTTCAGCAACGCCACCGGCCCGAGCGACCAGTTCAACGACGTCCCGGTCGACTCGCTCGCGAAGAGCTTCATCATCGAATTCGACGACGGTGGCGGTGGTGGGGGCGGTTGCCCCGACTTCAACGGCGACGGCGTGGTCGACGGCATCGACTTCGGTTCGCTGCTCAGCGCCTGGGGCGACTGCAGCGGCTGCCAGCAGGACCTCGACGGTGACGGCGTGGTCGGTGGGATCGACATCGGTCTGCTGCTGGTCGGCTGGGGAATCTGTCCCTGATTCGAGGAGTCGTTCCGGACTGCTACCATCCGGCCATGAACGCACCGCTCATCTTCGTCGCGACGCTTGCGTCGCTTTCGACCGGAATCACCTTCGCCGCGGCCCAGGATGCCGACGTCGACCTCGAGGTCGTGATCGAGGAACCCGTGGCGCCGGAATCCGGACCGCCCGTGCTGCTTCCGGACGTCGACAGCGTCACCGAGCACGAGATCGAAGTCGACGGCGAGTCGCTGCGGTACCGCGCGACCGCGGGAACGCTTCCGCTCTTCAACGAGTCCGACGGTGAAGTTCGGGCGCGGATCTTCTTCGTCTCCTACGAGCGGCTCGAACCCGGCACGGCCGCCGCGGAGTCCTCCGACCCGGCGGACGCGTGGACGCTGCCCGATCCCGCGACGCGACCCGTGACCTTCTGCTTCAACGGAGGCCCCGGTTCGAGTTCGGTCTGGCTGCATCTCGGGGCGTGGGGCCCGCGCCGGGTCGCGATGGGCGACGCCGGCGGCCTGACCCCGCCGCCCTGGAACCTCGTCGACAACGACACCACGCTCCTCGACCTGACGGACCTCGTGTTCATCGACCCGGTCACCACCGGCTACAGCCGGGCGGAGGACGGCGTGGACGACGGGCTGTACCACGGACTCGAACGCGACGGTCGGGCGGTCGCGGAGTTCATCCGACTCTGGACCACTCGCAACGGTCGATGGAACTCGCCGAAGTTCATCGCGGGGGAGAGCTACGGCACGACCCGCGCCGCGTGGCTCGCGAGCGAGCTGCAGTCCCGACACGGCATGTTCCTCAACGGGGTGGTCCTCGTCTCGAGCGTGCTCGACTTCGGGACCGTCCGGTTCAACCGATCGAACATCCTGCCCGACGTGCTCTATCTCCCGACCTACGCCGCGACCGGCTGGTACCACGGCCGGGTCGATCGCGAACGTTTTCCGACCGTCGAATCCGTGGTGGAGGCGGCGGAGGGATTCGCGATGGAGCGATACATGCCGGCGCTCGCGGCCGGAAACAAGCTGCCCGCGGACGAACGGGCGGTGGTGGTCGCGGGACTCTCGCGACTCACCGGGCTCGAGCCCGCGTTCCTCGAGGAATGGGATCTTCGCATCTGGGGCGGACCGTTCCAGAAGGAACTGCTTCGAACGGAGCGGAAGACGGTGGGCCGCCTCGATTCGCGATTCGTCGGCCGTGACGCCCGGGCGGCGGGACAGTCGCCTGAGTTCGATCCGAGCATGGAGGCGATTCGCGGGCCCTACACCGCGACGCTGAACGACTACGTCCGTCGGGAACTGGACTTCAAGAGCGATCTTCCGTACGAGATCCTCACCGGTCGCGTCCGACCCTGGGACTATTCTCGCTGGGAGAACCGATACGTCGACGTCGCGTCCAACCTTCGCAGCGCGATGGTGCGGAATCCCGGACTCCGCGTCTTCCACGCCGGCGGCTGGTACGACATGGCCACGCCGCCCTTCGCGGCGGACTGGGTCTTCGACCACCTCGAACTCGAACCGGACGATCGCGA
>JAQWJM010000034.1:0-2873 GCA_029248335.1 Phycisphaerales bacterium
GACCGCGATCACGAGCAGACGCGGGAGACTGGTCATCGAGTGGTGCTGCATGCCGGGGTTCCTGGAGGTGAGCGGACCGCTTCGAACATGAAAACGCTCCGAGGACCTTACTGGCCCTCGGAGCGTGGTGATTTCAAAGCCGATTCAGGGAGTCAGGGCTTCTTCAAGGGTTCAAGGGTTCAAGGGTTCAAGGAGCCCATGCCCATGGCGCGACGCCAGAAGCTGACCTGACCGGCGTGCATCATGATGTGGTTGTTCATCATGAAGCTCACCGCATCCCCGCGAGTGGGAAGCATCTCCGCGAACCGGCCCTCCATGGGGTTCGGGGCCGAGAACACCGAGGCGGGAACGTCGGGGAGGACGCCGATGATGGTCTCGTACCGCTCCTTCATGAACGGAAGCACGACGTCCTTCGCCGGGTAGAGCGCGGCGTCACCGGACCCGTCCTCGCCCTGGCCGAGCGGTGCATCGTCGAACGGACATTCGATCAAGAGATCCTCGCGGTCGAGAAAAGCGCCGAGCACGCGGTTGGGGTAGATCGCAAGGTGGCCGTAGATGAACGCGGGGTGGTTCATTCCGTCCATGCACTTGTCGTGCCAGCGATCGGCGGGGATGTCCTCCGCAAGCCCGAGAAGGTATTCAAGACTCATGGTGGATCCGCGGGCGATCGCGTTTCCGAAGGTGCTGGTGGTCAGGGTCGGCATCGGTGGGGACTCTCTTCCAGAAGAACGGGTCTGTTCGATTCATGCCGGGGAGACACATCCCCGGACTGCTGAATTCTAGCGACACCGGCGAATCATCTCGACCGGCGACGTGAACTCAACGCCCGACGACCCGATCGAACACGCCGCGGGCCCACGCGGGGTCGGTGGCGCCCTCGATGATCGCCCGACCGTCCGCGAAAACCACCACCGAGACCGGATCTCCATCCGGCGATCGCTCGTCGCGGAGCCGTCCGCGGATCGATCCGTCGACCTTCTCGATCGTCCCGAGTCCCGCGAGCCGATTCGCGACGGCGTCGAGATCGATTTCCACGTCGCCCGCCTCGCTTCGAATCTGGACGGCGTTCCGTCCGCAGAGGATCCGGGTCGATACCGGTGCCGCGTCGAGATGCTCGTACTGACCGCGAGCGCAGCACGGGCAATCGGGATCGATCGACGCCTCGATGCCGAGGGATCGATTGACGTTGGTCCAGAGGTCGAACGAACGAAGCGAGCGATCGACCGCACCGACGTCTCCGACCAGGAGCTTGATCGCCTGAGTCGCCTGGTGCGCCGCGACCGTCATGGTGACGGATCCCAGGACCCCCGCGGTGTCGCAGGTCGGCGTGCTTCCCGCGGGCGGCGGCGTCGGAAACAGACATCGAAGACACGGGGTCGTTTCCGCGTCGTTCCAACGGATCGTCGCGGACGATCCCGGCCCGCGACGCGAGAGCACCGGCATGGACATTCCCTGCGTCGCGACGCCCGCGCCGTAGAGATAGGGGACGCCGGTGGAGACCGCGAAATCGTTCAGGAGATACCGGGTCTCGAAGTTGTCGAGTCCGTCGAGAACGAGATCGCACCCCTCGGCGAGCGACGCGATCGTCTCCGAGTCGATCTCCTCGACGAAGGCCCGGACCCGGACGTTCGAGTTGGCCTGGGCCAGACGCAGTCGTGCCGCCTCGGCCTTCGGCGTCGACCTCGACGCGTCCCGCTCGGTGTAGAGGGTCTGTCGCTGAAGGTTCGTCGACTCGACGAGATCGCGGTCGACGATCACCAGGGTCCCGACACCCGCTCGACAGAGGAGGTCCGCCGCCACGGTTCCGAGCGCACCACATCCGGCGATGAAGACGGAACCGCGGCCCAGTCGGGCCTGGCCTTCCGCCCCGATGCCGGGCAGTCGCATCTGTCGGTGATATCGATCGAGATCGGTCATGGCACCAGAGCGTACCCGGCCACGGTTCGAACTCCACCACGAACGACGACGCCTTCGCCTCCGGTCACGGGGGCGAAGGCGTCGCGGGGTGCGGGAATCACCGGCCTCAACCGCCGGGCGACGTCCGCCAGACGTCTTCCGTCGCGAGATGACGGCCTTCCACAAGCCCGGCATCCGCCTTCTTGGCGGGGTACCACGGTGCCACCGCGTCGATCGCGGCGAGGAGCTCGTCGGTCGCCGCGGGATCGAGATTCTGGGCCGCTTTCATCGCCGCCACCGTGATCCGGTGGAAGGCGGCGAGCTGGCGGTGGTAGTCCTCCCGTGCCGCGACGTCCGCACCGGCGGGTGCCTTCACCCGCTGGGCGACGAAGTACCAGGCGACGGTGTGCTGCAGCTTCCGGCCATGCTCCTCCTTCACCATCGCCCATCGGGTGATGGTGTTGAGCGAGGCCGCATCGACCTTCCCGGCGAGCAGGTCGATCTGGGCCGACGCCTT
This sequence comes from Phycisphaerales bacterium, assembly GCA_029248335.1. GTDB lineage: Bacteria > Planctomycetota > Phycisphaerae > Phycisphaerales > SM1A02 > UBA12014. The sequence continues at coordinate 2,414 of JAQWJM010000034.1, forward strand.
TCGCATGGTCGCCGCGTCGAGCCGCATTCGCTCGACCTCCGCGTGGTCGTCGTAGATCCCACAGGGAACCTCGCAATGCGCGGGCAGGGCCGAGGCGACGCTCGAACGGGCGGCTTCGACGACGGCCCGGACGTCCGGTGCGGCCGCATCCAACGCGTCGACGGCGGCGTATCCTCCGAAGAGGGCGGCGATGACGGCGGATGCGATGACGGTGTTCTTCATGATGGAGATCTCCTCGGATGATGAATCGGGAATCGGAGCGTAACGACGCCTCCACGAATTCGGAAGCGGACGCCCCCGGGTTGCACCGCGGCTGGGGCGCGAATCTCTCGGAGCGACGTCGTCGGGAAGCCGTCGAGCTCGTCCGCGACCGGGTGACGGAGCTCGAGGCCATGCTGGAGCGGGCCGCACCGGGTTCGGGCGTGCTCACCGGCTCCGCGACCTGCGCCGAGGTCCGGCT
>JAQWJM010000171.1:0-33129 GCA_029248335.1 Phycisphaerales bacterium
GGAGGCTCGCACGGACTGCTTGCGTCACCGACGTCGACGATGCCCCACCAGCCCGACCGCGGCGAGGGCCGCCGCGGCCATTGGACCGGGCACCACGGCGTTGCTCGGTTCGTAGGTGTATTCGACCGAGACGGAGGCACCGTCCTCCAGCCAGAACGACACATCGGTCATGCTCGCGGCCCAGTTGAACTCGTCGACCGTCGGCCGGTAGCTCCATGTCCAGGTCCCGGTCCCCGTCATCGCCGTTTCCAACGAAATCCCGATTCCGTCGCTCCCCAACGGGACCGAGTAGACATCTGAAACCGTGGTGGCGAGGGTGATGACGCTCGATGGCCCCCCACCGTTGCCGCCACCGGTACCCACGTTTCCGTACGTGATTCCCTCGACGTCGACCGGACCGCCGAAGGATTGAGTGATGGAGCCTCCACTCGATGAGGAGGTGGTGGCGATGGCACCGAACTCGAGGTCGATCGAGATCACCGCGCCGGTCAGCGTTCCGAGCGACGAGTCGAATTGGGAGAGTTCCGCGAGCCAGAAGCTGGAATCGAAGGCATCCTCGACCTTGAGGTTCGAGGTCCCCGTGGGATTGGAGAGGTCGGCATGGATGCGACCATCCGGCGTGAAGTCGTGGGTGTACGAAATGACGTCGGCGGACACGATCGAGGCGACGCCGGCCGAACCGATGGCGACGAGCGCACGGGTGGACATGGACATGGACATGGTTTCTCTCTCCTGGCGGGACAACGGTGTGGGAATGGTGAGTCGCGGGAGCAACTGGATGAAATTCCAGCTGCGATGAGATGCCGGTTCAAGGCTCGGCTGGATGAATCCGATGCTCGCGATCACCTCGACGCGGCCGACGTCCGCACCGCTTCAGGTGGTTTCATCCCGCATCCGGCGTGCGATTCGCATCGCCATCTCCAGCGACTGCTCGTAGTTCAGTCGGGGATCGACCTGAGAGCGGTATTCGCGACCGAGATCGGCATCGACCAGCCCCCGAGCGCCGCCGGTGCACTCGATCACGTTCTCACCGGTCAGTTCGAAGTGCACCCCGCCCAGCGCCGAACCGCAGGCGGCGTGGATCTCGAACGCCCGCTCGAGTTCGTCGAGGATGTCGTCGAACGAACGGGTCTTCACCGTCTTCCCCGCCAGCGGGCCGGAATCCGGAACCACGGTCCTGGTGTTGCCGTGCATCGGGTCGCAGACCCAGAGGGGGCGACTGCCGGTTCGGGCGACGGCCTCGATCATCGCAGGCAGTCCCGCATCGATCCCGGCGTGTCCGAATCGGTGGATCAGGGTGAGTCGCCCGACCTCCCGGTCGGGGTCGAGCCGCTCGACCAGCGCCACCAGCTGTTCGACGGACATCCCGGGCCCCACCTTCACGCCGATGGGATTTCGAATGCCGCTGAAGTACGCGACGTGGCCCCCGTCGGGATCCGCGGTCCGAAGACCGATCCACGGGAAGTGCGTGGCGAGGTTCCACCAGCCCGGACGATGCGGAACCTGTCGGGTCAGCGCCTCCTCATACTCGAGCAGCAACGCCTCGTGGCTGCTGAAGAAGTCGACCTGCGACATCTCCCCCACCTGCTTGCCGGCCAGCGACTCCATGAAACGAAGCGCTTCGCCGATCGACTCGACCATCGCCTGGTACTCGCCACCCCGCGGTGAGTGGCTCGCGAAGTCGAGATCCCAGTACTCGGGGTGGTGGAGATCGGCGAAGCCACCGTCGATCAAGGCGCGGATGAAGTTCAGCGTCAGCGCCGATCGGGCGTGTCCTTCGATCAGACGCCCCGGATCGGCGGCGCGGTCGGCGGCGTTGAACGCCGGCGCGTTCACGTTGTCGCCTCGGTAGGTCGGAAGCTCCACGCCGTCCCGGGTCTCCGTGGATGCGGATCGTGGTTTCGCGTACTGGCCCGCGAACCGTCCCACCCGGATCACCCGACGACGACCGCCGTGGGCGAGGACGAGGCTCATCTGGAGCAGGATCTTCAGTCGGGCCGCGATCGGTTCGGAGGCGCATTCGTCGAAACGCTCGGCACAGTCCCCACCCTGGAGCAGGAAGCGTCGCCCGTCGACGGCCTCCGCGACCTGCCGCTTGAGGCGGTCGATCTCCCAGCTGGTGACCAGCGGCGGAAGCCGCCGAAGGCTCGCGACGGCCTTCGCCAGTGCCTCGGGATCCTCATAGACGGGCTGCTGCAAGGTCGGCGCCGCCCGCCAGTCGGAAGGCGTCCAATCCCGGCCGGCTGGAGAATCAGGAGGATTTTGATCGGACGTCGACATGGGGGCCAATCCGTGAAATCGAGGCGAATGCGGGCGACAGGACTCGAACCTGCACGGGTCTTACCCCACGGGAACCTAAATCCCGCGCGTCTGCCAGTTTCGCCACGCCCGCGTTGGAACGTATCGTATGACTGTTCGGCCCGCGAAGACGGTTCCGAGCCGCCGGTCGCATGCGAAATCGCGACGGAGGTCGCCCCGATGGGATTCAGCCGAGTCGCCGCCCTACATCTGTTCCCGCTCCTGGTCCGGATCACCCTCTGCGCGGTGTTCGTACCGGCGGGATGGTCGAAGATCATGAACCGGGCCGAATTCTCCGGTCCCGCCGCCGCCACGATCCGGACCCTCACCGGGGCGTCGACCGCGGATGCGAAGCCGGTCGTGCTCGGCCAGGAACTCTCGCCGCCGTCGGATGCCGCCCGGGCCGAGTCGGAAGCACCCCTCGAAGCAAGACGCCTCTACGGACTCGCCGTGCTGCTCCACGACCATGAGCTGCCATATCCGGTGGTGCAGGCCTGGCTCGCGGCGATCACCGAACTCGTGGGTGGCGGGCTGTTGCTCATCGGCTTCTTCAGCCGGATCTGGGCGGTCGGGCTTTCCGTCGCCATGGGCTTCGCCTTCGCCCTCACGACCCTGCCGATCCTCGAGACGGTCAGCCCGCTCGACCTCGATGTACCGACCTTCACCAAGGCCGCGGCCCAGGTCGCGCTGTTCACCCTCTCGCTCGGAATCGTCCTGACCGGCCCGGGCGGGCTCAGCATCGACCACGCGGTGTTCGGTGGCGCGGCTCGCCCCGCGTCGGAGGAGGAGGATCCCGGACCTCACGACCCGGAAGACGACGAGGTCTGATGGAACCCCGCGCCGACGCCGGACGATCTCGGCCCTTTTCCGCCGGACCGGAGGCGACGCAGCATCGCCGGGGGTAGGGTCAACCTCGCATGACGAAGCCTTCGAACCAACGAGCGTCCCCCGCCGGCCCGGCCGGCCGGCGATCGCGGAAGCGGCGACCCGGCACCCCGCTCGCGTGGTCACTCTCGATCGTCGCCCACGTCCTGCTCCTCGCCTTCGCCTTTCTCGTCACCTGGAGCGTCGTCGACGCGTCGGAGGACGACGTCGAGTCCCGGATTCTCGCCCCGCCGCCTCCAAGGACGTTCGAACCGGTATCGACCCTGCGACCGACCGAACCGATCAGACCGGCGCCGACGCTCCCAGCCCGGCGGCCGACCGAATCCCGACCGGAGACCGTCCAGGTCGCCGAGGTCGCCGATCTCATCTTCGCCGCCGACGACCTGCTGCTCGACGGCACGGACCTCGCCGGAGGCGAGGGGGACGCCTCCCTTCCGGGAATCGACTTCGGTGGCGTGGGCGCTCCCGCCGCCCGACGGATCGTCTTCGTGGTCGACGCCAGCGGTTCGATGATCGGCGCCTATCCCGCGGTGATCGATCAGGTCGAGCGGACCCTTCGCCGCCTCGTCCCCCGCCAGTCCTTCTCGGTGGTGCTGTTCCGGGCCGGCGGTGCCGAACCGCTTCCGACCGGCGGTCGACTCCGAGCCGCGACCACCCCCGCGATCGACGAGGCGGCCGACTGGATGCGGGACCTCAGGCCGGAGGGTCGCAGCGATCCGGCGGCGGCCTTGCGAAAGGCCTTCGCGGTCGACCCGGAAGTGGTCTACCTCGTCAGCACCGACATCACGGGGGCGGGCGTCTACGAGATCGACGGCGATGCGTTGATCGAACTGCTCGACGAACTCAACCCCGCCGACGACGATGGTCGACGAAAGACGGTGATCCGCTGCATCCAGCTGCTCGACGAGGATCGACTGGGAACATTGCGGAAGATCGCCCGGATGCACGGTGGCGACGCACAGGAGTCCGGCTTCGCCTTCATCGGCCGTGAAGCGCTCGGGCTGGATCGTTGAGTTCGATGGAGTCGATCGGAGTCGAACGAGATCGAGGATCGTCCCGAACCGGAGTTCCGACGATCTCACCGGAACGGGGCCCGCGGATGCGAAGGAAAGACCGGAAGCGAATGACCATGAATCACCAGACAACCACCCGACGCCGAACCCGACACGAACGCCGCATCCCGCGAGCCTTCCTGTTCGCGACGCTCACGATTCTCGCCACGACCGCCTCCGTCTCCGCCCAGGCGGATGCCGCCCCGCACAGTTTCGCGGAGGCCTTCTTCATCTCGCACGCGGTCGACGTCAACGGCGTCCGCAGCGTGGAGTGGCTCGGCAGCCTCGTCATCTGGCTCCTGATGGCCACCAGCGTCGCCAGCATCGGCCTGATCGGGCAGCTCGCCGCGGCGAATCGCCGGGCGAGCATCGCACCCGAGGCGGTGATGCATCGCGCCGCGGAGTACGTCGACGCCGGGCGCTACGGGGAGACGATGGCGATGCTCTCGGAATCCGACGCCGACAGCGACTTCGCGACGATCCTGCTCGGCGGACTCGAGCGGGCCCCCGCCGGATTCCAGTCGATGGAGGGCGGACTCGAACAGGCCGCGACCGAAGTCATCGCCCGCCGGACCCGCCACGTCGAGATCCTGAACGTGATCGGCCAGGTGAGTCCGATGGTCGGTCTGTTCGGCACCGTGTACGGGATGATCCTCGCGTTCCAGTCGATCGTCGCCAGCGGCGGCAACGCCGACCCGGTGCTGCTCGCCGGCGGCATCGGCACGGCGCTGGTCACGACGTTCTGGGGCCTCGTGGTCGCGATCCCCGCCCTCGCGGGATACGCCGCGTTGCGCGGCCGCCTCGACGCGAGCCTCACCGAGGCGATCTCGGAGGCCGAGACGATTCTCGAGAAGTTCAGGCCCGGGGACGCGGCGTCCGACGCCCGCCTTCGCACCGCATCGGAGCCTCCGAAACCGTGAGCGTCGTCTCGAAGCTCGACGTGGGCCGTCCGGTCCGCACCGGCGCGAACCTGACGCCGATGATCGACATGACCTTCCTGCTGGTCGTGTTCTTCGTCCTCGTGTCGCGGATCACCGCGGTCGAGCAGGTGCCGATGGAGCTTCCCGTGCCGCGGGACCCCGCCGCCGGCGCCGCGGATGAAGCGCCCCGCATCGTGATCAATCTCGTCCACGACGACCGGCCGGATCGTCGACACGCGACCCTCGAACAACGGGACTTCGAACTCGACACCGCGGGCATCGCGTCCCTCGAGACGGAGGTCCGGCGGCGACTTCTCGAGACCCCGGACCTGCAGGTGAATCTCCGAGCCGATCGACGACTGCCGTACCGGGCGGTGTCGCCCGTCCTCGACGCCCTCGGACGGTCGGGCCGAGGAACCGATCGGACCGACGGCGTCCGCGTCAATCTCGTGGTGATCGACGAGTCCCTCGCCGGGCGGGAGGAGGACACGTGAAACACCGACGACGCCCGGAAAAGGCCCAGGTCGAGCTCAACCTCACCCCGATGATCGACGTGGTGTTCCAACTGCTCATCTACTTCCTGCTCGGCACGAGTTTCGCGGTGGGCGAGCAGACCTTCCGGCTGGACGTCCCGGATCGAGGGGAATCGGTCGAAATCGATCCGTTCGAACTCGACGTCACGCCGGTCGTGGTGCAGGTCGCCGGCGCAGGGCGGATCAGCGTCGACGGCCCGTGGGACGGTCCGGTCCACGTCGATGCTCTCACCGCGTTCCTCGAAGCACGCCGGTCGGACCGAGGCGGACTGCTGCCCGTCGACACACCGATCCACGTGGATCCCCTGCCCGGCGTCGACTGGGGCGAGGCGGTCGAAGCGTTCAATGCGGCGGTCCGCGCCGGATTCGATTCGGTCGGATTCATCGACACGTCCAGCGGAAGCGGCCCCTGATGCCGACGATCGAGTGCATGCTCCGCTTCGGTGGCATCCTCACGCTGGCATTCACCGCCGGCGCCGCGACCGCGTCGCCGCCCGAGGACGTCATCGCCGAGCCACCCGGCCCGCCGTCCGTCGCCCCCTCCGAAGGGGTCGAGCTCGAGTCCGAGGTCGAAGTCGAGTTCGAGAAGATCGAAGACCCGCGGCAGCGCGCCGATCGCCGTCTCGACGCGGCGGCCGCGATCCTCGGTGAGGCGATTCCACCCCGGACTCGACTCCGCCTGACCTGGACGCCCTTCTCGAACACCCTCGCCGAGTCGGTTCGAACGCCCCTTGCCCGGGCCCGGAAACTCATCGAGGATGCCTCGTCCGATCTCGCGTCGATCGCCGGCCCGGGACGCGATCGACGCGTCGCGCGGGCCATCTGCCTCGCCGCGACGCTCGAGACGCTCGAGATCATGAGTCGGGCGGATCGCCCGCGCATCGACTCGGAACCGCTTCGTCGCCTGCATCAAGGACTCGGTGACGCCGCGGAACGCACCACCGAACTCGACGGGTCGACGCTCGCCGGTCTCGCGCTGCTCGCACTCGTCGCTGAGGAATCCGCGTCCACCCGCACCGCGGCGACCCTGCTCACCCGGGTCCGGGGAAATCCGAAGGGCGTGGACGCGATCGAATTCGAGTGGCTGGATCGCCTCGCGAAATCAGGTGACGCGACCGCGACGCGTCGGCTCGCGGTCGCCCGCGGCATGCTCCGCACCCGACGACGCGCCGCGGACCGCCTGCTGCTCGCGGCGATCCTGTTGCAGGCCGCCTCCGAGACGATGCCGCCCGCCGAAGCGACGCAGGCCGCACTCCTCGAACTCCTGCGGACCACCGAGGAGAATCCGGTCATCCGTCCGAAACTCGTTCGCGGTCTCGCGGGAATCGCGACCGGAATCCCGACCGACGACCGGGCGGGCACGATGTCGCCGCTGATCGCCCTCGGTCGCGCCATCGAATCCGGGAAGGCCGGCGACCTCGCCCGAGCGATGCGATACGCGCAACGCGGACTCGACGCCGAGACGGATGACGTCGCGATGGAGGCCCGCCTCGAGTTCGCGAATCTGGCCCTTCGAGCCGAACGGATCGACGAGGCGATCGAGCAGCTGGTCGCCGCGTGCGAATTGCTTCCGACCCATCCCAGCGCCATTCGTGCCGCGGAGCTCGCGGCACGACTCGCCGACGCCGATGCGGACGATCGACGTCATGCCGCCGCGGTTCGCCGCCTCGCGACCGCGATGCCGCGTCACCCCGGCCTCGACGACTGGATGATGCGATCCGGCGAACGTGCGATGTCGCGCGGCGACCAGGACGCGGCCCGGGAGGCATGGACCACGATCAACCGCCGGTCGAACCGGGGCCCGGAGGCGCTGGTGCGGATCGGCGAGCTCGAGGATTCCGGCGTCGAAGACGAACTGCTCCTGCGGCGGCTCGACGCCATCGACGACCGCCTTCCCGCCGATCCGCGGGCGCCGCTCCGGGTCGACGCCGATCTCGTCCGGATCGAACTCCTGCTCGGTCTGGATCGCGTGAGCTCGGCGGCGAAGATCGCCGCGAAGTGGACCACGCCGGGCCCGTTGCCGAAGGACGAACGAACCCGGGTCCGGCTCGCGACCCTCGCGATCGACGCCCTGCGCCGCGACGGCCGCGAATCCGACGCCTCCGGAATCCTCGCGCGACTCGAGCGCGACGATCCGACCCTCGCCCGCCGCCTGCTCGCGACCGCACGACGAGACGCGTGTCGATCGGTGCTGGAGGCGCTCGATGCCGACGATCGACGTGCCGCCAAGACGACCGCCGATGCGGTCCTCGCCGTCGGGAGCCGCACCGATCTCGACGACGACCCGGCTCGCGTCGATCTCGACGACACCACTCGACTGGAATGGGCATGGATCGATGCCGCCGCCGGTGAGGCGACCCGGGCGTCGAGACGACTCACGCGGATCCTCGTCGACAATCCCGACGCGATCGAGCCGTTGGCGCTCCAGGCCGTCCTGCTGGGGGGCCGCCTCGACACCGCGGCCGATGCGACCCGCACCGCGCCGCCCGAAGCCGATGCCGCCACGGCGATCCGCATCCTGACGAGGATCGTGCGTGGAACGACGCCGGCGGAGCCGATCTGGTGGCGGTGCGAGATCGAACGGCTCGAACTGCTTCAGCTGCTCGGTCGCAATCTCGATCGGATCGGCCCGCGCATCGACCGGCTCCGGGCCGAGCATCCCGAATTCGGTTCGGAGGCGTTCCGACGCCGTTTCGAACGCCTTCGCGGACTGGTGCCGGTGCGGGCGCCATGATCTTGATTGATCCTGATTGATCTCGATTGATCTGCAGCGCTCGACGTCCGCCGTGCGGACGACCCGCCACCCGAATCACATCTGACGAAGCTCATCCCGCAGGATCGCGGCGAGTTCGTAGTTCTCCGATTCGATCGCCGCGAGCAGTCGTTGTTCGAGATCGTTCCGCTGACTCGAAGGTAGCTGCGGCTGGAGAACGTCACGCATGCCCTCGAGCATCGCGATCTCCGGTGGCGGCTCCGCATCGTCGGGCAATCCGCGACGGATGTCGTTGATCGCCGCCTCGAGGATGTTCCGCGCCTCGCTCGACGCCTGATCGCGAATCGCGACCAGCGAGGCCGCGCGGGCCCGCGTCGCGAGCACCTGCGGCCTGAACTGCTCGAGCACGCTGCGATCCTCCTCCCTGCTCGCACGATCGCGGCACAGGTCGAACACCCGGAGGTTCCGAGTGGTGTCCCGCACCACCAGTTCGTAGGCCTCGAGCGTCGAGAAGGCGACGTAACGCTGATGGACCTGCACCGCCTCGCTTCGCAGTTCACCCGCGAGCGTCTCGTCGATCGCGAACTCCGGATCCTCGGCCACCCGTGCCTCGACCGATGCCAGCCGGTCCTCGCCGCCGTCGGGTCGCCCGTCCATCTCCATCTGGAGCATCCCGAGTTCGACCCGCACCTGGAGCACCTCCCGGTCCTCCGCCAGCGAGACGATCCTCGCCTGAAGGCGGTCGCCTTCAAAGGGCCATTCACGCATGAGTCCGGTCAAATCGTGCTTCAAGGCACCTCCAGCGGGGTTGCTCACGAGTGGGTCGACCCTGTGGATCGTACCGGTCATCCCCCCCACGCCGAGTCTTCCGGATGCTCCCGTCCGCAAGAAACCGATCCTCGCCGAAAAAATTTGCTCCCGTGAAGATCCGTGATCGATCGAACCGAAACCCCGTTCAGGGAGAAGAAATGGTGTTCGTCGGATCATTCGACGGGGCCTCGGGAGGAGATCACCACCAGTTCGGAACCAACCTGTGAAGTCGACCCTTGTTTCGACGACCGCGCTTCATACAATCGAAGTGGCTGGTCTGGGAGGGCCGGCCGATCCCCTGGGTGCTCCCCCTCGGGATTCGCAAGGAGGTTCCGAGCCCGGAGTGAGCTCGGAAGAAGAAGAGGAAAAGGGATCATGGCTCGAAACGCTGTTCACACAGAGCTCCAGTTGTATTTGCGCGAAATCAACGGGATCAACCTGCTCTCCGCCCAGGAGGAGAAGGATCTCGGCTGGTTGATCGTCAACGACAGCTGTCCGGAAGCCAAGGATCGGATGATCAAGGCGAACCTTCGCCTGGTGATCGCGATCAGCAAGAACTATTCGAATCGCGGGCTTCCACTCCTCGATCTGATCGAGGAAGGGAACATCGGCCTCATTCGGGCGGTGGAAGGCTTCGATCCGGCACAGGGCGCGAGGTTCAGCACCTACGCCTCGTGGTGGATCAAGCAGTCGATCAAGCGAATGCTGGTCAACGCGACCCAGCCCATCCACATTCCGGCCTACATGGTCGACCTGATCGGAAAGTGGCGACAGACCGCGGCACGGCTCGAAGAGGAGCTGGGCCGACAGCCGAGCAACGCCGAGATGGGTGCCGCCCTGCAGATTCCGGATCGGAAGATCGAAGCGATTCGTCGCGCCATGAAGGCGGTCTCGACCGGCAACCAGGCACCGACCGGAATCAACGGCGAAGCCGCCGACTTCGCGGAGATGTGCCCCGATTCCCGAAACGCCGAACCCGAGGCGGAAAGCGAGCATCGCGAGGAATTCGCGATGGTCCTGAAGCTTCTCGAGTCGATCGACGAGCGGGACGCCCGCGTCATCCGACTCCGCTTCGGTCTGGAAGGCCAGCCGCCGCTCACCCTCAAGGAGATCGGCCGGGAGGTCGGACTCACCCGGGAACGCGTGCGTCAGATCGAGATGGAAGCGCTCCGGCGACTCCAGTCGCAGCTCATGGATGATCGCCCGGGCCGGTTCCTCCGCTCGATCGCGGACGCCGTCGGATTCGACGACCACGAACGGTCCTCACGCCGTTCCCGGACGGGGGTCAACTGACCCGACCGCGGGCCTCGGCCCCCGGCGAACCAGCAGATACGAATCGCGGGCCCGATCCTCGGATCGGGCCCGCGTTGCATTTCGTGTTCCGGGGGACGGACTCGAATCGAGTCGATCGGCCCGATCGTCATCCCGCCGCCTCGCCTGAACCGATCGGCGAAGGCTCAGGACGGACGCTTGTAGAAGGGAAGGTCGACGATCTTCGCGTCGGTCCCGCCTCCGAGATCGATCCGGACGGTCTCGCCCGACGTCGCCATCTCGGCGGGAACGTAGGCCATCGCGATCGGGTGTCCGAGGGTCGGACTCGGGCAACCGCTGGTCACGACCCCCACCGGTCGATCACCATCGAGGACCGCCATTCCCTGCCGCGGACTTCGTCGGCCTTCGAGGGCGAGGCCCACGAGCTTCCGGGTCGGTCCCGCCTCGGCGATCTTCTGCAACGCATCCTGCCCGATGAACCGGCCCTCCTGGGCGTCCGATTCGCCCTTGTCGAGCTTCACCGCGAAGCCGAGGCCGGCGGAGAGCGGATCCGTCGCTTCGTCGAGTTCATGTCCGTAGAGGGGCATGCCCGCCTCCATCCGAAGACTGTCGCGGGCCCCGAGACCGACGGGCCGGACGGCGGCGTCGTCGGCGCCGACGTCCTTGAGCAGCATGCCGAGGGCCTGCTTCGCGAACTTCGCACCGAGGATGACCTCCACGCCGTCTTCTCCCGTGTAGCCGGTCCGACTCACGATGATCTTCATCACGAGGACGTTCTTCACGGTGAAGCGATATCGCTTCAGGGTGGGCACCTCGGTCGAGACCGCCCCGAGGAGCTCCATCACCCTGGGGCCCTGGATCGCGACCATGCAGGTCGACTCGGTCTGATCGACCATCTTGAAGGTGTGGCTCTCCTCCGCCTTCACCCGCTCGAAGTGGGCGACGATCTTGGCCCGGTTCGCCCCGTTGCACACCACCATGTAGTCGTCGTCGGCGAAGCAGTAGACGAGGACGTCGTCGAGACATCCACCCGTCTCGTTGCAGATCAGGCCGTACCGGCACTGTCCGACGGCCATGCCCCGCACCAGCCGGGTGCAGACCCGATCGAGGAAGCGACGCGCATGCCTTCCGGAGATCCGGAGCCGCCCCATGTGGGAGACGTCGAAGAGGCCGCCGCTGGTCCGGGTCCAGACGTGTTCGTCCCCGATCGAACCGTAGTGGAGCGGAAGCTCCCAGCCGGCGTAATCGACCATTTTCGCCCCGTGCTGGACGTGGAAGTCGTGGAGCGGGGAACGCGTTGCGGTGGTGTTGGAGGCCATCTCCGCACGGTAGCGGTGCGAAGTGTCCGCCGCCACCTGCCGGAGATCACCGAGTCACTTCCGATTCTGCGGATCGTGCCGGTCGTGCCGGCGGAGAAGCCACGGATCGATGGATCCCGGCTTGCATCGCGATGTCTGGATTCGACGCTCTTTCCGTCGCATCCGGCGGCACGGTTCCAGGGACCCGAGGAGGAAGAACGATGCCCACCAAGACCACCACCAGAACGACGCAAGGCTCCGAACGCGACGTCTTCTTCCGGCTGGCCATGGCCGCCACCGGAATCGGGCTGCTGCTCTCGATCCTGATCTGACCACCGCTCGAACCACCGAGCATCCGTGATCGCCCGAGGGCGGACGGACCGGTGATCGACCGCCCCGTCGAACCGCCTTCACGGCGGCTCGACGGGGCGTCTCCATGGCCACCGGGGTATTCTGCACGGTTCATGCAGACGGGCCCCTCGACATTCCGCCGACCAGGCACGGCCCCACGATCGTGGGGCGGGTTCGTCGTCCCGATCGAGGTGCCGGTCCGGATCCTCACGCTCGTCCGGAGCCTCACGCTCGCCCTGCTGCTGACCGCGCTCCTCGCCGCCGACCCGTCCGCGTCCGCCCAGGACATCGACGACGAGACGTTCGCCGACCGACCGATCGCGGAAGTCGAGTTCAAGGGACTGAAGCGGGTCGAGATCCGACTCGTGCAGAACAACATCCGAACCGCGTCGGGCCAGCCCTTCGACGCGGGCTCGCTTCGAGACGACGTCGCGACGCTGTATCGACTCGGCCAGTTCCAGACCGTGACCGCGGACGCGGTGCTGCTTCCCGACGGAAGCGTCAAGGTCATCTACCGGGTGACCGAACAGGCGATCATCCGAGACGTCCAGACGGTGGGCAACACCCTCGTCTCCGACCAGGAACTCCGGAGCCAGATCCCCCTCTACGCCGGCGGGCCTCGTGACGACTTCCTCGTCGAACAGTCCCTGCTCCGCATCAAGGATCTCTACCGGACCAAGGGCCACTATCTCGCGGAGATCTCGGTCGACGACTCGAGGCTCAGCGAGGATGGGATCCTGATCTTCATCATCGTCGAGGGCCCCCGGGTCCGGATCAAGGAGATCGAGTTCGTCGGGAATCGCAACTATCCCGCGAACATCCTCGGATCGAGGATCGCGACCAAACCGGCGATCCTCTTCTTCCGCAAGGGCGAACTCGATCCGAACATCCTGATCGACGACGTCGCGACGTTGGACCGCTTCTACAAGGACCGGGGTTGGATCGACGTCCGCGTCGACAGCCGCGTGATGCTCGGTCCCGATTCGAAGGAGGCCAAGGTCGTCTTCGTGATCGACGAAGGCCGTCAGTATCGTCTCCGCGAGATCGAGATCGCGGCGAGCGGCGGCGTCGACTCCCCACTCGACGTGTTCTCGAACGAGCAGCTCCTCGCCCTGGCGAATCTGCGGCCCGGCGATCCCTACGAACGCCCCAAGGTCGACGCCACGATCGACGCCATCCGGGACGCCTACCTGCAGATGGGGTACGTCGACGCCCGGGCCACGGCCAGAAGCCTTCGCGTGGGCGAACAGGCCGAGGTCGACATGATCATCCAGATCGTCGAGGGCCGCGCATCGACCGCCGGCCTGATCATGATCCAGGGGAACTTCCTCACCAAGGACAAGGTCATCCGCCGCCTCGTGAAGGTCCGGCCGGGACGCCCGCTCGACGGCACGCTGACCGAAGAGGCCCGCATCGCGATCGAACGGACGCAGCTCTTCAACGAAGCCCGGATCTCGATCCAGCAGCCCACGCCCGACGCCCCGCGGGTGCGTGACATCATCATCGAGGTCAAGGAACGGAACACCGGCTCCTTCAACTTCGGCGCCGGACTGGGATCCGACAGCGGAATCTTCGGCGAGTTCAGTTTCCGGCAGACCAACTTCGACATCGCGGACTGGCCGCTCACCGCCGAGGAACTGATCAGCGGGCGGGCGTTCCGCGGGGCGGGACAGTCGTTCGACATCACCGTCGCCCCCGGCACCGAGGTGAGTCAGTTCTCCATCTCCCTCACCGAACCGCATCTCTTCGAATCGAACGTCTCCGCCCAGTTCTCCGGTTCGTACCGCAATCGAATCTTCAACCAGTACACCGAGGAACGGTTCGTGGCCGGTGGGAATCTCGGCCAGCGACTGGGCGATGTCTGGGTGGGCAACCTCGCGGCGTCCCTGCAGCAGGTGGAACTGACCGACTTCGATCCGTCGACACCGCTCGCCGTCTTCGACGATCGAGGCCCCGATCGCTTCGTGACGCTCACCGGCTCGCTCCGCCGAACCACCGTCGATGATCCCTTCCGCCCCTCCGAGGGGTCCGCGCTGCAGATCGGCCTCACCAAGGCGATTCCGCTGAGCATCGATCGAAAGACGACTCCGGGATTCTCCGAACCGGAGACCGTCGACTACTGGGCCTTCAACGTGGAGCTCGCGAGTTTCCTCACCCTCTACGAGGACTTCCTCGGTCGCAAGCACGTCCTCAGCCTGCAGGCCGACGTCTCCTGGATCTTCGAGGGCAACGCCCCGACGTTCCAGAAGTACTACCTCGGCGGTCAGACCTTCCGTGGATTCGAGTTTCGGACCATCAGCCCGAAGTCCGACCGGACCATCCAGAATCCCGCCGGAAACGGCGACTTCGATCCGATCGGCGGCGACTGGCTCTTCTTCGCCGGCGCCCAGTACGAGGTGCCGCTCGTCGGTGACAGTTTCGCCGGCGTGGTGTTCGTCGACTCCGGCACGGTCACCGATACCCCGGGATTCGAGGACTACCGGGTCTCGGTCGGCCTCGGGGTCCGGCTGTACCTGCCGATCCTGGGACCCGCCCCCCTCGCCTTCGACTTCGGCTTCCCACTGGTCAAGCAGGCCAACGACCAACGCCAGGTGTTCAGTTTCAGCGCGGCCCTCCCCTTCTGAATCGCCACGAGGGATCGTCCGCCCACCCCCCCGGGTCGTCGGGGATCCGTACAATCCATCATCAATCGATCGCCCATTCCTCCATCGGAGTTCCGTCGCATGCCCGTGGACCGACTCACGTCAACGAACCGCCTCGCCCGCCTCTTCGGCCCCACCGCCCTCGTGGCGAGCCTCGTCGTCCTGCTCCACACGATGTCCGTGAACGCCTCCCGCCCCGCGGTGGTGAAGGCGGACCCGACGCCGGTCGCGGTGGTGAACGTCGCCAGGGTGCTCGAGCAGATCGACGAGAAGTCCGAATGGGAGATCAAGATCGAGGCCCTCAAGGGTTCGATCCAGCAGGAAGGCATCGGCCGACAGCAGGCGATGGAACGACGACTCGCCGAGAGCGAAGCCGCCTCCTCGCCCGAGGAACGCCAGGTCATCCGCGACGAGGTCGCGCTGATGCAGCTTCGCCTCGAGCAGTGGGCGAACATGAAGGCGATCGAAGTCGATCGGGAGCAGTCCCTGATGTGGCGGAGCATCTACCGGAACCTCCGGCGTGAAGCGGAACGCGTCGCGGAAGCCGAAGGCTTCGCGCTGGTCCTCGTCGACGACTCCGCGGGCGAGATTCGAACGCAGTCCGGCACGCAGGTCCCGCTGCAGACCCAGGTGCTGCAGCAGATCACGAACCGCCGGATCCTCTTCGCGTCCAACACCACGGACATCTCGGATCAGGTGATCGTCCGCATGAACAACGCCATCGTCGCCCCCTGATCGCCCCGCAACCGGACCATCGAACCATGAACGCATCACGACTCGGAATCCTCGTCGCCGGCACCGCCGCGATCGCCCTTCTCGCCGGCGCGGCCGGGGTCATGTTCGCCGTGCCGACCAGCCCGCCCATCGTGGCCACGGTCGATCTCGAGCGACTCTTCAACAACCTCGACGTCCAGAAGACCGAAGGCGAACGGGTCGACGCCGTCGCGGTCAAGTACGACGGGGAACTCGACCAGCTCCGCGGACGAATCGAGAACCTCCAGGCCGAGCTGGAGAACTTCGAGCAGGGCGGGGAAGCCTGGCTCAAGACCAGCCGGGACGCCGAATCGGCGATCAGCGAGTACCAGGCCATCGAACAGTTCGCCCGACTCAAGGTCGAGGCGGAACGCGCGAAGTCGATGCGAACCGTCTACGAGCGGATCCGCGCCGAGGTCGAGGCGTTCGCCAAGGCCCAGACGCCGCCGCTCGACATGGTCATCATCGACGACACGGTCCCGCAGCTGGAACCGTCCACCGCCGAAGCGATGCAGAAGCAGATCTCCGCTCGCCGGATGATCTATTCGTCCGACGCCTTCGACATCACCGACCTCCTCCTCGCCCGCATGAACGCGGCGACCGGAAGCGGCGGGTGAACGATCTCGGCCCGGCACTCGACTCGTCTCGGACCGCCGCGGAGATCGCGGTGCTCGTCGATGGAAGCATCGAAGGCGCCGGAGATGCCGCGGTCCGGGGGATCGAGACCGTCGAACACGCGATCGAGGGTGATCTGACCTTCATCGGCGACGCCCGTCATGCGCGGCATTGGGCGGACTCGAAGGCCTCGGTCGCACTGGTCACCCGCGAACTCGATCTCGGGGACTGGGATTCGACCAGCCGATCGGTGATCCGGGTCGAAGACGCGGATCAGGCCATGATCCAGATGCTGGAGCTGATCGAGTCGGCCGCCGCCGAACTCGCCGACCACCCGGCCGCCGGTGTTCATCCCGATGCCCGGGTCGACCCGACGGCGACGATCGCCGACGACGCGACGGTGGGGCCGTTCGTGGTCATCGGCCCCCGATGCCGCGTCGGTTCCGACGCCTGCATCGAGTCCGGCGCCCGGATCTACGCGGATGCGGTCATCGAGGACGGCGTCCATCTTCATGCCAACGTCACGATCCGGGAACGCTGCGTGGTCGGAGCTCGCTCGATCCTGCACGCCGGGGTCGTCATCGGCAGCGACGGCTTCGGCTACCGCCCCGCCCCGGACGGTCGCGGGCTCCGGAAGATCCCCCACGTCGGCCACGTCGAGATCGGCGAGGAGGTCGAGATCGGGGCCAACAGCTGCGTCGATCGCGGCAAGTTCGGGCCCACGATCATCGGTGCGGGCACCAAGATCGACAATCTCTGCCAGATCGGTCACAACGTCAGGATCGGTCGGTGCGTCGTGATCAGTGGATTGACGGGAATTGCCGGGAGCACGACGATCGGGGACGGTACTCTCATCGGCGGCGGCACCGGACTGAGCGACCACATCCGGATCGGTGCAGGCTGCCAGATCGCAGGCCGGTCGGCGGTGATGAACGACATCCCCGATGGCGAGACCTGGGCGGGCATGCCCGCCAAGGAAGCCCGGATCGCGATGAAGGAACAGGCCGTGATCCGTAGACTGCCCGACTGGTCGAAACGACTCAAGGAACTTCTCGACGACCGCTGACCGCCGAACGCCCTTCCCCCACCGTCATGCTGAGACCAGAGACCGAAACCGAACCCAGGACCGAGGACGCCGACGATCCGTCGACGCCTCCGGCCGTCTCGTCGCGGCAGCACACCCTCGCGGCGCCGATCACCGTCAAGGGGCTCGGCCTGCTGCTCGGCGCGCCGGTGGAAGTGACGATCGAGCCTGCGGATCCCGATCACGGAATCGTGTTCGAGCGGAACGATCTCGACCCGCCGGTCCGGATCCCCGCGCTGGTCGAGAACGTCGTGCCCCGCGGCCGACGGACCACGCTCAAATCGGGCGAAGCCACCATCGAGACCGTCGAACACTGCATGTCGGCGCTCGCGGGCCTCGGCATCGACAACGCCCTGATCAGGATCCACGGTCCCGAACTCCCCGGTGGGGACGGCTCCGCCCGACCGTTCGTCGATCCGCTGCTCGAAGTCGGGCTGGTGGAGCAGGACGCCGAACGTCGGTTCTTCGATCTCCAGGAGGCGATCGTGATCGACGAGGGCGACGCGATGATCGCCGCGATCCCGCACAAGACGCCCGGCATGCGGGTGGTGTTCGACCTCGACTACAACGCCTTCGGCGGCCGCATCAAGCGACAGGTCCTCAACTGGGACACCGCGGTCGAGGACTACGTCGGCAACCTCTCCTCGGCACGGACCTTCAGTCTCGAGGAAGAGGCGAAGGCGATGTGGGAACGCGGCATCGGCCGGCATCTGACGCCGAAGGACGTGCTGGTCATCGGCGACGACGGCCCCATCGAGAACACCTACCGCTTCGAGGACGAGCCGGTCCGGCACAAGATCCTCGACATGCTCGGGGACCTCTACCTCGTCGGGTGCCCGGTGCGCTGCCGGGTGGTCGCCTACCGATCCGGACACGGTCTCAATCGCCGGCTCGGTCTCGCCATCCGCGAGCAGATGGCGGCGGCGGATCGACGCTTCAGCATCCAGCACGGCCGGGTCATGGACATCCGCACCATTCAGCGGACGCTTCCGCATCGGTACCCGATGCTGCTCGTGGATCGCGTGATCGAGATGGACGGCGAACATCGCGCCGTCGGCGTCAAGAACGTGACGATGAACGAGCCGTTCTTCCAGGGCCACTACCCCGGAACCCCGATCATGCCGGGCGTCCTGATCATCGAGGCGATGGCCCAGCTGGGCGGACTGCTCCTGAGCCAGCGTCTGGAGCACACCGGCAAGATCGCGGTGCTGCTGAGCCTCGACAAGGTCAAGCTTCGCAAGCCCGTCGGCCCCGGCGATCAACTGGTCCTCGAGGCGGAACGCCTTCGGGCGAGCGCGAGACTGGGCCATGTTCGCTGCAAGGCGATGGTCGACGATCGGATCGCGGCCGAGGCGGACATCAAGTTCATGCTCGTCGACGCCGAACAGGAATGACCCGGGCCGCCGCCCCGTCACCCCTCCGCACCGCCCTCCGACGACGTTCCGCGTCTCTCGAAAGCCTGATTCAACCCACTCGGGACGGTTTCCGCTGATCCACCGGCCCGGGAATGCCGATGTCACCGGGACGTCGCCCTCCAACACCCTCCATCCGGAGCCGATCCATGCGCATCCTCCTCGACGAGAATCCCTGCGAGATCCCCGCGGGCACGGTGGGCGAAGCCATCGCCATCGCCGCCGAAGCCGCCGAGAAGGCCGGCCGGCTGGTGGTCGAAGTCCGCGTCGACGGTGCGATGCTCACCGACGAGGAACTGCAGACCACGACCCGCCTCCAGGACGCCGCGGAAGAGGTCCAGATGCTCACCACGACGATGGAAGCGCTGCTGCGGGACACCTTCCTGCAGGCCGCGGAGACGCTCACCGCCGCCGAACGCGAGCAACGCCTCGCCGCGGAGGCCATGCAGGGCGGACGCGCCGCCGAAGGCATGGCGTCACTCATGCAGTCCCTCGAGGGCTGGTCGGGCATTCGCGATGCCGTCGTCCAGGGCCTCTCGCTCGCCGAGATCCCCACCGAGGACGTTGAATTCGACGGCGTCAGACTCGCCGACGCGATCGTCGATCTCCAGAAGCGACTCGGCCGACTGAAGGACGCGATGGTCGCGGAGGACGTCTCGGCGACCTGCGACTGTCTTCTCTACGAACTCCCGGAGTCCACCACCGCATGGCGGACCCTGCTCGACGGACTTCACCACCGCTTCGAAGCAGCCAGCGAAGATGCGGGCGATTCCAACTCCTGATCAGGAACATCCGGCGAACACCATGGCGACCAAGACGACGCTCAGACGTATCGAGACCCTCCTCGAGAAGACCGAGACCGCGATGAAGCAGACGGCCTGGTTCGAGGCCGAACGCCACGCGGTCGCGGCCCTCGATCTCGCCATCGAGTCGGGGGATCACGAGTCCGCCGCGCGGGCCTGCCTTCCGCTCCAGGAAGCACGCCGTCAGCGGGCCCTCCAGGCGATCGACGCCGCCAACGGTCAGGTCGACGTGCTCGACTCGGTCCCCGGCGAGATCGAATCCGTCGAGGCCGGTGTGTACCTGATCGAACCCAACGGCGTCGGCGCCGATGCCCGGCGACTTCGAATCGCCGCGCTTCAACTCGAAGTACCCATCCTCGTGGTGTGCCGCGAACCGGTGAATCGAATGGGACTGGTGACCATCGTCGCGATCGGTGGCAGCACGGTGCGAACCCGCGTCGATCCGCCGACGGACCCGGAACAGCCCGACCTCGAATGGACGCTCGCCGCGCTCGAACAGCTCGGTGATTCGGCCATCGACGGACTCGATCCCGGGCTCTCCGGCCCCCAGCGCATCGACGCGCTCCGAGCCGTCCTCGATTCCGTGACGGACCATGAGCGACTGCACCAGGCGCTGGCGGAGGCGCTCCGCGCCGCCGCGGGCTGACCCCCTGCGACTCAGCGCCAGTCCAGTCCTTCCGGGAGGGTGTTCAGGTTGTCGCATCCCTCGGCCGTGACGATCACCAGATCCTCGATCCGGATGCCGCCCACGCGGGCGTCGTAGAGACCGGGCTCGATGGTGAGCGCGTCGCCGGCGACGAGTTCGGGCCCCTTGAAATCCAGCAACGGCGACTCGTGGACTTCGAGCCCGAGGCCGTGGCCGGTCCCATGCACCATGCCGCAGTAGTCCCCGCCGCCCTCCGGGGGCAGTCCGACCCCGAAGCCGTGGGCCTTGATCTCCGCGATCCCGGCTTCATGCACGGCCTCGCCGATCGTCCCCGCGCGAGTGGTGGCTTCCGAAGCCGCTTTCGCGGCCTTGACGGCGGCGTGCATCGCCTCCAGTCGAGGCGAGATCTCCCCGTGGACCACCGTCCGGGTGCAGTCACCGTTGTAGCGGGTCTTCTTGTCCTGAGGAAAGATGTCCACGATCACCGGCTCGCCGGTTCGCAGTGGTCCGAAACCCAGCTCGTGGCAGTCGACGCCCTTCGGGCCACCGGCGACGATCGAGGGGCGGGTCGAGAAGCCCTGCTTGATGACGTGGAGATCGATCATCGAACGAACGATCTCGCTCGTGAGGATGCTTCCGTCGTGCATCAACGTTCCATTCGAATCCACGCTCGCACGGGCGATGGTCTCGCACGCGAGTCGGATCGCCGACTCGGTCACCGCCTGAGCGGCGCGAAGATGCCCGATCTCCTCCGTGTCCTTCGCGCGGCGATCGATGATTCCAAGGTCACGATCGCAGACGACCTCGATGCCTCGCTCGCGCATGCAGTCCGCGAAGAGCATCGGAAGATCCCGATGGACGATCGCCCGTTCGATGCCGTGCCGGCTCAGGAACTCCGCGGTCGCCTGCGCCGTCGCGATGCCTCGGTCTCCGGAGAGCCCGCCCGCCGGTTCGTACTCCCCGGGGCAGGTGATCTCATCGGCCCGAGCGGTGGCCCGCGCCCGATCCATCTCGATGTCTCTCAACATCAGGGTGGATCGTCGCTTGCCGTTCTCCTCCACTTCGATCCACGCGGCAGGATCACCGACCAGGAAACGAATCCGGTGGTAGAGGCTCATGTCGATGACGGGGATGCCCGCGATCACAAGGGCGGTGGTGTCTCTGGTCTGCAATTGGGGCGCGCTCCGATGGCCGATGCGAGATCGAGTTCCAGCCCCGATTGATGATACCGATACCCAGGATTCCGAGAAGAGGAATCGACCTCTTTCATTCGATCGCCGGGCGGGTTTCCGGATCGCCGTCGACGACGACTTGTGAATCGGCGGCGAAGAGGCCATCATTCCGGGAAAGTCCGCCTCGACGGACGCCTTCCCCCCGACACCCCAACAACCGTTTGGACCTCAAGATGCGAAACACCTTCTTCACCACCGTCCTTCTCGGAACCCTGGCACTGGCCGGGTGCAACGCCACCTCCAACTCGGTCGTGGGAACCTGGGAAGGCCGGGCCACGGCCGAGGAGGCCCCCTTCTCCTTCGGGGCCGTGACCTTCGCACCGGACGGGACCTTCACCGCGGAGGCGAAGTACGGTGCCACCACCCGGGCCGTGAGCGGCCGCTACACCACCGAGGGCGAACGGATCACCCTCGCCGGCCAGGGCATCCCGCCGCGGGTCTACGAGGTCTCGACCGGCGACGACACCGCCGTCTTCACCGATCAGACGACCGGAAAGTCGATGACCCTCGATCGGTTCAAGTGATCGGACGAGCGGCATCCGCCGACGAGCGGACGAAGAACGAAAGACGCCGGTCCTCCCCGATGGGAGGACCGGCGTTCGTGTTCCGATGGCCGGGGTGGTCGGCCTGATCAGTCCCGAACGAGGCGTCGGTACTTGATCCGGCTCGGATTCGTCGCATCCTCGCCGAGCCGCTTCCGCCGATCCGCCTCGTAGCTCGACCAGTCACCCTCCCACCACTTCACCACGCTGTCACCCTCGAAGGCGAGGATGTGGGTGGTGATCCGGTCGAGGAACCAGCGATCATGGCTGATCACGACCGCGCAACCCGCGAACGACTCGATCGCGTCCTCGAGCGCTCGCAGCGTGTGCACGTCGAGGTCGTTGGTCGGTTCGTCGAGCAGGAGCACGTTGCACTCGCTCCGCAGCATCCGGGCGAGATGCACTCGATTCCGCTCGCCGCCCGAGAGATCGTCGACGCATTTCTGCTGGGAGGTGCCCGTGAAGCCGAAGCGGCTGACGTAGGCTCGACTGTTGACCGTGGCGTTTCCGAGCTTGAGCTCCTCGTCGCCGTCGGTGATCGCCTCCCAGATCGACTTGCCCGCCGGCAGTGAATCGCGCCCCTGTTCGACGTACCCGAGCTTGACGGTCTCGCCCACCTCGAACGCGCCCGCATCGGCCTCGTCGTCGCCGGTGATCATCTTGAACATCGTCGTCTTGCCGGCGCCGTTCGGCCCGACCACGCCGACCACCCCGCCCGGGGGAAGTGCGAACGTCAGGTCGTCGAAGAGCAGTTTCTCGCCAAACGCCTTGGAGACGGATTTCGCGGTGATGACCCGATCGCCGAGCCGCGGGCCGGGCGGGATCCAGATCTCGATCTCCGCCAGCTTCTCGCGTCCCTGCTCGCCGAGCATCTTCTCGTACGAGGAGATTCGAGCCTTGTTCTTCGACTGACGCCCCTTCGGATTCTGCTGGATCCACTTGAGCTCCCGCTGCAGGGCCTTGCGACGCTTGTCCTCGCCACGGGCCTCCACCGCGAGCCGCTTGTCCTTCTGATCGAGCCACGAGGAGTAGTTGCCGCGCCAGGGGATTCCTTCGCCTCGATCGAGTTCGAGGATCCACCCTGCGACGTTGTCGAGGAAGTACCGATCATGCGTGACCGCGATGACCGTGCCCGCATATCGCTGCAGATGCTGCTCGAGCCACGCGATGCTCTCCGCATCGAGGTGATTCGTCGGCTCGTCGAGCAGGAGGATGTCGGGCTGGGTGAGCAGGAGCCTGCAGAGGGCCACCCGCCGCTTCTCGCCACCCGACAGGGTCTCGCAGGATTGATCCTCGGGCGGACACCGGAGGGCGTCCATCGCCTGCTTCAGGCGGCTCTCGAGATTCCAGGCGTCGAGCGTGTCGAGCTTCTCCTGGACCTCACCCTGCTTCTCCAGAAGCTTGTCCATCTCGTCGGCGGACATCTCTTCGGCGAATCGGCCGTTGATCTCCTCGAACTCCTTCAGCAGGGCCACGGTCGCCCCCGCGCCTTCCTCGACGATCTCCCGGACGGTTCGAGACTCGTCCACCAGCGGCTCCTGCTCCAGGTAGCCGATCGTGAATCCACGCTTGATCTCGGTCTTACCGTCGAATTCGGTGTCGATCCCCGCGAGGATCTTCAGCAAGGTCGACTTGCCCGAGCCGTTGAGGCCGAGCACGCCGATCTTCGCCCCGTGGAAGTAACTGAGATTGATGTCCTTGAGGATGTCCTTCTTGCCCACCCGCTTGGTGACCCCGATCATCGAATAGATGGGGACTTCCGACTTGTCTGCCGCCATGACACCGCTCCTCGATCACAGAACCCTCCGCCGAACCGGCTCGACGGAGTCCGAGATGCTACCGTCCAAGGAGCCGACTGCGAGCCTTTCGATGACCGACCTTCCCGAACTTCCGACGCGAACCCCCGCGGTGGTCATGACCTGGGCGGACATCGCGTTCGCCCACTGGCGGGTCTCACCCGGGGTCCTCCGCCCCCTGATCCCCGCCGAACTGGAGCTCGATCTCCACGACGGCTCGGCGTGGATCGGGTTGATCCCGTTCGAGATGCGGGACTGCGACTTCCGAGGGGTCCCGCCCCTGCCCGGACTCGGCACGTTCCTCGAATGCAACGTCCGCACCTACGTGCGTCATCGCGGCATCCCCGGGGTGTGGTTCTTCTCTCTCGATGCCGAATCAAGACTCGCGGTGATCGGAGGCCGCGTGGTCTGGGGACTGAACTATCGACTCGCCCGCTTCCACCGAGCACGAGCCGGCGAGGCCTTCCAATACGAGCTCAGCCGACATCGCGGTGATGGCGAGGGCCGGCTCGACTGGACTCCCGGCCCGGCGATTCCCCGGCCCGAGCCCGGTTCCCTCGAACACTTCCTGGTGGAGCGCTACCACCTCTACTCGATGCGCCGGGGCCGACTGATTCGCGGTCGGGTGGATCATCCCCCCTGGGACCTGCGATCGGCGACCGCGCATCGAGTCGACCCCGGCCTGGTCCGCGCGGCGGGCATCGATGTCGAAGGCGAGCCGGTCATGCACTGCTCGGACGGCGTTCGCGTCCGGGGGTTCTCGCCGGTACCCGCGAGCCGCTCGACGGATTGAATGTCGCCACCCCCTCGCCGACAATGAGGCGTTGCACATGTCACGACCCACACACCACACGAACCGACCGGACACCCCCCTGCAGACGACGCTCTTCTTCGATGGGGAATGCGGGCTCTGTCATCGCGCCGTGGCGTGGTTCCTTCGCCACGATCGGGGGGAGACGCTGCGATTCGCCCCGCTTCAAGGCGATACCTACGCGGGACTCGACCGCCCGCGACCGACCGACGTCTCCACGATGGTGCTTCTGGACGACCGTGGCCTCTGGACCGAGAGCGACGCGGTGCTTGCAGCGCTTGGGGCGCTCGGCGGCGGCTGGGGGCTCATCGCCCGGCTCGGACGAGTGATCCCGCGGTCCCTGCGGAACGCGGTCTACCGATACGTCGCACGACATCGAATCGGATGGTTCGGCCCCGCCGATGCCTGCCGACTGCCGGGGGACGGTGCCGAGGATCGATTTCTCCCCTGACCCGGCCGGACCGACGACGTTCGCGTCGATCAGCCGTCGAGCGCCCGCGCCCGCAGTCGCTCGATCGGAACCACGTCGAGAGTTCGTGCGTGGGTCGCCGCGAGGAAGACCTGCGGCGACACGCCGGCGTCGTCCGCCTCGAGCCACCGAGCGGCACAGAGACACCAGCGATCTCCCGGGTTGAGTCCGTCGAATCCCCACTCCGGCCGCGGCGTCGAAAGATCGTTGCCGGCCGCCTTGCTGAATTCGAGGAACTCCGCGGTCATCAGGCTGCAGACCGAGTGGATCCCCTGATCATCGGGTCCGGAACGGCAGCAGCCGTCGCGGTAGTACCCGGTCAGCGGCTCGATGCTGCAGGGCTTGAGTTCGCCACCAAGCACGTTTCGGTCGGCGGCGTCGGTACGCGCCGAATCGGCGGATCGAATCATCGAGACACTCCTTTCGAACGTACGACCATGGAGGACCCTCATCCGCCGGGCGATTGAGGGTTGCAAGCAGACACCGCGATGTCGATCCGGGGCCCGCTCCCACGTTTTCCATGCTACCGATCCGAACGGATCAGCATCAAGACCTTCACTTCGCAGTGGCGTCCGGTTCGGCGACTCGCGCGGTCTGGGCGGCGTCCACCTCTTCCACGATGTCCGGGATGATCTGCTTCACACCGCCACCCACCGACTGCTGGAAGCCGGTGAGCATCATGTCCGCCGCGATCGCGACCAGAATCATGCCCATGAATCGAAGGATGATCTGCTGAGCGTGCGGTGTGATGAATCGCTGGAGGAGACCACTGAGTGCGAAGCACACCCCCATGATCAAGGTCAACGCCGCGGTACCTGCGGCGGCTCCGATCTGACCGGAAAGCGTCGGATAGGCCGCCGCCACGGTCACGACGGTGGTGATCGAGCCGGGCCCACCGAGGATCGGCATCGAAAGTGGCACGATCAGGGCGTTGCTGACCTTCGCCTCGTTCGCCTGCAGGTCCTCGAGCTTCTTGTTTCCTTCGGGCGTGGCGTGCGCTTTGTTCTCACCACCCTTGAGCATGTTGAAACCGATGCCGAGCACGATGAGCCCGCCCGCCAGCTGGAAGGCCGGCAGGGAGATCCCGAACGCGTTGAGGATGGCGGTGCCACCGAAGACCGCCCCGATGAGGATGATCAACACGACGATCGTCACCTTCAGGGCCGCCTTGGCCTTGAAGCGAGCCGGCAGGTCGCCCGTCATCGAAATGAAGATCCCGGTGTTGCCGATGGGATTCATCATGGCGAAGAGGCCGAGAAACGCTTTCATGAAGGCGAGGTGGTCCATTTTCAGATGATCCTCGATCGGACTCGATCCCACAAGCCAACCAACGATTCACGCACTTCAGCGCCGACGAGGGCATCTCCCGCCGCGTCGGTGTCGAGAGGATCGCCGTCGACGACGCCTGGCATCAAGTGCAACGAACAGGTTTCCGTGCCCATTCCGAAACATCGATCGCCGAGGCCCTCCGACGTTGCCGGACAGTCGTGCGGTCTCGAGGCGTCGCCTTGAAGGGCATCGCACGGAGCTGTGAAAGGCGGTCGAACGACTTTCGTGATCGGTTCGATGACGGCGATGAAGGTCACCGGGACGCCAGGCATCGCCCGTGGACGGACGGCAGGACGCGAATTCGAATGCGGATGCAGACGTCGATGCCAGATCAACATCGACGTCGGCAGCTTGGGTGAACGACGGCTCGAATTCCGAGCCTCGGAGATCGGCACCGGTTCCTGAACCCGAACACCGGACCGATGCGATCGGGTATTGGCCCGCCCCCGCGAAAACGCCGAATTGAGCGCAAAAAGAAGCACGACGGTGTCAGGAACAAGTCCCGTCACCGTCGTGCCATGGGGTGGCTCGCTGTCTGTTGAACGATCGAAAACGTTCAATTCGTTCATCACTGTAACGTCCAGTTCCGTGGCCGGGGGCTGTTTTCATAAAATTCATCCAAAACGTCCACTCTCCATCGGCGTCAGGCTAGGCTCTGGAACTTCGGCGCTTCCTTGCGAGACACGATCCCCATGCCCACCACCGGCAACCTACTTTCCCCCAAGGATTTATCCGTCGCGATCGGCGTGAGCGAATCGTCGCTCAAGCGGTGGACCGACCGTGGGCTCCTTCGGGTGTCGCGTACCGCGGGCGGACATCGTCGCATCGACCGAAACGAGGCGATCAGGTTCGTTCGAGCCCGTCGGATGCCGGTGGTCAGGCCGGAGGTCCTCGGGCTTCCCGGCGCGGTTGCAGCCACCCCCGAAATCGATCTCGAGACGCTCGAAACCCCCAACCAGGCGTTTCTCGAACTGATGCGACGCGGCCACGATCTCGGCGCACGAAACCACCTCTTGCAGCGGTTTCTCGACGGCGAACCGATCGCAGCACTCGCCGACGGACCGATTCGGGAGAGCTTCGACCGAATCGGAGAACTCTGGCACGACGGGCCGGAGGGAATCCTGATCGAGCATCGAGCCACCGAGATCTGCGTCAGCCTCGTGATCGAACTGACCAAGATGGTCCGACAGGACGACGAAGGGCCACGGGCGATCGGCGGGGCGATTTCAGGCGACGATTACAAGCTGCCACCGCTCCTCACGACCGCAGTGCTTCAGGAGCACGGGTTCCGAGCCGTGAATCTCGGTCCCAACACCCCGGTCGAGGTCTTCGAACTCGCCTGCTTCACCGACGACCCGGCACAGCGGCCGGATTTCGTCTGGATGAGCATCAATGATCTCCATCAGGACGGAACGGACCTGAACGCCCGAATCGTCGATTTCGCGGCCCGGTGCGTCGATGAGGACCTGACCCTCGTCATCGGAGGCCGTGCGACGGGTGGACTCGACCTGGATCGCGTTCCCTCGATCCCCGTGCACGGATCGATGACCGAGTTCGCGACGTTCGTCGAAGACTGGAAGACCAGGCGAGGCTGACCTTGCGGCCCGGAGCGGCATCATGCTCCGGCCACTCGAAGATGAACCAGGATTCCGACCGGTTCCCTCGCTGCGAGGAGGATGTCGCTCGCCACGAAAAAACCGCGACGCGCCCCGAACGAGCGCGCCGCGGTCCATGTTCGCCGGAGTCGGGACTCACTCCCGGGTGAGCGTGAATCGTCCGGTCGCGAGATCCTGCACGCCCGCGACCACACGAAGCTTGCCGTTCTGGACCGCCTCGCGGATCACCGGGGACTCCTTGAGGAGTTCAGTGACGCCGAGATTGGCGTTGCACCGGGTCGCCTTCGCCAGTGCCTCGGGATCCTTGGGATCGACTGAAATCGCACAGGGAGAGACGATCTGGTTGATGAGCCCGGGAAGGGAGCCGGGAAGCACCGACGTGTCGTCCCGATGCTTGATCGCAGCGTCGACGGCCCCGCAGCCACTGTGCCCCATCACCACGATGAGCTTGGTGCCCAGCACGGCGACGCCGTATTCGAGACTCGCGATGCCGTCACGCGTCGGGATGTTTCCGGCGACCGCGCAGACGAACAGCCTTCCAAGCGGTTGATCGAAACAGATCTCGGGAGCGACGCGGGAGTCCGCGCACCGGATCACCGCGGCGAAAGGCGCCTGGCCGGCGGCGAGTGCCTCTCGGTTGATCTTGATCTCACCGGACTTCGCCTTCAAGTCGACGAAGCGTCGGTTTCCGTTCAGGAGCATCGCCAGCGCCGCATCCGGCGTCTTCGGCGATTCCTCGACGACCGACGATGCCGGCGCGAAGGCGAGCGAGGCCATCGCCGCGGCGAAAACGCCCAGCAGCAGCCGGGACGGGATTCGACGAGCGGATCTGGTGCTGGTCATGTCTTGGTTTCTCCGTGGGTTGTCAGAGGGGTTCTTCGGACCGTGGTGGCCTTCTCCGCCGCGATGATACCGGACGCCCCTGTCCGGCATCGGTGATGACGCTGATCGCCGATTTTCCCTTCCTCTGGACTTTCCGGCGGCTTTCATCTACCGTGTCCCGATTCGGAACGACGAACGGCCGTTCCAGCCGAGTGACTTTTCGAGGACGCCCAGCGCGTCCGGAGGCACTTCGGCCGATCGCTACACACGACCGACGACCGTTCGTCCGCAACTCCGGAAATCACACATGACCTTTCAGGACCTCGGGCTGTCCGCCCCGATCCTCCGCGCCGTCTCCGAAGACGGGTACGAAACGCCGACCCCCATCCAGGCCCATGCGATCCCCGAAGCCCTGACGGGACGCGACGTGCTCGGTTGCGCCCAGACCGGAACCGGGAAGACCTGCGCCTTCGCACTTCCGATCCTCCAGCGCCTCGAAGCCGGTGAACCGCCGATGGCCGATCGCCGCGGCGGTGGCGGCAATCGCCGCGATCGTCGTCAGGGGATGCGAGGCCGTCCGCCCCGCGCCCTGATCCTCTGCCCCACCCGCGAACTCGCGGATCAGATCCACGACAGTTTCGTGAACTACGGACGACATCTCCGACTCCGACATGCCGTGATCTACGGCGGCGTCGGACAGGGACGCCAGGTCACCGCCCTGCGGAACGGACTCGACATCCTCGTCGCGACCCCCGGCCGACTCCTCGACCTGATCAATCAGGGCCACGTCGACCTCAGCGCGGTCGAAGTCCTCGTTCTCGACGAGGCGGACCGCATGCTCGACATGGGTTTCATCAACGACATCCGCCGCGTGGTGTCGCTGGTCCCCGACGATCGGCAGACCCTGTTCTTCTCCGCGACGGTCTCTCCCGACATCCGGAGGCTGGCGGACTCGATGCTCGAGGATCCCGCCCGCATCGAGACCGCCCCCGAGTCGACCACCGCCGAGTCGATCACCCAGCATCTCTACTTCGTCGAGAAGGTGAACAAGCCCGCGATGCTCACCCGACTCTTCGAGCGCGGCGACATGGGACGGACCCTCGTCTTCACCCGCACGAAGCACGGCGCCGACAAGCTCACCCGCGTGCTCCGCAAGGCGAAGATCAAGGCGGAAGCCATCCACGGGAACAAGTCGCAGAACGCTCGAACCCGGGCGATGGACGCGTTCCGCGCCGGCAAGGTTCCGGTGCTGGTCGCGACCGACATCGCGTCGCGTGGCATCGACGTGGACGAGATCACCCACGTGGTCAACTACGACATGCCGATCGAGCCCGAGTCCTACGTGCACCGCATCGGGCGAACCGCCCGCGCCGGCGCCTCCGGCATCGCGGTGTCGTTCTGCAGCCGCGAGGAACTCCCGCTCCTCCGCTCGGTCGAGAAGCGAACCGATGCCCGACCCGAGGTTCAGACCGACGTCCCCGAATTCACCTTCACCGCACCCGCGCCGTCGAGGGGTGGATCCGGGAATCGCAGACCCGCCGGTGGCCCCGCCCCGTACAAGGGTGGCGGATGGCAGAAGAAGAATTCCTGGAGTGGTGGCGCCAAGAAGAATCGACGCCGCAACGCCGCAGGCGGAAACGACGACGCCGACGGCGGCCGTCGCTTCAACGATCCCAAGCCGACCGAGGGTTCCGCGAAGCCTCGGAAGAAGACCACCAGCCACGGTGATCGACCTGCGAACGGCGGTGGCGGCGAAGGCTCGCGTCCCTGGAAGCGATCCAAGACGTCCCAGGGCGGATCTGCCGCGGGCGGCGGCGACGGAAAGCACCGCCCCGCTGGCGGTGGCGCGAAGAAGCGCGGCAAGACCGGCACGCGATCGGCGCGTCCGGACGGCACCGGCAACGGCGGCGGACCGAAGCGCAACCACGCCGGCGGCTCCGGTCGCCCCGGCAACCGTGGCAAGGGCGCCGGCCCCCGAGGAAGCACGAGCGGACGGGGCTGAGCCACGATCCGACCCTGCACGGTCGATCTCGGATCGGCTGGGACGGATCGACTGAACCGGGTCGCGACGAACGCCGATCTCGACGATGATCCCGCCGTCGGAAGCGACCGCCATGCCAAGCCTTCTCAACGTCCGCAACCTCGCGAAGTCACACCCCTCGAACCTGCTGTTCGAGGGGGTCGACATGCAGGTGGCGTCGGGCGAGCGGATCGGACTCATCGGTCCGAACGGGGCGGGCAAGTCGACCCTGATGCGGATCCTCGCCGGCGTCGACACGCCGGATGCGGGCGAGGTCGCTCGACAGAAGGGAACGACGCAGGTCTACGTCTCGCAGGACGATCGTTTTCCGGATGACGCGACCCCCATGTCCGCGGTCGCCGCGGAACTCGACGACGACGGTCGCCTCGACCCGGAGACGCGGGCCGCGATCGTGCTCTCCCGACTGGGTTTCGAGGACTTCGAACGGTCGGTCTCGACGCTCAGCGGTGGCTGGCGGAAACGGCTCTCGCTCGCCTGTGCGCTGGCCCACGAGCCCGACGTGCTCATGCTCGACGAACCCACGAACCACCTCGACCTGGAGGGGGTCGTCTGGCTCGAGCAGTTCGTGAAACAGTCGAACGCGACCTTCATGTTCGTCACCCACGATCGGCGATTCCTCGAGAACACCGCGACCCGGATCATCGAACTGTCGAAGGCGTACCCCGGCGGCACGTTCGAAGCCGAAGGCAACTACACCAACTTCATCCGTCGCAAGGAGGACTTCCTCGAAGCCCAGGCCGCGGCGCAGTCCGTGCTCGCCAACCGCGTCCGCCGCGACACCGCCTGGCTCCGCCAGGGGATCCAGGGACGACAGACCCGCAACAAGACCCAGGTCGACGATGCGACCACGCGACGCGGGGATCTGAAGGCGATCAAGGATCGGAACGCCGCCCCGACGAAAGCGACGACGATCGACTTCCAGGCGACCGACCGGAAAACGAAGCGATTGCTGGCTCTCCACGGCGTGGCGAAGTCGATGGGCGGCAAGCGACTCTTCGAGGGACTCGACCTCACCCTGACGCCCGGACGCCGGCTGGGCCTGGTGGGCGTCAACGGCTCCGGCAAGACCACTCTTCTCCGGCTGATGTCCGGCGAACTCGAACCCGACGCGGGCACGATCAAGCGGGCGGCGGAACTCCGCACCGTCGTCTTCAGCCAGCATCGCGGGACCCTGGTGGCGGAACAGACGCTCCAGGAGGCGTTGTGCCCGGTCGGCGACATGGTCGACTTCCAGGGCCGCATGGTCCACGTCAGCGGGTGGGCGAAGCGATTCCTCTTCGAACCCGATCAGTTGTCGACCTACGTCGGAAACCTGTCGGGCGGCGAGCAGGCGCGGGTCCTCATCGCGAACCTGATGCTCGATCCCGCCGACGTGCTGCTGCTCGACGAACCGACGAACGACCTCGACATCCCCTCGCTCGAGGTCCTCGAGGAGGCGTTGCTCGACTTCCCCGGCGCGCTGGTGCTGGTCACCCACGACCGCTTCATGCTCGAGCGGATCGCGACCGAGTACGTCGGACTCGACGACGCGGGCGGCGCGAAGATCTTCCAGACCCACCAGCAGTGGACCGAGCATCGCGCCCGCGAGACCACGTCCGCCTCCGCTCGCGGCGACGGATCGAAGTCCGGCGCCCGGGGCGGATCGAAGTCGGCCCCCGCATCCGCGGCCCCCGCCGCCGCCACGGAATCCGCACGACGCGGACGCAAGCTCTCCTACAAGGAGCAGCGCGAGCATGACGGCATGGAGAACGCGATCCTCGAGGCCGAAACCGAGGCCGAGACGCTCGAAGCCGCGACCACCGATCCCGCGGTCGTCGCGGACCATGCGAAGGCCGCCGCCGCCTTCGTGCGGCTCTCCGCCGCGCAGGAGAAGGTCCGGACCCTCTACGCCCGGTGGGCCGAACTCGAGTCGATCCAGTCCGGCGAGTGATCTTCGAAAACCGTCGAAGCGTCGTCGTCAACGCGCGTAGTCGTATCGATTCATGAAGCCGCCCGCCATGCCCGCGATCCGCGCGATCTCCGCGCGATCTCCGCGGGACCGAGCTGCTCCTTCCACTTGGACGCATGCGACGGATCGATCCGGCCGCCCGCTTCCGGCACCCAGTTCCAGCGGTCGGTTTCCGGGTCGTACCTCAGATACTCGTCGACGAAGTCGCATCCCGGGGACGAACGGCCTGTCCGCCCGCGCCTCGGACCTGACCGGGGACGATGGATCAGGCGTCGCGCGGAAAGGACGATCGCAGCAGTTCGAGACTGCGGGGAATCGCGGTGCGTGGATCCTCCATGCCTTCGAACTCGAGCGAGATCCAGCCGCGATACCCGTGCTCGTCGAGAATCCGACCGATCCGCGGGTAATCGAGTTCGCGCGATTACCACTGCCCCCC
>JAQWJM010000041.1:0-51899 GCA_029248335.1 Phycisphaerales bacterium
GGAT
Source organism: Phycisphaerales bacterium (assembly GCA_029248335.1). Taxonomy (GTDB): domain Bacteria; phylum Planctomycetota; class Phycisphaerae; order Phycisphaerales; family SM1A02; genus UBA12014. The sequence goes on from JAQWJM010000041.1 coordinate 5, forward strand.
TCTCAACCGTCCGAAGCCGTCCGGAGATCCCGTCTTCATCCAGATCGCACTCGTCCGCCAGTTCGAGCAGGGTCAGTTCGTCGATGGCCTCGAGCAATCCCACGCCCACGAGCTGCGGTGCGAGACGAACCGAGTAGTACTCCGGCACCGGACCGGTGAATTCGTAGACGGGACGTCGAAGGGTGTACGCCGAACCATCGCCGTAGGTCCCGGGGACTTCGTCCCAGCCGGCGAGCAGCATCGAACCTTCGGAATCGTCGCCGCCCTGGAAGCCTTTCGGCTCGAGCACCTCGAACCAGTTCAGGTTCCAACCGCCTGACGCAGCGCTGATGCCGAACCGATGTTCGCCCGCGGCCAGCTGCACGCTGAGCGTCACGGTGATCCAGGACTGCCAGCCACCGGTCGCCGGAATGTCGATGGTCCCGTGGAGCGGCGAACCACCGACCTCCTCGAAACGGAGCGTTCCACCGCCGGGCACGCTCGCCACCCGGAAATCGATCAGGTACGTGCCGGTCGTTGGAATCATCACCGGGTGATCGACGTAGGCCATCCAGTCACCGGCGTCGATGTAACCGACGTTCAGACCGCCGCCTTCGTCGGTGCAGGTCTCGGTCTGGACGCCGCTCATCACGGAGTAGTCCTCGGCCTCGACTCGAATGATCGTCGTGCCGTCGCCACCGCCGCCATCACCACCACCGCCACCGCCACCCGGCGTCGAACCGGTGCTCGGCTGGAGCACCTGCCCCAGAAGCGGATGCGGGGTCCCGTCCGCGTCGATTCCCACCTGGATGACGGCTTCGTTGTAGGCCCCGCCCACCGCGGGCGGAAGGGCGCGACCGTTTCCGATGTGGCATGCCACGCAACTGGTGTTGACGAACCGCGGCCCGACCTTGCCGATGTGTTCGGCGAAGATCGGATTACCGTCCTCGGAATGGACGCCGGTGTCGAAGTCCGTGTGATGCAGGCGGCGTCCGATCGTGAACGCATGACCGCTTGCGTGCGAGATGTTCCCGACCATCTGCTTGAAGCGGTCGTCGGGCTCGTTCGAATACTGGTACGGAAGCGTGGTCCGGCCGCCGAGCCAGGCGTGCTCGGGGAGCGGGAAGGAATCGAAGGATGCCGCCGCCCGTTCCTCGGGGGTGCTCGCCTCCTCCTTCGCCTTCGCGTACCAGGGAACGATGCCCTCGCCGACGACGTAGAGCAGCGCCGTACCGTAGTAGTTCAACCGCCCGTTCCGAGGTGCGGCGAGGAACTGGCTGAGCTCGATCTCCATCCGATCGCCGATCGCGAGCGGCGTCTGCTCCGGCCACTTGTTCTCGATCTCCGCGGTGTAGCTGTACTCCGTCTCACCGGGATACCGCGTCGACGGCTCGGTGGAGACGAGCGTGACGCCGGCATTCAGGAAGTCCGACATGTTGTTGTGATAGCCCGCGAATCCGGATGCGTAGAACGTTCGGAATTCCGCGGGGTTCAGGCGATCGAGGGTCGTGAACTTGAAGGTGAGACCGTCACCGCCCATCGCGGCTCGATCGACGATCTCGATCTCGGCGATCCGCTGCTCCCAGTAGAAGGGAAGCCAGTGGTCGTAGGTGCGATAGGGGATGCCGTTCACGATGTCCTCGCGCGCGTGCCGGTCCCGAGCGCGATCCGCGATCCGGGTGATCATCGCGTCGGCCGTGTATTCGACGATCTCCGGCTCGAGCGGCTCCGAGCCGTCGTGAATCGGATCGAAGATCAGGTCCTCCTCGCACGGGCACCAACCCCACGCGCCGAGCATCGCGCCGATGTCCGCACCATCGACGCGTCCATCACCGTTCAGGTCCGCGGATCCGCTCCCCTTCCCCCACTGCGCGAGGAGGAGTCCGATGTCGCTTCCGCCCACCCCGCCGGAACCATCGAGATCAGCCGGACAGTCGCCATGCACGGTCTGCACGGTCGCACCGAGCGCGGCAAACAACGCCAACGCGGCGATTCGCTCGGTGATCGAGGATGCCTGACGCCGACCTGGGATGAAGCCTTGTTTTTCCGAGTGTGACATCGCGTGTCGTCCCTTGGGTTTGGAGCGCCCGTTTGGAAATCGTTCCGATCCCGACCCGCGTGAAGGTTGCGAGTGTCGGATCAGCCGTTTACGAGCGGAGGAACCCGTGGTTCTTCCAATCGAGTCACGACGTGACGCGGAGACCGGACCCCTTCCAAGATGACAGAGATCGTGGTTTTGGACGAGTCATTTTCACAGGAATCGAGTGAAATCCAGCTCACGGTCGATGTCTCAAGGACCTGTTCACCTTTTCTTCACCCCACCGGAGCACCAGATATGCAGACCGATCCAGCGACCCCGATGTCCGAGATGCCGCCGATGGGGACCGAAGCGGTTGCCGCCGCCGGCACGGTGGCGCTCCTCTTGTACCTCGTGATCCTCATCGTCTTCTGCATCGGTTGCTGGAAGATGGTCGCGAAGGCGGGCATGCCGGGGATCCTCGGCTTGATTCCGATCGTCAATTTGTTCGTGCTGCCCGTCGTCGGGGGCAAGCCCTGGTGGTGGGCCTTCATGCTCTTCATACCCATCGTCGGCCAGGTGCTCTACATGGTGCTGGTGTCCCTGAGCGTCGCAGAGCGGTTCGGCCGAGGAATCGGCACCGTACTCGGGCTGATCTTCCTCACCCCGATCTTCGTCTGCATCCTCGGCTTCGGATCCGCGCAATGGACGCCGCCGCCGAGCAACGCCTGAACGCATCCCACCGCGGTTACGGATTTCGACCCCTCGGAAGCGACACGCTTCCGGGGGGTCGTTTCTCATGCAGGGTCGGGTCGAGGTCGCGGCCGTCCCCGCGTCAGCAGGAAGCCGGCGCCAGCCGTCGCCGCGACCGTGCCACCGATTCCGAGCACGGTCATCCAGATCGGATGCGAAAACTGATCCGTCACCATGACGATCCCGACCACGTCGAAGGCGCCGACCAGCAGGGCGAACCAGAGCTTGCCGGCCGGGGCGATCACGGCGGCGACGAGCGCTCCGATGAGCCCGCCACCGATCCACGCGAGGACCACGGCGAGCAACGCGCCGACCGGGGCGTCCGCAAGCCAGGCCGAAAGCACCGGTGTCATCTCCTTCTGAACCTGCCGATATCGGTCGGTGTCTCCCGCGGCCATCGCATCACCCATCGCCCTCGAGAGCGCCTCGATCTCCGCCGGGGGCGGGTAGATCGCGTGACCGACCGCCTCGAGGGCCATGACGCCGAACATGAAGGCCACGATGCCGGCCACGGGTGCGATCAGGAAGCGAATCACCTTCATGGGCATGCTCCGAGGAGGACTTCGTGGGTCACGGGGGTCTGAACCCGCGTTCAATGGTGCCGTGAGGAAGGTACCCGCCGCCGACCCGTTTCACGACCCGGGCACCCCGTGCCGGATCCCCCCTTTTCGGTCGACCGCGTCCCCGGAATCCCGCGTACCCTTCCCGCATGTCCAGCTCACCGATCACTGCCGCCTTCACCACGCCGCCCGCCACGCCCCGACTCGGGGTCTACAACTTCTCGGCGGGTCCCTCCCACATGCCGATCGAGGTGATCGACCAGATCCGCGAGGAGCTGCTCGATCTCGGCGAGACCGGCATCGGTCTCATCGAACATTCCCATCGCGGCCCGGCCTACACGGACGCCTCCGCCGAGGCGGAAGCGGTCATCCGGCGACTCACCGGGGTCGGCGACGAACACGCGGTGATCTTCATGCCTGGCGGCGCCACCGTGAACTTCGCGTTCCTCGCCCTGAACTTCCTCTCGGAAGGCGGTACCGGGGTCTACCTCGACACCAGCGTCTGGGCCCAGAAGGCCATCGAGGAAGCGAAGCCCGTGGGAAAGGTCCACGTCGGATTCAACGGCCGCGGCGGTGACGAATTCTCCTGCCCTGACCCGACGAAGGCCGGCGCCGACATCGACGCGCCGGCCGACGCGGCGTACCTCTTCTATTGCGCGAACAACACCGGCGAGGGAACCTGGTTCACCGAACCCCCGCGAAGCGGCCTTCCGTTGATCGGCGACCTCACCAGCGACATCTTCTCGCGGCCCTGGCCCTTCGCCGACCACGCGATGACCATCGCCGCCGGTCAGAAGAATCTCGGTGCCGCGGGCTGCTCGGTGATCGTGGCGAAGCGGGACTTCATCGACCGCGGATCGAAGTCGATCGGACCGATTCTTCGATTCGCCGACCACGAACGCGCGAAGTCGATCCTCAACACGCCGCCGACCTTCGCGGTCCGGGTGATCGGATTGATGGCGGAATGGACTGAAGCCCAGGGCGGCCCCGAAGCGATCGCCGCCCGAAACACGCTGAAGTCCTCGATGATCTGGAAGGTCGTCGACGAGCACGAAGGCTTCTATCGGAGTCGGGCGTCCCGCCCGGCGCGAAGCGGATTGAACGTCACGTTCCAGACCGCGTCGGCCGATCTGGATGCTCGGTTCCTGACCGAAGCGAAGGCCGCCGGGCTCGAGAACCTCGCCGGACTCGCCGGCGTCGGCGGCATGCGGGCGTCGATGTACAACGCCTTCCCGGTCCGCGGTGCGGAGATTCTGGCGGCGTTCATGAAGGACTTCGCGACCCGCAACGGCTGAGCCCGAGGGTCATTCCCGATCGACGGCGGATTCCGAGGTTTCGGCGTCCTTCACCGTGGCCGGATCCGCACCGATCTCCTCGGTCGAGACGCCGGTGACTTCGGCGGATTTCGCGACCCGGTCGCGAGCCGCCTTCCACTGCTCCATCGTCATCGCGACGCGGAACCCGACGTGACTGGCGCCCGAGTCGGGCGTCGTCGCCATGCGGGCACTCGGACGGTAGCTCGAGCAGTAGCTCGGATTGCAGAGGAACGATCCGCCTCGCTGGACGCGACTGACCGGCGAAGACGGATTTCGCGGGTCACGAGTATCCGCCGGTCCGGCGGGATTCACCACCACGCCGTCCGGCCCCACTTCCTCGACGCGACGCCGATATTCGTCGGCGCGATAGCGGTCCCCGCACCACTCCCAGACGTTGCCGCCCATGTCGAGCAGCCCGTAGCCATTCGCGGGGTACCGTCCCACCGGCGCCGTACGCACGTAGCCGTCGGCCGCGGTGTTCCGATCGGGAAATCGACCGTTCCAGGTGTTGGCCCGCGTCTCGTCGATCTGAGCCTCGCCCCAGATGAACGGCTGATCGGCCAGGCCACCACGAGCGGCGAACTCCCACTCCGATTCGGTGGGAAGTCGGCCGCCGATCCAGTCGCAGTAGGCGACCGCGTCCTCGAATGCGACATGGACCACAGGGTGGTCCATTCGATCCTCGATCGAGGAATCGGGGCCCTCCGGATGACGCCAGTCGGCGCCCCGGGTCCACGACCACCACTGCGAGAAGTCGTCCATCGACACCGGGCGATCGGTACCGGTGAAGACCAGCGACCCCGGCTGGAGCAGCTCGTCGGGCGGTTGCGGCGTGCCCGGCGGAACCTGCTTCTTCAGGTCTTCCCAGTCGACCGGTCGTTCCGCGACGGTCCGGTACCCGGTCGCGGCGACGAAGGCCGCATATTCGGCGTTGGTGACCTCCCGACGACCGAGCCCGAAGGAACCGACCCGGACCCGGTGACGCGGAAACTCGTCCGGCCGTGCTTCGGGACCGATCCCCCCCATGGTGAACTCACCACCGGAAATCTCGACGAGATCCGGCGCCGGCGGAACCACGGCCTCCGGCGGCGGAGACACCGAGAGACACGCCATGGCCATCATCACATTCAAGGGCGGAAACAACGCCATCGTTCACTCCACGAATTGAAGATGCTCGAACGCACCGCGATCATCAGGCCCTGAAACGCCGGCCCTCACCATCGACCTCAACGGTACAGACTTCGACGATCGTCCAGATCAACAATCCGATGTACACCAGCAAGGAGATGCAGATCGTGAAACCGAGCACGGCGCCGACGCAGGCCATGCCCCAGATGAACACCAGACTCAAGGTCAGCTGCGTCGCACCACGGGCGGTGTACCCGGCGACGAGATTGTGCACACCGAAGACCGAAACCAGCACGCCGAGGAGAATCCCGAGCAGGATATAGGCCACCCGACTCGTCGGGGAAACGGCGCTCGCGGAAGGGGACGGGGGTGTCAACGGCGGGACCGACGGGTCGAAACCCGTGTCGCCCTCCACATTGTGCGGCGGTGGCGGCACCTCGGACTCCGACGCGTGAAGTCCGTCGAACACCGACGCTGCGGCGTTCCAAGGCTCGGATTCCGGCCCCTCCCGCAGGAAACCCGTGGCCTCGATGCGACCATCTCGAACGTACCGATCGACCTCGGCTCGGTCGTAGGGACCGTACACCTCGCCAGCCGGCGACCGATACCACCAGTTCACTGCCGCGTCTTCAGACATGCCGCCTCCTGTATCCGCTCACTGGGAATCGGATCGGATCGATTTCACGCACCACCCCACCGGGGCGAGAGATCTCGCGAAGCCTACCGAACGCGGCGATCGAACTCGCGCCGGAACGCCGTGCGTTCGGTCATGTCGAGCGTACGGCCATCGATTTCGAGGGCTTCGTAGCCGATCGTGAGGCGGTCATCGAGAAGCTCAATCTTCATGATCCCACTGCGAGGTCGGCCTGATTCGTCGGTGCCGGACCAGGCGGATCGCAGATAGGGGCTGCCTTCGAGGGACTTCTCAAGGGTGATCACACCACCGATCACCAGGCCGTCCCCCCCGAGAAACCGACTGCGGATCTGCTCGGAGGCGGCATCGAACCAGACGATCTCGTCACCGACCACGCGGACCACGCCATCGACTTCATCCGTCGACCGAAGTCGAAGCGATCGCTCGCCGGGACCGGCGGTGATCTCGAGACTCGCCAGCACGGTCCGGCCCATCGCATCCTGCCAGGCGCCATCCCAGACGCCGATCATTCCAGGGGCGATCTCCAGTCGCTCGATGAACGGATTCGTGCGATTCCACACGAACCGACCCGGCTGAGGTCCACCACTGCCGTCGATGCAGGTCGGGATGAAGTCGACCACCCACGCGTCGCGGTCGGCCGACTGGTAGGTGACCTCGTAGTTGACCGAGGCACCGGTTCCCGACGTCTCGTGTCCTCGCCAGTCGAGGGCCGCTCCATCGAAACCGATGAGCGTCGCGCTTCCGGTGAAGGGTCGGCCACGGTCGCGTCCGGAATAGATGTTGAGCACGGCACCGGCGGCCTCGTCGTAGGTGATGCGCCCGCGACCGCTCGAAACCTTCGTGCCGTCCTTCAGCGTGACATCCCATTCCACCGCGAGCGAACGGCCCGGCTCGACCCACCACACGGACTGCTCCGCGGTGAACTCGACGCCACCCGGCATCGAGGCACGCCCCTCGTCGGTGATGCCTTCCATCTCCCACTCGCCGACGAAGCGATCGAGCCCTTCCATCGCCTCGAGCCCGGGAAGTGCCGGAAGTTCGGGGAGTTCGGCCTCGACCTGCCCCATCGCCGCAGCGGAGATGCCGAGGCTCAGCGCCACCATCACGCTTCCCGCCCAGCCGGCTCCAATCGTTCGTCGGTCCGATTTGACGGTGTCAGGTCGTCGCTGTCGCATGCTGGCCTCCGGTCGGGGGTGGGTCTTGACGTGACGACGAGTGTACGAAAGGAGTCGACGCGAACACCGATCTTCAGGAAGACCGGCGGTTTATGAACATGCCATAGCCCGGATCGCAGCTCCGCGCTCGATTTCGAGGGGGGTGGAGTCCGGGTGATGACGAAAATCGACTCGAAGATCGACCCGAACGGTCGACCGGGCCGGGCCCCGGACCAGCGGCCTCAGGACGCCTGCCGGACCAGCGACCGCTGAAAGGCGGTGGTCTCGGGGCGGCGAAGTGGATCGACGGCCAGATCGATTCGATCGCCGTCGAGCGCGGTGGCGAGATCCGCGGCGAGCAGGGTGGGCTCGTCGGCGACCCATGCCTCACCGAAATCTCCGCGATCGGCATCGATCCGGATCAGGCCACCGCCGGAGAGTTCGCACAGACAGGCGAAACACCAGTTGGTGAAGCACCCCTCGGTCGCCGCCAGCAGGCAACGCGACCACTGTTCCAGATCGGGATCACGACGACTGCCGGCCCGCATCGTCTCGTTCCATTCGACTTCGATCCGAGCCACGAGATGATCGATTTCCGGCAGCGTCTCGCAGGCGACCGGCAGCGGACCGCCACGAACCACCGCGGAGACGATCCGACCATGGAGCGCTCGGAGCCTTGCGTCCAGCGGCGCGAGCGCCTCGATCAGCACGAGCCCCCGATCGGAGACCTCCGCCACCTGATGGGTCGCGGGACGGATCCGGACCGCGAGATCGCCGTCGTTCGTCATCGACGCGTCGAGTTCTCCGCCGAACGTCCGATCAAGGCCGGAATCGAGCCCGTGATCGAGTCTTGAATCGAGAACCGACATCGGGGAGGCGGCGGTCGGAAAGTGCTGATGTCGTGCGGCGAGGACCATGCTGAACTCCAGGTGAACGGCGATTTCGGAGGCGTGACGGGAAGTCGGTCACGATCAGCAGGAGGACGGATCGAATCCCGAACACTGACCGAACAATTCGAGGGTTTTCCCGCAACGAACAACTGATTCGGCGACCGCCACGGCCAAAGTGGTTGAATACACTCTCCAGACATGCATGTCCCGATCACCGCTTCTCTCGTTCTGACCGTCAGTTTCGCCGGTGGTGTCGAGGCGCCGCAGCAGGACGCCCCGCCCCCGGTCACCCTGACCACGGCGCCCGAAGCCACCAGACCCCCCGCGATCGAAGTCCTCGCCCGGACCGGCCGGGAGCTTCTGGCGACCTCCACCGCCAGCCCACGGATGCGGGCCGCCGCCACCGGTTGGCTCGACTCGATCCGGACGGCGCCCGGATTCGCGACGAGATTCGAGTCGCTGCAATCAAGGAAACCCATCGCCGCCTACCTCGACGCCCGGTTCGAAGCCGAACGCCTCCGGGGCGGCATGCTCGAACCACGAGTTCTCGAGGCGATGCAGGCGATTCCTCCGGAACTCGTCGGCCGCGATGAACTCCGATGGTCCCTCGCCGGGCTTCTCCTCGAACCACCCGCCGATCTGCCCGCGGCCCGAGGCCTCGACTGCGATTTTCGGCTCGGCCCCACGCACCCCCCGATCATCGATCTGATCGCGAACGTCGAGGACTGCCGGGATCTCGGGGCGATCTTCGACGCCGCGGACCTCGCGGATCGACCGATGATCGGTGCCGCCGTGCTCGCGAGCGGTCGCTGCCCGGACGTCGACGCACGAATCCTCGATTTCGGAACACCGGATCCCCCGACGGATCCGGCACCCGCGACCGACGCCTACCGCACCGCACTCCTCGTCGAACTCGCGGATCGGAACGCGGCCGACGCCCTGCTCGTACTGATCGAACGACATCCGATGGTCCTGGCCAGGACCGGGATTCGAGCCGCGGCGGCCGCAGGACTCGCCCGGGCCGGACGAATCGACGACACACTGGACCTCGTCGGTGGGCCGGAACTGCTCGACCGATTCCCCGCCGCATCGAGCGGGGAGATCCGAGCGGCCATGGCGCACGCGGCCCTCCTGAGCGGCGACCGCGACCGCGCTCGAAGGATCAGCGAACGGATCGGCCGGGGTGACTCGAGACTGATGGCCGCCCTCGTGCTGGCGGATCCGGCCGTCGCCGATCCGCTCGACCCCACGCCGCCGCTCGCCGAGGCACGCAATCTCCGCATCGTCCGCCCCATGCAGTGGGCCGCGATGGTCGAGCGGGATCCGACGATTCGGGAACGAATCGTCCGGATTCTCGCCGCGATGTTCGAGGACGGCCGCGGACCGCTCGCCCTCGAGATCCTCGCGCCGAATGGATTGACGACTCGAAGAGGCGGTGACGGGTGGTATGAAGATCGAATCGGCATGCTGAGCGACGCGATGGCGATGGCGGATCGTCCCATGGACGACTGGACCGCCTTGTTCGACGCCACGACCCGTCTGAAATCACCGGCCTCACAGATCGAAGCGCTGGTGTCGATCGCCCGCGGGATCGAACGCGCGCACTCGGGAGATGCGATGACGCCCGCACTTCGCAAGGCCCTCGACCGAACCCTCCTCGACATCACCATCGGCGGCTGAATCCCGAATCGATCCGCGATCCACCAATGACGCCGCACCCGATTTCGTCCGACATCTCCAGAAGCCAGCGCATCGGCGTCACCGAAGCGATGATCGCCTACCTCTTCTGGGGGTTCGGGACCGGGGTCTACTTCAAGCTCCTCGCGCATGTCGATGCCTTCGAGCTGCTGGCGTGGCGGGTGCTCGCGGGCCTTCCCGTGATGCTGGTGCTCGTCGCCCTGCCGCCGGGGATCGGGCGGATCCGAGCGGCCCTCACGTCACCGAAGGCGCTCCGGATCATGGTCCTCTCCACGGTGCTGATCGCCGTGAACTGGTTCACGTTCATCTACGCGGTGGTCAGCGAGCGGCTCGTCGAGGCAAGCCTCGGCTACTACATCAATCCCCTCGTCTCGGTGCTGCTCGGTCGCATCGTGCTCGGCGAGCGACTGCACCCGCTGCAACGAAAGGCGATCTGGATCGCGGTGGTCGGCGTGGTGCTCTTCGGATGGTCCGCGATATCGACCACCTCCATGAACACCGACGGCGGGCCCGCCCTTTCCAACCTCGCGGAACTTCCGTGGATCTCCCTGGTGCTCCCCGTGTCGTTCGGGTGCTACGGCCTCCTCCGGAAGCGGATGCAGGCCGATTCGGTCACCGGCCTGACCATCGAGATGCTTCTGCTCTTTCCGGTGATGCTCGCGCTCCAGATCGTGCTGGCCGGACGCGGGGTGTCCAGCTTCACCACCACGGACTGGAGCACCGACGTGCTTCTTCTCGCCGGCGGCTTCGTCACCGTGCTCCCGCTGATCGCCTTCGCCGCCGCCGCCCGTCGGCTCCGACTGGCGACGATCGGAATCCTCCAATACGTCGCACCGACCTGCCAGTTCATCCTCGCGATCACGTTCTTCGGCGAACAGGTGAGTCCGATGAAATTCGCGGCCTTCGGGCTGATCTGGATCGCCGTGTCGCTCTACTGCTTCGACGCCTATCGGGAGTTGCGTGGAGAGCGTTCGAAGGCGTCGGCATCGACCACGTGATCCGGGGGCCTTCACGCCGTTGAATCGCGTCGACCTCGAGGCTCATTCCTTCCCGGAGATCCGGAACGGAAACCCCGGGTACTGGGCCGCATCGTCCTCGGGATCCGACCATCGCGGCCAGGCCTCCAGCACGAGTGCGCCGGTCACGGGATCGACGTCGACCATCCCGTACCCGGGAGAGAGGTCGTTGAGCCGTCGCGGCGCGATGCCCCGATCCTCGGGATTGGTGACGGCGAAGACCGTCATCAGATTGCCGAACCCGTCTTCGAAGTCGCCCGCGTAGCGCGGAGCGTTCTCCCATCGATTCGCACCTTCGTCGATCGGCATCCATCGCCGAGGCCAGGTGTTGGCGACCGCGGGCGGCGTGAAGGCGAACGTTCCGTCGCGATGGTCGTCGACGCCGTACTGGACGAGGGATCCGAGATGCTGATCGCCGCAGAGATGGAGCGCATCCGCCACCTGCAGCGAACGGACGGCGCGGGTCCGCGCCGACTGGGGCCAACCTCCGGAGTCGGTGTCCGCCGCGGGCACGTCGTCCTCGGCATACTCGCCGGCCGCATGGATCTTCAGGCCGGGAACGACGCCGTCGTCGCGTCCCGGGGGAAGCGTCGCGACGTTCACCCAGGGCGTCTGGGAGAGCACGATCTTCCGGGGGCTCCGCGGATCGCGCGACGTCGCCCAGTCCGCGAGGAACGCTTCCTGCGTCGGGCCGAGGAACATGGCGTCCGGCACGTCGGCGTCCTTCGGATCGAACTCGGGATTTCTGAACCAGCCGTTGCGGACCTTCGCTTCAGGAAGCTTGACGCTCGCCGAATCCTTCCACATCCGATCGGCGACGATCGCGAAGTCGGCGGGCCCGAATCGGATCCTCGTGGTGTACGGCTCGATGCCCTGTCCGATCGGACCGGGGACCGCGCACGGCGGGAGATTTCCGACCTGCGTCCGATGGATGGCGTTCACCACGTCGGCCCGCAGCTTGTATCCCCCCGAGTCCTGGACGGTGAGACCGTCGCTCGCCTTCGCGAGCACGCCTCCCGCGCCCCAGATGTTGCCGTGATAGACGTCGTGATCGTCGGGAATGACGACGCAGGGACGATCGCGACACAGTTCCGCGAAGCTTCGCAGCCATCGCTGGTACTTGGTGTGGTAGTCGAGGACGATCTTCCGTCGATCGACCCCGTTCAGGTCGCCCTCGTAGATCTGGTCGCCCGCGAAGAAGAGGAAGTCCGGATCCTGTGCCGCGACCCCGGCGACCAGCTCGTCGTGCGGGAACCACACCCCCTGTCGATTCCACGCCGAGTGCGCCGTCACGTTCTTCACGCAGTTCAGGCTCGCGATCCGGAGCGGACGGTCGACGGGCGGTGCATGGAGCTCGCCCCGCCATTCGAAGGGGGACCCGTTCATCTCGCCTCGAACGCGGTATTCCCGTCCGAGGTACTCCTCGACGTCGTCGACGTCGAACGCGACCGTGAAACTGTCATCGACGAGCCGGCCGGTCGCGATCGGCCGCCAGATGCCGTCCCGCGTCTCGAACTCGAGCTCGACATCGCCGAGATCCGACGCCGCGACCGGGGGAAACAGGGTGTTGAGTCGCAGCGCGTGGATGCCGTCGTCGTTCCGGTCGAGGGTGTAGGTCACGCCGAGCACCGGACCCCACGAATGATCCGTCTCGTCGAGCCACGCGTCGAGGTCCGTCCCGCGGAGGCGGAGATCGGCGAACGACCAGCCGATCCCGTCCTTCCGCCTGCCACGATGTCCGACGAGGGCGATGCCGCCGTCGATCCGCGCACGGTCGAGTCCCCGGGCGGACACGACGGTGAAGATCGCGTCGCCGTCCCGCGCCGAGAGATCGACGTCGAACAGGCCTTCCCGCGGGGTGAGGATCATTTCGAGCGTGAACCGTCCGAACTCCACCTCGGACTGGCGGAGTTCGACCCGCTCCTCCGGGACTGCCTCGAGGTCCTCGAGTCTCGTCTTCGCCGGCAGCGCCCAGCTGAAGCCGCCCTGCTTCTCGGTCGAGAAGTCGAGCAACCGACCCGTTCCGCCGCCCGCGACCACCGCGAGCATCCCCCCGTCGGGGGCCGGCACCTGCTGGACCAGCGCCGTGAGCCGCGGATCCACATCGGGCCCGCCCGCACCGAACAGCAACCCGGCGAAGGCGCCCGCCTCCAGAGGCCCGCCGCCGACGACGCGAACGTCGACGGAGATCGTCAACGGCGTCTCCGGGTCGCTCGGATCGATCCGCAGCGGAAGGACATGCGCCGTTCGCACGGGCAGTCGACTGTCGTCGTTGACCAGCCGGCCGTCGTCGAGTCGCCAGTCCTGCAGCCGGCTCGGCTGCCACGCGGCGCCGATCCAGCGGCGGGCCCCGATCTCCTCGATCGGGATCGTCCGCTCCTCCGCGGGGAACGCATCGGCCGGAACCGACGTGAGGGCGAGCGCGAACGACGCAAGCGACGGAAGGACGATCGAGTGCATGATGGGTCTCCGCCGGACGGCAGGAAGGGGTGATCGGGCCGACCGGCATCCTAACGGTCCCCGTCGGACGACCGAACGGTTCAGGCGAACGACCGGGCGGCGAGCCGCTACGCTCTCACCGATGACACCGACGACTCTCCTCCTGATCGGGGCCGCGATCCTCCACGCCGATCCGCCAGCCACCGGGACGCCGCCTCCGAAGGACGACGATCGGCCGCACGTGGTCTTCATCTCGGGAGACGAGGAATACCGCAGCGAGGAATCGCTTCCGAGGTTCGCCGCCCTGCTCGGCCGAGATCACGACGTCCGCACGACCGTCCTCCACAGTCTCGACGGCGACGGCCTGATCGATCCCGACGCCCTCTCGAACATTCCCGGCCTCGAAGTGCTCGCGGACGCGGACCTCGTCGTGATGTTCATCCGATTCAGAACCCTGCCCGACGCCCAGCTCGAGCCGATCAGGCGCTACGCCGCCTCGGGCCGGCCGCTCGTGGGATTCCGGACGGCGACGCATGCCTTCCGGTATCCGAAGGAGGATCCCCGACACGTCGAGATGAACGAGGCCTGGCCTCGACGCGTCTTCGGCCAGCGATGGATCACCCACCACGGCAACTTCGGCGATGGAAAGACCCCCCTCACCCGGGTCGTGCCGGACCCGGAAGCGACGCATCCGATCCTTCGCGGGGTCGAGCCGTTCGATGCCTACTCGTGGCTGTATCACGTGGAGGGGGGTGGCGACGAACTCGCCGGCGACCCGACCCGCCTCGCCACCGGCACGACGCTGAAGTCGTACCACGAGGAACGACATGATCGATTCCCGACCTCCAGCCCCGTCGCCTGGACGATCGAGAACCCGAAGGATTCGAACCTTCCCGGACGCGTGTTCTTCACGACCCTCGGCCATCCGTACGACTTCCGATCCGACGACTGCCGGCGGATGGCCGTCCAGGGAATGCTCTGGGCGATGGGACGGGAGGACGACATTCCGACGACCGGCGTGAAGATCGACGACGCGGCGGACTGGCGGCTCACGAACGCGGGTTTCGGTGGTTACCGGAAGCAACAGCGTCCTGAAGCACCGGCGAGCCGCGAGCCCTGAGTCGTTCGATCAGGCTCGATCGTTTTTGGGAATGTGGATCGATGTGTCCGGATCGGTTGTCCCGCGCACCGTTTCAGGGTTATCGTGTTCACTGATACAACGCTCCGGATTTCTCTGGAGCGACTCGCGAACGCCTCGATCCATCGAGCCGGAGTGAAACCATGAAGATCCGACCCCGATGCTCGACCGACCACCGTCGGCCGGGTTTCACCCTTGTGGAACTCCTCGTCGTGATCGCGATGATCGTGATCCTGATCGGCCTGGTGCTCTTCGCGACGACCGCCCTGCAGCAGACGTCGAAGGGCCTGACCTGCCTGTCGAAGCAACGACAGATGATGCTCGCGTGGGACGGGTACGCATCCGACAACGCGGGCCGATACGTCGCACCAGACACCAATCGACATTCGTGGGACTGGGTCCGTTCCGTGGGCAACAACATGGGCCCCGGAAACACCGAGCGGGAGGAAGCCCTCACCGAGGGACGACTCTTCCCCTACGTCGGCGACGTGCGGCTCTACAAGTCCCCGTTCGATCGCTCCGACTACGTCCGCACCTACTCGCTCAGCGCCTTCTTCACCGATGGCGAGGGTACGAGCGACTGGGGTGGACCACCCTCCTGGTCGATCGGGACGCGAAGCCGGATCCCCCGGCCCAGCGACACCATCTCGATGGTCGCGGAACACGACCGACGAGGACACAACATCAACGGCTGGGGCATCAATCCCTTCACCCCGGACTGGATCGACCAGCTCATGATCTGGGACGAAGGCCACTTCAACTTCGCCTTCGCGGACGGGCACGTCGAACGCCGCAAGTGGGCGGGGACGAGTTACACGAATCCCGAACCGATCGAAGTCGCCTTCAACAGCTCGACGCAGCTCACCAACGTCTACTACCCCGGGCCGGACTGGGACTGGGTTTCCGAGCGGCTCTTCCCCGGAAGTGCCGCGCTCTACGGCGGCTGGTGATCAGGCCGATGCTTTCCACCGACGGTTTCGGATCACGCCGACATCTCACATTCCTCGCCACCGCGGTGCTGCTGCTCTCGGCCTGCGATCGTGAAGAGCCGCCCGATGCCGCGCCGGACCACGGTGGTGTCGGCGTCGTCGGCGAACCCGTGACCATGGATGACGATCCGACGGTCGCACGTTTTCGTGCCGAGGCGGCGGACTATCTCGAGATGCGTTCCGCCCTCGACGGGTTGAATCGGCGACTGGCCGCCGGTGACGCGACCCCCGAAGAGATCGAACAGTGGGAACGCATGCAGGAAAGGTGCGACCGGGAACGGGTTCGCCTGAACGCGATCCTGTACGCTGACTCGGTCGATCCGGAACGCCGACGCGCGATGTTCTGGATCCTCCAGTCGGCGAATTGATCGCCGTTTCGACGCCTCGCGCATGATTCGCATGATCCGAATGATCCGCGGGATTCACACGCTCCGAAACCGACTCCTGGATTCCACGATGTCATCTCGCTCCCGTACGTTCCTCCGATCCGTCCTCGCGACCGGCGTGCTCACCCTCGCCGGCTGCGTGAACCCCTTCCTCGAGAACTACGTCGGAAGTCGCCAGTCGGCCACCGGCGATCCGGTCCGGGTCGTGGCCAAGGGGAACGCGCCCCGACTCGGTACCAGTCGATTCTCCAAGAAGATGGAGATCGGCAAGCTCCCGGGCGACGACGAGGCCCGGGCCGCGGCGGTCGAGGTGGGCGCGAAAGCCTACTGGTGGCGATTCACACCGAGCTTCTCGGGCGGAAACGAATCCGCGATGATGAGGGCCGGCAACGGGCAGGTCGGCGGCACCGATCCGTTCGGACCCGCACTCGGCGAGAAGACCATCAAGTGGTACGACTTCGAAGCCGTGTTCTACACCGTGGAACCGAAGCGCGAGGAATAGGACGGAAGTCGCTCCCGATCCGCATGAAAAAAGGAGGGCCGTCCGTGGACGGCCCTCCTCGCATTCGTTCGATCCGGATCACCCCTCGGGGTGACGTGGCGAATCAGTTGTAGACGTAGTCGGCGTTCAGGACCCGGTCGATGATCGCCTTCGCATCCGCGAGGTGGGCTCGCGAGTAGGTGTCGAGCCGACTTCCATCCCGGCTCAACACTTCACCGATCTGCTCGTCGAGCTCGCGAAGCTGCTGACGGGAGAGACTCGCGACCGCGGCCCTGGAGGGACCGAACGAAGCGCTCCCGCCGGCCAGTGCCACCAGTCGCTCGAGGTGGGAACGCTGGAGGTTCCGACGCAGGCTGGAGATGTAGGCGTCGGTGTTGCTGCGGTTGCCGTTGGGCCGGGCGTCGAGCTCGGTCCAGACCGCGGCCTTCACGCCGTCCATGGTCTCCGGGATGGTGAGCACGTCCTCACCCTCGACCGCCCGGAACTCGTTGTCGTACATCCGGTTCAACGTCGTGGGGTTGAGGATCAGCGTCAGCGCCGTTCGCTGCACGCCGCTGATGCGGTTGTGGACGTCGAAGGTGGAGTCCGCCATCGCGCCCCGTCTGCCGCCACCGTCGAACCACTTCTCGACCGTCATCTTCCGGAGCAGTTCCGGACTCAGGCCGTACGCCGTGTCGGGGGTGGTGGCATCGAGAACGATCGCCAGCGCCCGACGCTGCTGGTCCGCCGGAATGTCGGTGATCGGATCGAGCTCCGCACCCTTCACGACGCGATTGACGGTGCTTCCGCCGATCCAGTTGCCTGCGACGCCCACCGCACTGAGGTGCTTGGAGAGGGTCATGAGGTAGCCGCTTCGAGCCTTCGACCAGCTCTCACCCTCGTCGACCATCTCGTCGATGATGCGACCGCGAAGCTCTTCGACGATCGCCAGCTGGGCGTCGACGTAGTCGAGGGGATTCTCGGCGTGGTCAAAGCGACGCGCCATCGGATCGGGGCCCGGGGTGTCCTCGTCCGTCAGGTATCGGAGTTCGGGCTCGCCACATCGCGCGAGCACCGCGTCCGTCTTGCCCGGCGTGTAGCCGTAGGCGATCGCCCACATGTCGTACGGCCCGAGCGTGGTCGTCGTCCAGGGGCCCTGGACCACCTCGTCACCGAACGCGATGTTGACGGGCAGGTAGTCCATCACCGAGGAGGAGATGGGGCCGTCGAAGCCCTCGCTGTTCATCTCCTCGTAGGAGACCAGCTCCGATCCGACGAAGTTGTGCCGGAGGCCGAGCGTGTGGCCGACCTCGTGCATGATCACTTCCTTGAGGAGCGGACCGATGAACTCCTCGGGGATTCCGTCGAGCTTCTGCCCGTCCGGGTCCGTGTTCTCGGAGAGACCGAGAAGTTCGGCGTTCATCCGCATGAAGGCGACGTCCATCGACTTCCGCATCGCGTTCTGACAAGCGGTGCAGGCGTGGGCGTTGCTTTCGGCCGCCTGGCCTTCCGGGCCGGCCCCCGCGATGAGCTTCCCGGGACCGTCGAGACTCGGGTGCATGCCGCGCAGGCCCTTGCCGCGAAGTTCCTCGTGGCGGGTCGCGATCTCGGTGGCGACCTGCTGGCGATCCTGCGGATCCGCGAGGATCACGCGCGGATCGAATTCGGGGTTCTCGACGAGCCACTCGACCGTTTCGGCGCCGAGGCTCTCCATCGCCGCGTGCGGGATCTGACGTTCCCAACCGTCGACCCAGGAGCTCACGAAGCCCTCGTCCATGACGATGTCGGCGTCGAGAATCTGACCGGTCTTGGGATGGACCCGGCTGGGTCCGATCGCGAAGCCCATGTTCGCGTTGGTCCAGATCATGAAGTTGTACCGGGCGTCCTCCGGATCCTTGTCCATGTGGGCGCCGGTCAGCTTGTCCTGCTGGTAGACCTCGACCGCGTTGACGATCCCGACCTCCTCGAAGGCCTTGTTCCACTCGAGGATGCCGTCACGCACCCAACGCCGGTACCGCACCGGCACGGTGTGCTCGATGTAGAAGACGATCGGCTTCTTCGGCGGGCTCATCTTGAGGCTCGGATCCGCCTTCTCGAGATGCCAGCGGTTGACGTATCGCTTCCACGGGGTGTCCGCCGCCGGATCACCGAGATCCTGGATGCTGGTCGTGAAGTAGCCCACGCG
Source organism: Phycisphaerales bacterium (assembly GCA_029248335.1). Classification (GTDB taxonomy): domain Bacteria; phylum Planctomycetota; class Phycisphaerae; order Phycisphaerales; family SM1A02; genus UBA12014. Next base: position 18,789 of record JAQWJM010000041.1, read on the forward strand.
GTCGTCCGCCTCTCGCGGGCGATAGCCCGTGCTCGAGGGAATCGACGCGATGGAGTAGTAGAGCTTGGCGAACCGACCGGTGGCGAGCGGCATCTGGTAGCAGAGCTCGACGTTGCCGGGGAAGGTCTTCGCCTTCTCGACCGTCGCGAGCCTCGTGTTCGCACCTGCGGCCACCCTGCCGAAGAAACTCGTCGCCTTGTTCACGAAGAGCGCGTTCAGGTCGATGACCGGACCGCCGCCGGGACCCATCGCGAGAATCGGGACCTCGAGGATCACGCGATCGGTGAAGACCCGCTGCGTGGCGTCCTTGCTCTGCTTGTCACCGGAGGAGATCACGGCGTAGTTGGGCTCGACGAGGGCGAGCCGCTTGCCGAAGCGCTTCCAGCGGGCGTACTGGTCGCCGGTCTGGACCGCTGACGTCTCCACGCCGGACGCGACCGTCCAGGCCATGAAGAGGTCCTGCTTCTCGAAGTTCCGGGGCAGCTCGGCGAGCGACCGCTGGGTCTTCTTGTTCACCCAGACCCGGTACATGCCTCGGCCGCCATCGGCCGGGGCCACCTCGGTGAAGCCTTCCGAGATCTTCTCGAACGGCGGAAAGTCCTGGCTCGTGCGAGCACCCGGAGGGGCCTGCATCGCCGTCGCCGGCATGGCCGCGACGATGGACGTCAGGCCGGTCACCCCGGCGAGTAGAAGGGCGCTGGATCGGAACATGATTCGGATCTCCGGACGGTATGGAGCTTGGTTTCGACCGCTGATGCGTACACCGTTCAGAGGCATCGACGGACCTGTTGATTACAGAATAGGGGCTTCCAACGCTACCGGTGACCGGAGGCGGGGTTGCTCCTGCGATTCAGTGATACTTGCCACCGTGTTCGCCGGTTCACCGGGTTTCGGATTCTGTCTTTCGATCCGGAGTCGCCACGGCGCGGAGAGGCCGGGAATCGAGCCCGTTCGGTCCGCTGACCCCGACCCCGACGTGACCCGGACCGCTCCCCTGCCAGTGGAGCACCTCGAGCTCGACGACCTCGCCCGCCTCCAGTTCCACCGGCTCGGAGACCTGTTCGGGCCGACCTTCCCATCCGTCCGGCGGCGTCCAGCTCGAGAGGCCGGCGATCCGTCGCCAACCTCGGGAATCGCTCGACCGGTCCAGACGGAGCATCGCGAGATCGTCCGCGGTGACCCGGAAACGGTATTCGCCCGATGCCGGGGCCCGAAATCGACCCCGAAGCCGGGTCGCCACGTTCGTCCCGACATCCCTGGCGTACATCGAATGGAGGTGATCCACCCGGCTCGGAGGGGTTCGAAAGACCTCCAGCGACCCCGGTTCGCCGCGGGCGACCCCATTCCAGACCTCGAGTCGGAATGCAGGCTCCAGACGCATGCCGACCGGGACGTACACGCCCGCCGGTCCACCCGGAACCTGCCAGCCCACCGAGAGATGGCCCTCGCCGTCGACGTTCCGCTGCCTTGCTTCGAGGTGGTACCGCCGTCCTTTGATGAGCACGATCGGACGCGAGACCTGGGTCGGCTGCCGGTCGAATTCGTCCCGTCCCGTGAAACCGCGGACCGACGCGATCGGACGCCCGCCCGCGGGATCCTCCGAGGTCGAGAGCAGCAGGACGCCATCATCGTCCGAGGCGATCGAGAAGCGATAGGCCCCGGTCCGAGGTGCCTCGATCCAGCCGCGCAGACGTTGCCGTGATCCGTCGCCGGCGTCGCTGAACCCCTCCGGACGATCGACCACTTCGGAACGATCCGGCACCCGGTCGAAATCCCCGGCCTCGATCGACCCGGTTGCCGGCCCCGTCTCGAGCCACACCGACCGCTCGTAGATGAAGGGATTCTCAGGAGACGGATCGTCGGTCGCTTCGGCGATCCCGCAGAAGAACGCCGCGAAACCGAGGCTTGCGAGCAACGGACCTGCAGTACTTCGATTCATGTTGGTAGTCTCCGCCGATGGCTCGCGGCACGGGCCCGCGTCGATCGAACGGCAGCCTACCTCCTGGAACCCCGCACGATGTCGGATCTTCTCGAGAGCCTCCGCCAGTCCTTCGCCGATCCCATCACCCGCCATGCGATGCTCGTGCACTTCCCGATCGCGATCTCGATTCTCGCGGTGCCGTTCGTGCTGGCACTGTGCGGCATTCCGGGACGCCGAGCGATCGTCTACCGACTCGTGCTCACGGCCGTCCTCTTCGGGACGGCGGTCGTGGCATGGCAGGCGGGCGAGGCCGGCGAAGCCGCGGAACCGATCGTGGAGGCCCGACTCCGGACCGACACGGCCCGTGAAATCCTGTCCGACCACGCCAGCCGCGGGGAGATCGTTCCGATCCTGCTCGCCTTGAACGCCGGCCTCGTCGCCATGACCCTCGTTCCCAGACGCGGGCTGCGGCTCGGGCTCGGGATCGCGGCGACGTTGCTGGTGTTCGCGAATGCGGGGATCATCGGCGTCACGGCCCATGAAGGCGGACTTCTGGTGCATCGCCACGGCGGTTCGACGCTGGGGGCGACGGCACCCTGACCGACGTGAACGTCGGGATCAGTCGTCGGCGGGGCCGAGGAATCGGGCGTGGCGATCCACGATCATCGCGTGCCATCGACGCCCGGCTCGATCACGCACCTCTCCAAGAAACCGCTCGCGGGTGCAGATCGCCGGTCCCCCGTGATCCGGTGGCAGCGCCGCGAAGGTCGCCTCAACCTGTACCGGCCCGTCAGGACCTTCGACTTCGATTCCCAGCATTTCCAGAAGTGGCATGTCGCCTCCGATCTCCACCTGACAGGTCGCGCAGCGAGCCATCCCGAGCCGCCGAGCCCGGAGAAGGCACGACAGGCTCGATTCATTTCGCTTCTTCGGGGACTTGGGCTCGCTCACACCGGACGGGGAAGACTTCGTTCAACCACCGCTGGATTTCACGGTGATGGCCGCCTCGGCCCAGCGTGCAGGCCTCGCATCCTTCTTCCACGACCGGAGGTAGTGGAAACGAACCGTCGCCTTGCCGGCGGCGATCGCCTCGAGGACGAATTCGGTGTCCCCCTGGGAGCCCACCTTGGTGGAATCCTTGGCGACGAACTCCGACGCTCCACGCTGCTGCAGGAATTCAGGCAGCGGCGACGCCAGCACCCATTCGTATCCCGTGCCTGCATTCCCGGGAAGCGTCAGTGTGACCGCGGTTCCGACGTCGGTCGAGATCTCCGTCACCGCGTCGGGGTGGAGCGCGTCGACCACCTCGGTTCGATTGGTGGTGGGATTCACCGCACAGGCCGAAAGCGTCGCCACGATCGAGATCGACATGAGCGTGGAAAGAAAGGATCGCTGAAGTCGGAACATGAAGGAGTCATCCATTCTGGTGTCGAGGCATCGAGACGGGTGATCTTTCCCCGTCTCGTCGGAAACCGGCGACGACGCGGAGCCCGGGGGAATCATATCGACTCGACCCCACCGGCCCGCGACCATGCGCCACGGTGCCACGGTGTCACGGCCCTTCCGAAGGTGGGACCGCGGGGACGACGGCGGCGGGATACTCGTAGTTCCAGGTGATCACGCCGGGACGGGTCGCGCCCTCCCGCAACGTCGTTTCGCTGACCCGATTGCCCTTTTCGTCGTAGGTCGATTCGATGACGGTCGTCTTGCCCGCGACGGATCGAACCGTCTCCCGGACGCTTCGGCAATCGGGGCCTCGTTCCCATCGACGCGAGGAGCGTCGCCCCTTGGTCAGCGTCAGGTTGCTTCCGACGAGACAGCCCTGGTCGTCGTAATCGAAGACCTCCTCCCGGATGAGGTCGCCGTTGGTCGTGGTCCGTTCGAGGACCACCCGGCCCGCGTCGTCGAAGGTGCGATCGGTCTCCTCGGAGGGCCGCCCCGTCCGCGTCGACACGGAGCGGATCCGCCGCCCGTTCTCGTCGTGGACGTGCCGCCTCGACTCGATGACCGTGTTCGCCCGAGGGTTGATCTTCTCCCATCCGACGAGACGCCCGTCATCGTCGTATTCGAAGGTCTCGATCCAGCCCGTGTTCCCCATGAAGACCGTGGTCATTCGTACCGGACGGCCCTTGTCGTCCGATTCGAACGCGACCTCGAGGGTCGTGCCCATCGTATCGGTCCCCTGCTCGATGGCCGTCAGCACGCCGTTCGAATCGAATCGATAGTTGCGAAAGAGCGCCGGTCCACCCGCCTTCGTGGGCTGCCCGACGGCGCGAGCCAGCGTGGGCGAGCCGGCGAAGGTTCGAGGCTCGAAATTCGTATCGAGCTGCGCCAGCGCCTCGCCCCCCGACACGATCACGATCAGAAACGCCAGCATGATCGACGCGGAACGAGCGTGCAGCGGCTTCGAGTGGAACATCATCATTCAAGGGACTCCGATTCGGGTGCGGCTCGAGCAGCCGTGTTCTTCGGTGAGAATAGCGGACTCAATCCGGTCGAACCGCGCCGAATCGATCCAGCCCCAGAAAGTCGACCGATCGCGGAGTGACCCCGTCGATCGCGAGATCCGCCGCGATCTCGCCGACCACCGGTGCGAACTTGTATCCGTGCCCACTGAAACCGGCGACCACGACCATCGAGCCACGACCGGGGAGACGGTCGATCACGAAATGCTCGTCCGGACTCATGGTGTACAGGCACGCTCGTGCTGCGAGCGGACGCTTGAACGCACCGGGAAGCCGCGTTGCCAGATCGGTGGTGAATCGATCGATCACATCGGATGTGATCTCGCCGCAGTCATCGGGATCAACCACGCTTCCGGGACCATGAAGACCGATCTTGACCCCGACCGGGGACGATTGCCCGGGCCAGGTCGGAACACCGTAGTAACAGCCAGCGGCATTCCCGTCGTCGATGAGCCACGCAGGCATCGCTTCGGACGAGCAGGCGGGATGATCGGCGGGCTCGAACCAGACCATCGCCTTGCGGTGCGGAATCAGGGGAACGCCCACATGATCGCCGAGCAGGGACGCGGTCCATGCTCCGGCGGCGACCACCAGCCGGCTCGTCCGAATCTCCTCCCGATCCGTTCTGACCACGGCCTCGTGATCGTCGCCGTCGACCGACAGCACCCTCACCGGCCTGCGAATCGTGGCACCCGCACGCCGAGCCATCTCGAGATGCGCTTCGATCGCGACTTCCGGGTCGACGAACCCTCCACCCGGCTCCAACAGCCCCGACCATTCCCGATCTTTCGCGAACTGCGGGAATCGGACTCGCATCCGATCCGGGCTCAACTGCTCGACCGGAACACCGTGCGTCTCGGCACTGGCCTGCGATGCCTGGAGGATCCGCGAACTCGACGAGCCGACGAGGAGCACGCCGGTTCTCCGGAAACAGGTCAGGCCCGAAGCATGTTCCAACCGCCGCCATCCTTCGAAGGAGGCTTCGAGAAGTGGCACGTAGTCGGGGTGCTCGAAATACGCGCGACGAATGATCCGACTTCCCCCGTGCGAACTTCCGCGATCGTGCGGCGCCGACTCCCGATCGATTCCGAGCACATCGATCCCTCGGCTCGCGAGCGATGCCAGCACCGATGAACCCATGCCCCCCAGACCGAGGACGATCGCGTCGACGTGCTTCATGGGTCGGTACATCGACGCCAAGGACCGGCGCCCGGCAGAATCGAAGCAACCGGCGCGTGCACCGCCCCTGATCAACGAAAAGAAAGCCCCCCGATTCCTGGGAACCGAGAGGCTTCTAAGGGGGTCTCAGCAGCCACCGAAGTGGTACTAAGACCCCGGACGAAAGAGTCGATTTTGAAGGTCCTAACGTTTGAAGGATAGCCCTCGAAGTGATGTCCGGCGCGGTAGCTGTCGGAAAAAGTCGGAATGAACGGTTATGAGACGCCAAAATCATCGTTTCGGATCAACCATCGCTCGAAAATTCCCAGCCGGGCATCCCGAATGAGATATTCTGCTTCTGGTCGTGGTTGCGACTCAGTCGCAAATAAGAACCAGACCGCCCGGAGACTCGGGATGCCTGCGAGAAAGGAAAGCCCGACACGCCTCGCCACTCGGCGTCGAATCGTGGACGCGGCCATCAAGGTCGTGGGCGAGAGTGGTCTCCACGAGGCGAGTGTTCGGACCATCGCCCGCGAAGCCGGATGCAACGAAGCGGTGATCTACCACCACTTCGACAGCAAGAACGCGATGCAGGAGGAGGTCTTCGCCGAAGTCGCGATCGAACTCGCCGATTCGAGACGACGTTCGACTCAGGACGAATCCGATCCCCGCGCGTTCATCAGAATCTGGATCGAAGAGAGTTACCGGTTCTACGACGAACGCCCCAACGCGTTCGCCTACACGTTGCTCGCGTTCCCGTCGATCATCGACATCGCGGCTGATCCGTACACTGAGAACTCGAGGCTGTTCGAGTCATCGATCACCGCCCTGCACCCCCCCGTGGGCCGGCGTCTCGATCTGACTCCGGTCGCGTTCTCAGCCTTCCGAGCGGCGGTCATCGGGCCGCCCCGTGACATTCACGCAGGCGTGCTCGAAGGCCCCGCCCTTCGCTACGCCGAGCCCGTTTCCAAGATCGCCGAAGCGATTCTGCTTCCACCTCTCGCCTGATCCAATCAGTATCATCCGGGTGAAGATCGGAGGTCTCGATTGATGACGGAAGCGCCGAAAGAACCTCGGAAGAGCACTCGGGATCGAATCGCCGAGGCCGTGATTCGATTGGTCAGCCGGAGTGGAACCGCGGGCGCCAGCGTCCGCAGGATCACCCGCGCCGCGGGCTGCAACGAATCCGTGCTCTACGATCACTTCAAGAACAAGGCGGCGATGCAGAGAACCGTCTTCGACGAGCTCATCGATCGACGCAACACGATGTACGCATCGGTCGTCGAGCGAAACACGGGCGGTTCCGCCCGTGATCTGATCAGGGACTGGACCCGCACCACGCTGGAGTCCTTCGATGAGGATCCGGACGCCTTCGCGTTCGTCGGGCTGACGTCGCCGTCCGTGATCGCCGACGATCCGGAACACGTGCGCGAAGTCTTCGATCAGATGCGATCGCACCTCGCCGGGTTCGAGACGAGGCCGGACGAGCAGATCGACGCGTCGCCCGTCGCCTTCGCCATCGCCTACAAGATCCTGCTCGGCGCGGCGATCGAGATCCATGCCGGAACCAAGGAAGGCCCGTCCGCACCGCTCGCGGAGGAACTCGCGGGCATTCTGATCGCCCTCCTGGTCCGGCCGACCGGAGCGCCACCTCTGGTGACCGAACCCGAGCCCCCCATCGGGGCCGGCCCTCGGCAAGGAATCCATTGCCCCGAGTTCATGCGGGAGGACTCGACTCGCGCCCGACTGATGGCCGCCACCACTCGAATCGTCGCGAAGAACGGGGTCGAAGCCGCGACGGTGCGAGCGATCTCCAGTCTTGCGAAGTGCCACGACACCGACCTGTACAGCAAGTTCAGGAACAAACAGTCACTGCTCCACACCGTGCACGGCGAGATACTCGAGCACTGGTACGAGATGCGCAGCGACTTCGGGAACGCCGGTGATCCGGACGCCCGGGTCGTCATCGAAAACTGGGCGAAGGGCGCACTCCTCGCCTTCGACCACGAACCCGAGACCTACGCCTACGTCCTCCTGACCTATCCGCCGGTCACGGAGGGCCTGCTCGACAGCCATGCATTCAACATCGCGAACGGCATCCGGGTGTTCTCGGATCTCACGCCGCCGCCCGGACATCGGATCGACCTGTCGCCCCAGAACTACCTCGCGTTCCGTTCCGCGATGATCGCGATCCCCCGGGCGATCAACGCCGGGCTCGTCGCCGGCCCGGCCGTTCGACACACCGAGACGCTGCAGCGAGTGGCCTGCCGGATCCTGCTCCGACCCACCGACTGAACGAGGGCTCGGACCAGTCTTTCAAAGTCTCGCGAGGCCCGTGGAATCTCCGAATCGCTCGAGCGGGGCGCCGGCGGCCGACGCCATCGAACGGAACAGATTGCACAACGGGGTCCTCGTCCCGTGGTCGACGAGCCGTCCCGGCTCGGCACCGCCACCTCGGCCCGCGACCACGATCGGCAGATCATGGTGATTGTGCCGGTTCCCGTCGGAGATCGCGCCACCGTAGAGCAGCAGCGTGTCGTCGAGCAACGAACCGCCCGCCTCGTCCTCGATGTTCGCGAAGCGATCGACCAGCGACGCGAACTGCTCGTTCTGCCACCGATTGATCCGCCGGATCGAATCGACCTTCGCCTCGTCGCCCGCGTGATGCGACAGATGGTGATGTCCCTGCCGGACGTCGACCATCGGAAACGTCCGATTGGATCCTTCGTTCGCCCACATGAAGGTGCAGGTCCGCGTCAGATCGAGCCGGAACGCCAGCGCCATGAGATCGCCCATGAGGGTGATGTGCTCCGCGTAGTCACCGGGCGTGCCGGCGGGGAGGCGGTCGAGCCCCCAGTCCGACGCGTCCTGTTCCGATCGCTCGACCTGTTCGATCCGGCGTTCGAGTTCACGGGCACCGTCGAGATATTCCTCGAGCTTCTCGCGATCGCGACCACCGAGCACGCCGGCGAGGCGGCGTGCATCCCCACGAACGACGTCGAGGATGCTGCGACGTCGGGCGAGTCGACGCCGACGCGCCGCCTCCGACTCGTGGGCCGGGCCCGCCATGAACAGTCGTTCGAAGACCGCACGCGGACTGGTCTCCTTCGCCACCGGCGTCCGGGGGGATCGCCAGGCGATGTTCGCGCTGTAGGCGCACGAATAGCCCGAATCACAGTTGCCCGCGGTGAGCGTGGGCTCGCAACCGAGCTCGAGGCTGTCGAACCTCGAGCGGCCTCGATGACGACTCGCGATCGCCTGGTCGATCGAGATCCCGTTGTGGATGTCGCTTCCCGCGGTCTTTCGCGGATGCGTGCCGGTGAGAAAGCACGCTGCGCTGCGCGCGTGGTCGCCGGGGCCGTCACCCAGCGCCCGAGCGTTCCCATGCGCGAGCCCGGTGTGCAGGGTGACGTGCGATCGAACACGATCGAGCGGCGTGAGGAGCGGCGGAAGCGATCCGGGGAATTCATGGACGCCCGGCCCCGCCGACTTCGGCAGCCACTCGGGCGCGTGCACGCCGTTCGGAACGAAGAGGAAGGCGACCCGGGTGGATCGCGGCGAGCTCGCGGCTCGCGCGGCCGATCCGATCGTTCCCGGCGACATCGCCTCCAGCCAGGGAAGCGCCACGGCGGTTCCCAGACCTCGAAGCACGGTTCGTCGGGAAAGGGGTCGGGTCACGGAACTCCTCCAGGTCGAGACACGCGGACTGGCATCACTCGAAGGTATCGGCGGAATCGCGAGGCGGCAACGAGAACCCGGTGGATCGGGCCCGATCGAGCGCCGGCATGCGTCTGAACGCATCGCTGAGAACGATGAACTCGACCGCCGTCCGCACCGTCGGCCTCGCCTCCATCACGCTCACGAGGCGGTCGAGCATCGGTTCGTCACGCCATTCCAGCCCCCGCCCGAGGGCGTACACCAACAGGTGTTTTCCGAACGACCGCAGCAAGGCGGGGTCGTCGACGATGACGTCCCGCAGATCGGAGGGCCCGTCGATTCTTCGGCCGTCCGGAAGCATCGCCGCCGCATCGACCGCATGCCCCTCGGCCGAGGTTCGCCATCGACCCACCGCGTCGAGCGGCTCGAGCGCGAAGCCGATGGCGTCCATGCGGACATGACACGAGGCGCAGTCGGGATCCTGGCGATGGATCTCGAGCATGCGACGCAGCGATTCCCCACCCGTTCGATCGGCGTCCGGGTCGGGAAGCTGCGGCGCTCCGGGCGGTGCCGGTGGCGGTGGACAGTCGAGCAGCGATTCCATCACCCACTTGCCACGTTTGACCGGGGAGGTCCGCGTCGGATTGCTCGTGGCGAGCAGGATGCTCGCATGCCGCAACACGCCGAGGTCCGCCTGGGGGAACGTCGCCGCGTCGAGGTCGACCCGGGCGAATCCCGCGTCATCCAGCCCGAGCGTCGCCGGATCGAGTCCGTAGTGACGAGCGAGCCTCGGCGTCCACCAGCTCGACGACTGCCGGAAGAGATCGGTGACCGGCCGATCCCGTTCCACCAGTTCCTCGAACACCCGAACCGTCTCTTCACGCATTTCCGCCAGAAGCCGGGCCGTGATCTCCCCGTACCGCTCCGGATCCGGTTCGAGTCGCTCGACGTCGTCGATGTGCAGCCACTGGGTCGCGAATCGTTCACCGAGCGAACGGGCTCCGCCCTGTCGCAGGAGCCGTTCCACTTCGCGGAGGATCCCCCGATCCGTGTCGAGGCGGCCCGAGCGGGCCGAGGCGATGAGCGTCTCGTCGGGAATGCCGCCGGCGAGGAACGCCGCGAGCCGCCCCGCCACCGCGTATCCGTCGAGCGGAACCGATCGATCCGCATCGGGCTCGACGCCATCGCGCGGGGATTCGATGCGGTAGAGGAACTCGGGACTCGCGATCGCATAGACGACGAGCGTCTGCATCAACGCGAGACGCGTCGGCGCACCGCCCTCCGGACTCGCCGGCGGCGTCGCCGCGATCACGCGATCCGCGATCCGACGGGCCTCGTCGGCGTCGATTCGCCGGCCCCAGCTGCGCTCGAGAAGCCACCGCGACGCCCGCGCGATCCCCGTCCGACGATCGCCGTCCCGCAGTCGCGCCGCAAGCGATCGCTGAAGGTCGCCCGGCTGAGGCGGATCGAGCGGACCGACCAGTCGGATCTCGGCCACGAACGCGTTGCGGTCCTCGCCGGGATCGTCCGCGGTCCGCGCTCGATAGAAGTCGTTCAGGAACGCCGCGGAGAGTTCGACGGCGGCCTCGTCATGTTCGAATTCGAATCCTTCGACCACCGGACGAGCCATCGTCGCCGGCACGGCGGTCCGGGTCATCGACTCCCCCGCCCGACGGAGGTCGAATCGAACCGGCTCGTCGCCCGCCTGCTGGCCGCCCAGCAGGAACTCGGCTCGGTAGCGGCCGGGACGAGGAACATCGAACGTGGCCCGAACGCGGCCGCGGGTGGAAAGCACCTGGCCATCCCCGCGGCTTCGGCCGCCGGAGAGGCGGGCCCCCTTCGCGATCCGGACCTCCGGCGCCGCCGTCTCGGGATCGAAGATCACCTTGCGTGCGACCGCCTCCGCGAGGTCCACCAGTTTCTCGAAGAGGAGCGGACTGGTCGCGAGGACCTCCCCCAGATGGTCGAAACCGTGTCCGACGTCGTCCGCCGGCAGTCCGGAGACGTCCACCCGCTCGCCGAAGACCGCCTCGATCGCATTCCCGAGCTCGTGTCGATTCAGTCGGCGAAGCACCACGTCCGGCACGCCGGCGCCGACCGCACGTTCGCCGAGGAGCCCGCCGAGCACCCGGATCCCCTGCCGGTATTCCTCGTCGTTCGGTCGATCCGATGGTGCCGGTTCGTCGCCGTCGTGAAGACGTGGCGGCGGCATGTCACGGGCCCGGAGTCGATCACGAACCGCCAGCAGCAGCGATGGATCGACGTCGTCCAACGTCGTCGCGTCGGCGAGCCGGCGGAGATCGACGCCGCCTTCCGCCGTGGCGCCGCGATGACAGTCGACGCAGTGGATGTCGATCGTCTCGGCGAAGATCGCCTCGGCGTCCGGATCACCGGATGATCCACCGCCTCGGCCGGATCCCACCGCGACTTCGACCGAGTGCGCCGCCTGGAGCCGGGCCGAGAACGTCGATGCGATCGGCGGGATCGCGACGCAGCATCCGAGGATCGCCACGACGAGCGATCGAGGACCGGTCGGACCGGAACGCCGTCCCCGCATCACGCTCACGCTTCGGATTCCCGGAAGACGAGATCGCGCAGGCCATCCGGCGCTGGGAGCGCCTCCGCATCATCGCCGTCCATCGCCTCGATGAACGGTCGCAGCGGCGCGGGCGAACCCTCGGCCTTCGCCGCCTCGACCGCCGCGGTCCACTCGGCACGTCGATCGTCGTCGAAGATCCGCTCCCAGAACGCGACCTCCGCGAGATCCTGTCCGACCAGTTCGACCGCGCCGAAGATCGCACGCTGCATCGAAGCGTCGGGAACCGCCCAGTTCGCGTGGAAGACCGGTGGCGTCATGCGTCGGCGCTGGGAGGGCGGATAGATCCGCGTGGTGAAGGAGACCGTCCCGAGACTCTCGTCCCAGGTGCCGTTGGTGAGGAACGGCTCGACCTCGGTGCGGAGCACCACTTCACTCTCCAACGGACGTTCACCCCCGCCGATCGGAATGCCGAACGGCCCGGGCAGGTCGATCGATCGGTCGCCCTTCCGCAGCCTCGCCTTGTCCGCCTCGGGAATCGCCGGCGACTCGATCATGAGCTCCACCGCATCCTTCGACGTGTTGACCCACCACAGGAACGCCAGCCCGGTCAGGATCAACTTCTGGTTGCCGGGTCCGATCTCGCCGGGGTCCGCCCCCGGGACGAATCGGGCCACGCTCCGCTTGACGATGGGATCGGCCAGCTCCTTGCGGGTCCACGCACGCTCGCCGGCGGAGACCCAGCCGTCGATTCCGGAGAGCAGCGTCAACTGCCCCTCCCAGGGCTCGACCCATCCGCGTTCGACCGCGAATCCGACCAATGGCGCGAACACCTGGACCTGGAACCACTCGTCGTCGGTGCGCGGCCCTCTTTCCTGCGGCGGGCGGAAACGGGTGTCGATGCGCTGGCCCTGCTGGACGTACCCACCGGCGTTGAATCGCAGGAAGGCGCTCATCGCGTCGGGCAGCATCTCCTCCTCGGCGAACCGCCGCCATTCGACCCGTGCGTCCTCCTCCTCGATCCTCGACTCGAAGAAGCTGATCGCGAATCGGATCCACAGTTCGCCGGCGTTCATTCGATCTCGAAAAGCGGTCCAGTCGTCGCGGGCGGCCCCGAACTGCTCGACGTAGTAGTACGCCGTGCCGAAGTTTCCGGGCAGGCTCGACCAGCCGTTCCGATTGCCGATCTCGCTCGGCAGATCGCGTTCGGCGAAGACGCCTTCGAATCGGACGCCGTCCCTGCCGCCCGCGCGATCGGTCGGGGCCGTCTCATACGCTTCGGAGAGCCGCCCGATCTCGTCTCGATTCGAGCGATTGGTCTCGAAGATCCGCTCCGGCCCGGCCTCACCCGCCACCATCTCCACCTTCACCTGCTTGTTGGTGCATCCGAGGAGAAGGACTCCCGCAACCACCGACGTCACGCCGAGGCGTACGAGGTGGAAGCCCGGCGTGCGCGGAGACGAAACGGCTTTGGAACGATGCGTCATGCTTCGATTCTATCCATCCCGATCCCCCGTTCGACCGCGTCGAGGCCTTGAAACCCGCTGATCCGACCCGGGTCGCGGTGGCTCCTCAGCCGACGTCGACCGCCACGGGCCCTCGAAAGGCCCGGACGAGCCAGGATCGGGCCCCGCCGTCGTGACCGAGGGTCTCGTACCGGGTCTTCTCGATCGAGTCGATGCGGAGTCCCGCCGCTTCGATCGCGGACACGAGTTCGTCCCGCGCCAACCGCCTCGGACCACCGGGACGGGTCTCCTCGGTGCTGAACACGATGAAGATCGCCGTGCCTCCGGGGCGGAGGGCGTCATGGACGATCTGCAGGTAACCGGGTCGATCCACGTCGGAGAAGACGTGCATGACCCCCGCATCCAGCACGCAACCATGCTCGGGTGATGGGCCGTCCGTCCGCAGATCGGCGACCTCGAATCGAACCCGATCATCGACGCCCGCCTTCCGGCCGGCGACGGCGGCACCTTCGACCGCCTCGGGAACCGCATCCACCGCGAGGATCTCGAGCGTCGGATGAGCCTCCGCGATCGCGATGGCGTTCTCACCGGTCCCGCAGCCCGCATCGAACAGGGGCCCTTCGAGAAACCAACCACGTTCGATCGCGGTCAGCACCGCGGGCTGCGGTCGCCCCGTCACCCACAAGGCCTTCGAACGCCGGTAGACGTCGTGGAACACCTCGTGAGGAACACCTTCGGCTCCGGGCGGCGGCGGAATCCGCCCCGGATTCGAGGAACGCCGCTCGTCGGTCATGGCGGGCGCTGGAACGCCGGATCGGTGGCGTCCCCTCCGGACCGCATGTACGCCAGCAGGTCGAGGATCTCGTCCATCGTCGCGGTGTCCACCAGTCCCGCCGGCATCGGCGTCACCGCGGTCTGCGCCGTGATCTCCTCGAGTGGTATCTCGACCCGGAGGGTGCCGGTCCGCGGATCGGGTGCGACCGCGAGCACGTCGCCCTGCACGCCGATCGGGAGTCCGATCACCGGATCGCCGTCGCCACGCTCGACCAGCACGCCGGCGTACTGGTCGGAAAGATCACGCTCGGGTTCGATGATCGCGACCAGGAGATCGTGCGGCGAGAAACGCCCGCCCGCCCCGGTCAGATCGGGTCCGTAGGCGATCCCCGTCTCGCCGACCTTGTGACAGGCCGCACATTGAAGCGACTCGTACATCGCCTCGCCGCGGCTGAAGTCGCGACCCGCGTGGACGCGGGCGAGATGGGTCGAGAAGTCGTCGACGGACCACGCTCGCACGAAGTTCCGCACCTCCGCCGCGGCCCGACGTTCCCGCGCGGCGTCGGCCCGCATCGCGAGGGCGGTCGTGGCATCGGGGCCGAGGCGCTCGGCGAGGTCGCTCCGAATCTTCGCGACGAACCCGGGGAGGCTCGCCCCGCCGGCGTAGGCCGTGGCGCGATCCAGCGCGTCCATCGCCCGTCGTCGCGTGGATTCGTCCCATCCGCGCTTCTGCAGGCGCAGGGCATGCAGGAAGACGATCGCCGTCTCCTGATCTCCGGCCGACTCGATCAACGAGAGCGTCGGCTCCACCACGCCGGCCGCATCGAGCGCGACGAGGACCTCCACCATGCTCCGGTCGACCGCGAGTTCACCGGTGGGATACACGGGTTCGAGCAGTTCGACGATCCGATCCCGGTACTCGGGTTCGAGCGGCCCGTGCCGGGTGATCAGCAGGGCGAGCACGCGGGCCAGCCGCAGCCGGCCGTCCGTGCCGTCGTCCTCGAAGGACATCTCCTCGATGCGGTCGAGACCGCGAAGCGCATCCGCGCGGTCGCCGACCCGCATCACCGCGATCGCCGCCTCCCAGCCCCCGCCGTCGGCGGGGGCGTCGAGCAGCATCGCGACGACGTCGTCGTCGGCATCGGTGAAACAGCCCGGCTCCCCGTCGCGGGCGGCGACGAGGGCGCGTTCCACGCCGATTCTCGCTGCATATCGAATGGCCGGGTCGGCGTCACCGAGGGCGTCGACCAGCGTCTCCTGATCAAGGGCTTCCGGGTCTCGATGCGATGCCTCGATCGAACGCCGACGCGCGATCGCGGGCGACACCGTCGAGTCGAATCCGACCGGCGCCGCGGCGTTCTCCCCGATCCACCGCACGCGATAGAGCCCGGACTGCGATCCGCGTCCACCGGTGGTCAGGTACATCGCACCGTCCGGACCGAAGGCGAAGTCGGTGACGTTGAAGGGCCGACCTTCGAGGAACGGCACCGCGGTCGCGACGTGACTCGCACCCTCGGACTCCAGATCGACCGCGATGACGCGGCCGTACGCCCAGTCGCCGAGATACATCCGATCCCGCCACGGCGAAGGGAACGCAGAACGATGCCCGCTCACCACGCCCGTCGGACTCCCTGCGTCCATCTCGAGGGCCGCCGGCCGCGCATCCGGCGATTCGACCGGCCACTTCACGCTTCCCCCCCGCCAGCCGAACTCGCCGCCCGAGACCACGTGCACGAATCGAGGACTCCGGTACCACGGAGCCCCGATGTCCCATTCCATGTCCGCGTCGTAGGTGAAGAGCTCGCCGTCCGCGGTGAAGTCGAGGTCGTAGGGATTCCGGAATCCACCCGCGACGATCTCCCACTCGGCGCCGTCGAGATCGGTGCGAAGCACCAGGCCGCCCGGCGCCATCTTGCCGACCGCATGGCCGCGGGGATCCCAGATCCGCTCGAGCACGGTGTCCTCCGACCAGTTCGCGTGCGGGCTGGTCTCCGCGATCGCCTCCGGCGTCACGCAGTAGTTCCCGATCGCGGTCCAGATCATGCCGTCCGGTCCGAGCACCAGTCCGTGCGGGCCGTGCTCCGAGCCGTTGCCGTACGCCGCCAGGTGTTCCGCGACCTCGAAGCGGTCGTCGCCGTCGCGATCCTGCAGTCGCCAGAGACCGCCGGCGCGACCGGGATCGTCGACCACGCTCGCGTAGAGATCGTCACCGACGAAGAGCAGTCCGTGGGCGCGACCGACCGATTCGTGCAGTCGTTCGACGACGACCTCGGATCCGGCGTTCTCCGGAATCGAGATCCGCTGGAGCGGGCCGTACTGCGGGGACACCACGATCCGCCCCCGCGGATCGACGGTCATCGAACTCCACGAACCTTCTCCCGGCTGCGAGGAATGGAGCAGTTCGACGGCGAAACCCTCGGGAACCGAGATCGCCTCCACCGGCGTGGCCACCTTCACCGCGAAGGGATCCTTCCAAGGACCCTTCGGCGCCGAGGTCGGCCCGAAGTCGACGAGATCGACCGACGTCGCGACACCCCCCGCCAGTCGGCTCGCGGTCCAGGAATCATCGGTGACGAATCGCCGACCACCGTCGGGACCTTCGATCAGGATCACCGCCGCCAGACCCGCCGGACCGCCGTCGTTGGTGCAGTCGAAGCGGATGGTGCGGTCACCGGCCGCGGGATTCGCGATCTCCACTTCCCCGGTCCGGGACCAGTCGCTTCCACGAAGAAGGAATTCATCGTCGAGGTGCAGCGTGAACCGGTTGTCCGCCGCCGCCCGGACGAGCATGCGCGTCGCACCCTCGGGAATCACGATCTCACGTTCGAATCGACCCCGTTCGCCCGCGACCTCGTCGGCGGACACCCAGATCCACCTTGGCACGGCATCGTCCGCGCGGAACGACGTCGGCAGGAAGGAGAGGACGAACGTGACCAGCAGGATTGAGTTCAGCATCCCTCGATGCTACCGCATCGAACCGCGGCCCCGGAGCGCAGATCCGGTGATTGGTATTCAGTTTCGGCGTCGACGCTTCGCGACCGGCCGAGGCATGCTCTGGACCACGGGGGTCTCCTCGCGCGTCTTGATCTGGTCGATCATCATCTCGACGTTCTTCCGGATCTCCTTCAGCTGCTCCCATTCGAGCCCTTGAAGCAGTCCGCTGGAAAGTCCCGCCATCACGCTGAAGCCGTTGAACACCACCCGGTCCTCGTCGGTGACGACGGAGATCGCGGTGCAACCCAGGTTCGTCAGGAGCTCCATGCCCGCGCGGACCTCGGTGTCCTCGGCGGTGAGCCCCTGCTTGAGCATGCTCGCGAGGACCCGGGCGATCGCGAAGAGCAGCCCTTCCTGCGGCTGGCGGATCTCGTGGGCCATCTTCGCGTACTTCTCGACCTGTTCGCGATCCTGGATGCCGACCTCGAACTCCTGGCCGTTGAGGTGGAAGGTCCGGTGGATGACGTTGTTCAACGCCGCGATCAGGCCGCGCCCGCTCTTCACCGTCGAGAAGTTGATCGCCGAATCACGCCCGAGAGCCATGTCGGTCGCCTCGGCCCGATCGAATCGGATCTGCGGCTCGGGATCGCCGCCGGCCTCCGGCGAGACCATCGACATGCTCATCTCCTCGACGCCGAGATCGTGGAGATTCCAGAGCGCGACCTGCATCATGGGGTCGTCCCACGCGTCCCCCTCCTCCCGACGCCGGAGGACGTACGAGGCCGGGAGCATCGAGATGTACCTGCGATCCCGGGGGATCTGGATCAGGTTCACGCACTGCGAGAAGGACATCTCGGCGAAGCGCTGGAAGGTGGTTCGTTCCTGTTCGACCAGGTCGACGGCGATCTTGTTGACGGTGATGCGTGGCATGGGTTCCGGATGCTACTCGCACCGACGGTGGTCTCGCACCGCACGGGCGTCGAAAACGCGACACGGGTGCCCTCGGGGCCGGATCCGATCCCCGCGTCGCGGCACGGTAGAATCGGGCGATGAGCACCGACGCAACCGTCGCGACGCCGCTGGTCGGCGTGATCATGGGCTCCCAGTCCGACTGGGAGACCATGTCCCACACCGCCGAGATCCTCGACTCGCTCGGCATCGCCCACGAATGCCGGGTCGTCAGCGCCCATCGAACCCCGGACCTGCTCTTCGACTACGCGGGCTCCGCGGCCGATCGCGGCCTGCGGGTGATCGTGGCCGGCGCCGGCGGTGCCGCCCACCTGCCGGGGATGGTCGCCTCGAAGACGCATCTCCCGGTGTTCGGGGTGCCCGTGCGGTCCAAGGCCCTCTCCGGCATGGACTCGCTGCTTTCGATCGTGCAGATGCCCGCCGGCATCCCGGTCGGAACCCTCGCCATCGGCCGGGCGGGCGCGGTGAACGCCGGACTGCTGGCCGCTTCGGTGATCTCGATCGAGAACGAGACGGTGCGAGCGCGGCTCGTCGACTGGCGAAACGCACAGACCGAACGCGTGCTCGAGAACCCGATTCCCGGTGTCGACGCGACCGGGGGGACGAAGAACTCGTGACCCTCGGGATTCTTGGCGGCGGCCAGCTCGGCTGGATGCTGGGCATCGCCGCGCGGCGACTGGGGATCGACTGCGTCTTCCTCGATCCCGCCGAATCGTGCACCGCGGACCTGGTGGGCGAGCGCATTCGCGCCGACTACGACGATCCCGACGCCCTCGCCGAGCTCGCCCGACGGTGCGACGTGGTCACCTACGAATTCGAGAACGTGCCGGCGACTTCGGCCGCCTCGCTCGCAAGGACCGTTCCGGTCCGGCCGGGCTGGAATTCGCTCGAGACCTCCCAGGATCGACTCGTCGAGAAGCGATTCCTCGTGGAGCACGGCGTTCCAGTGCCCCCTTTCCACCCGGTCGATGACGCCACGTCGCTCGCGGCGGCCATCACCGGGATCGGGACCCCCGCGATCCTGAAGACCAGACGCGGTGGATACGACGGCAAGGGCCAGGTCGTGTTGCGTGACCCCGACGCGGCAGCCGGCGCGATCGACGCCATCGAAGGCCGACCGGCGATTCTCGAAGCGATGATCGACTTCGACCTCGAAGCGAGCGTGCTCGTGGCGCGGGGTGTCGACGGCGCGACCCGGGCCTGGCCACCGATTCGGAACCGGCACGCCGCGGGCATCCTCCGGCGAAGCGAATGCCCCGCCCCGGGCGTGTCCACGCGGGCCGGTTCGGCGATGGTGGATCATGCGGTCCGCATCGCGGAAGCCCTCGACCATGTCGGCGTCCTGACCGTGGAGTTCTTCGTGACCGGCGACGAGGTCCTCGTGAACGAGATCGCACCCCGGGTGCACAACAGCGGACATCTGACCATCGAGTTCTCGGAGACCGATCAGTTCGAGAACCACGTCCGGGCGGTGACCGGGGACACGCTCGGATCGACGGAGGCGCGACATGGTCACGGCATCATGCTGAACGCGATCGGCGATTCGCCTTCTCCTCGGGACCTGGTCGAGGCACGGGTGGCGACGGTCGACGAGGCGGGCGTCGTGACCCCGGGTGGAGATCCGGATGGCGAGGCCGTGTACCACGGTTATCACAAGACACCTCGCATCGGCCGCAAGGTGGGACACCTCACGATCACCGGCGACGCGATCGACCCGACGAGATCCGATGTCCTGGCCTCGATCGTTCCCGGTGCGGTCGCCGACTGACTCCGCGAATCCTCCCCGCCCCACGCCTTCCCCTTCGACTCAGTCGGACGTCACCGCGCGGAGCCGCTCGCGGGCGATTTCGATCGCGGTCGGGTCGCGATCGATCCCGATCGCCCGCCGCCCGGACTCCACCGCGGCGACGAGCGTCGTACCACTGCCGCAGAACGGGTCGAGGACCGTTCCGCCGGGCCTGACGCAGGCCTGAACCAGCAGGCGAAGCAGCGCGAGTGGTTTCTGGGTCGGCCAGCCAGTCCGCTCCGCCGCCATGTTGTTGATCGAGGGGACATCGAGCACGTCGGTCGCCTTCTTGAGTTCACCCGCCATCTTCCGACTGGTCGCCGGCACCATCGGCGGCTCGAACCAGCGATCGTCGCCGCGGGCGTAGTAGAGGATGTCGTCGTGCTTCCGCGCGAATCGATTCGGACTCGAACCACCGAGTCCGTACCGCCACACGAGGTGATTCACGAATCGATCAGCGCCGAAGACGCGGTCCAACGCGAGTCGAAGGTGATGCGACGTCCGCCAGTCGCAATGCAGGAGGATCGCCCCGTTCTCGGCGAGCACCCGGTGCATGTCCTCGATCCGGGACGTCATGAAGTCGAGATACTCGGGCATCCCCGACCAACGATCGTCGTAGGCGTGTTCGGTCGATCGGCCGCGCTGCACCTGGTTCGTCGCGAAAGGCGGATCCGCGTAGACGAGATCGATGCTTCCCGACTCGATCGACGCCATCCCGACCTCGCAATCGACGAGATCGAGCCTCCATCGCGGATCCGTGTTCACCGGTTTCCCCATCGTGGTCCCGTCCGCAGCGACGCTTTTTCCGCCATCGACCGACGATGACGCTCGATTCTTCGTGAAAACGTTTCCCGAAGACGTGAAATCCGTCGAGGCAAGGTATCCTCGATGCGTCCGGAGTAGCGCCGACGAATGTCGATCGCCCGCGACCGAGCCTTTCCGCTCGCCGGCTCCATTCGCCGACAGGACCGCACTTCCCGGGTCTCGTACGTGCGTCGAGCACCCGTCTGCAAGTTGTTGTTCATGTCCGTCATGTCGTCACGGATCTTCACAGATCATCACCTGTCGTCACATGTCGTCACATGTCCATCCACGTCCTTCATGGAGTCGCGTCGTAGCGGCTCGTTCCCGGATTCACGCATCCATACGAGGAGACGACGACGTTTCGAGGTCACGGCCGTTGCACGGCCGCGCCACGGTACGAGCAGGATCCGACGTGGTCGCCGTTTCGGATCCCGACGACGAGTTCACCTTCGTGACGAACTTCGCCCGCGTCCCGCGACGATCGGTCGTGCAACACCTTCACTCCCCCCGGAGCGAAGGTGATCGCGAAGCACCGACGCCACCGCACCGGAGATCGTCATGCACGAGAAACGAAACTTCGTACTGGTCCTCGCCTTCGCCGCGATCACCATCTGGTCGATCTGGGCCTGGCTCGCATCCGGTCCGATCCTCGCGGCGACCACCGACATCTGGGTTCAACGGATCGTGGGTCTCACGCTCGTCATCGGGCTCGGTGGCTTTCTCGTCCACGCGCTCTGGCTGGTCGACCGCCTCCACGACCAACTGGCCGACGCGGTCGGCTCGATCTACTACGAGGCCGACGGCGTGTGCTTCATGCCGCTGGTGAGACTCGATGCCAGCGGCGCCGCCGAACTCCGGCTGTACTACCAGAACCGCTTCGAGAATCCCGCCCACGTCGTCGTGCATCTTCGACCGAACGGACCGTGCTTCGCGGTGAGGCACGGCGGCGAGGACATCCACATCGCGTTCACCTGCGGTGGCGGGGATTTCGGCGTGATCCACCAGCCGATCCGGGTTCCCGCCGCGTTGCGAGGCGAAGTGATCGATCTTCACCTGGCCGCCGCGAGCCGGTATCCGCGAAGTCACGGCGGGCGACTGCGAAGCCACGAGGGAATGGACTGCGGAACGGTGCGGGTGGACTGGGCGGGCGCCGCCTTCCGACTCGGGGTCCACGAGACGTCGAACGAGATCGAACTGATCGATCCGGTCCCCATTCATCTGGCCCTGCCGAGAGCGATCCGACAACGCGGAACCGAGAGCATGCAGTGGCGGCAGGAGCAGCTCTTCGCGGGCGTGCTCATCGCGTGAGATCCGGGGGGACGCGATCACTCCGGGAAGTGACACCGCCTCGAGACACCGAACCGGCCCGAAACGAACGACGCCCCGCGAATTCGCGGGGCGTCGTCGATGGAAGGTCGATTCACGGACGGCGGTTCAGCCGGCCTCGGCCCGCGGGTGGGCCTTGTCGTAGGAGTCGCGGACCCGACGGCTCGACAGGTGGGTGTAGACCTGCGTGCTCGAGAGCGACTGGTGACCCAGCAGTTCCTGCACCGACCGGAGATCGGCGCCGTTGTCGAGCAGGTGCGTGGCGAAGCTGTGCCGGATGGTGTGCGGGCTGATCTCGGGATCGAGACCGACCTGTTCCAGGTACTTGGTCACCTTCCGTCGCACCGAACGGCTGCTGAGGCGGCCACCATGCTTGTTCACGAAGAGCGGCGAATCGGGGTCGGCCTTCATGCCGGCCTCCGCGAGTTCCGAATCATGCCGGTTCACGTAGTTGCGAAGGGCGGCGAGTGCATGCGAGCCCAACGGGACCATCCGCTCCCGGCGGCCCTTGCCGCGGATCAGGATCGCCTCGCCGGTGTCGTCGAGGTCGCCCCGGTTGATCCCCACGACCTCGCTCACGCGGATCCCGGTGGAATAGAGGGTCTCGAGAATCGCGCGATCACGGGCGCCGAGCAGCACGGTGTCGTCCGGCGCGGCGAGGAGTTGTTCGATCTGCTCCACGGAGACCGCCTTGGGAAGCCGCTTGGCCTGCTTCGGGGTCCGGACCGCGAGCATCGGATTCGCCTCGATGAGACTTCGCTTCTCCATCCACTTGTGGAAGGAGCGGAGGGTGGCGATCTTGCGGGCGGTGGTCGCCGCGGAATAGTCGCGATCGGCCATCCAGCCGAGGAAGCCCCGGATGCGGTCCACGTCGGCCGCGAGCATCAGTCCGGAGACGGTGTGCTCGTCGATGGCGGCGGTGACGTCCGCGGTCCGTGCCGCGAGCGAAGCGGCTTCCGCTTCGGGAGCGGCGTTCGCGTCGTACTCGTCGGCCAGGAATTCACCGTACTGCCGCAGGTCGAGCCCGTAGCATCGCGCGGTGTACGGGCTGAAGTGCCGTTCGTCCACGAGGTAGTCGAGGAACTGCTGGACGAGGGGGAGAGGAGTGGTCATCGCGTGCGAACCTTTGTCTGGGGACGGCCTCGAAAAGGTCGTCCGCTGCCGCTTCTGAATCGCTCGTTTCCCGGGCATTCCGTCGCCCGAATCACGAGACTCACCGTTCCGATATCGACGCGGAAGGGGACCGGGTTCAGTCCCCTTACCGGACTTCTGAAAAAATCCGTCTTCGTCTCCGATCGATCCGCTCCCACGCACTGGGAACGGACTTTCACGATCTTGAATTTCTCGCGCTTCCGACCACCGGACCGAGCCCGGATCCCCGGTGACGATCGGGAATCTCCGGGGAATCCCACCGGTCGGATCCGACCGATCAGTCGGTCGACGACGCGGCCGCCTGGGCCGTGTTCACCCGGAGACGTTCGCGATCGACGAGGGTCGACACCAGTTCCGACGCCGCGAAATCCAGCCAGTGGTCGTAGACCATCAGGTAGTAGCGTTCCGGCGGATCGAAGCCATCCGTGATGTCGTCGTTGCTCTTCGCGTACTCGCGGACCTGGCCCCGCACCGTGTGGTTCGTGGCGTCGAACAGGGCGACCACGTCGGTCAGTGTTCGAACCGGTGCATCGGGGTTCGATCCGGCGGTGCCGGTGCCTCCGACGAGCCGTCGGGATTCGAACGCCTTCTGGACCTCGGCCTCGTCCGCGACCAGCAGGATGTTGGCGCCGAAGCGAGGCGGGTCGTAGGGATTCCATTCGGTGATCGTGCCGACCACGATCCCGTCGCCACCGACGAGCCGGAGGATCGAGCGTGCCTCGTCGAGGGTTCGAATCTCGGCGAGCCCCACCTGCCGCATGGCCTCGAGCGTGCGATTCAGGGGAACCGCCTGCCAACCTTCCACGCCGTTGAGCGAGGCGACCAGCTTGTCGGAGACCGATGCCTGCTGATCCGGGCGTATCACCACGCCGGAGTCGTTTCCGAAAGGCGCCACCACGAGATTCGCGGCGTAGGGCGCCACGAGCGGCGCCGCCGGCTGCAGTTTTCGTTCCGGCGTCTCGCAGCCGAACAGTCCGGTGCACGCGGCACCGAGAATCGAGGCTGCGAGCACCGGGCGACGCGTGCGTCGGGCGATCCGTTCGAACCACCGACCGCACCCGCGAGCCGGGCGTTTTTCTGAGACGAATACGGTTGTCATGGCGTCCTGCCTGAGTGACCTCGCGAGGGGCGACGTCCGGATGTCTCCCATCCGTACGATCCGTTTCATCGGTCGATCTCTCGGAGGAACGGGAGAAAAGAAGGATCTGCCCCGCGTCGGCGACCCACGGCTGCCGTTCGGCCGGTGCATCGACGCCAAAAGACCGCGGGGCCGGCCTCATCGGCCGACCCCGCGGAGTCGTTGATCGTGGTCGGGCCGAAGCGGCCCCGGTTCAGTGATCGTCGTCCAGGCCACCGGCACCGGCGACCGCCTGCGGATCGATCGAGCCAGGGGCGTCGAAGACGCCGGGAGCGTTCCCCGAAACCGCCCAGAGGACGTCGAGTCCGCCTCGGTTGCTGGTGAAGTAGACCCGGCCGTCGGCCGCCCAGGTCGGCCGCATGTTGCGGAATCCGCCGGAGGTGAGTGCCGTTCGGCCCATGCCGTCGGCGTCGATCACCCAGATGTCGCTTTCGACGGGCATGCCGTCTTCGGACACCTCGGGACGGTCGACGGACGTGAACGCGATCCGCTTGCCGTCCGGGGACCAGGTCGGATGCATGATCGCGGCGTCGCCCGCCGCGACGACTTCGGTGGGATTGATCCCGCCGGCCTCGGTGAGATCGATGGTCCAGACCCCATAGAGCTGACTGCCCCGCTTGCGAGCACGCTGGAAAAGGATCCGATCGGTCGAGGCGTCGGGCGACCAGCGCGGGAACATGCCCTCGCAGACGAAGGTCCGGACACCGGGCCGCTCGAGCGAGACGGTCCAGAGTTCCCATCGGGCGGTGCGATCGTTGAACCGGCAGTAGCAGAGCCGGCTGCCATCGGGCGACCAGGTGGGATGAAGTTCATGGGCGTCGTCGAAGGTGATCTGCGTGGCCGGACCGCCGTCGACGGACATCACGAAGACGTCCCAGTTGCCGTTGCGATCACTGGTGAAGACCACCTTGCGGCCGTCGGGAGCGATCTCGGGCATCACGTCCTGGGCGGGATCGGAGGTCAGCTGGGTCACGACGCGACCGTCGATGGTCTTGCGGTAGATGTCCGCATCCTCCCGGTGCTGGGTCGACGCGAAGATGATCCACTCGCCGTCGCTGGAGACGTCGGGATCGAAATCCGCGCCTTCGGCGGCGAAACTGACCTGGAAGAGGTTGCCTTCCCCGCCGGTCCACTCACCCTCCGGAGCGGTACCGCCGAAGTCGGCGAACATGCTCATCCGGACGGCCGTGGCATCGGCCACGGGCCGGTTGGTGGCGGTGAACGCGACCTGGTCTCCACGCGTGTTCGGGGCATTCGCTTCGACCCAGCCGCTGGTGGCGGCGGCATTCGAAGTGAACGCGACGGTCTTCACCGCGGGCGTGGCGGGTGCATCCCAGCCGGCGTCCGAGGTGTCCTCGTACCAACCGTCCCGGTAGGTCGGAGACGCCCACGCGACACCCGATTCGGAATCAGCGGCTGATTCGGGGGTGTTCGTCGCGACGAGGTCGCCGTCGCCGGTCGCCTTCTCGGTGGCGCAACCGCCGAGTTGCATGGCGAAGACCGCCGTCCCGATCGCCGCGATCGCGGACAGGACGAGCGAACCCACGCCGCGGGAGGCGGTGGGCGAGGCATGACGGTGGGAAGCGTTGGTGGACATGATCGTGGTCTCCGCGCGGCGATTCGTACTGCCGCGAAGGAGCCATCGGCCCCTGCGAGGGGGCGATTCAGCCGGACTCTCCGGATTTCTCACTTCATGCCGATCCTGCGGCCGGAAATCGGACCTCGATCTCGAGGTGATCGTCACCTGTGGACCCAGAAACGGGGCCAGACGCCCGATAACCAACAATACAGCCTACCTTGGCTGGGTCCGGCCGGCACCGATTTCGTCGCTCTGGGACCGGGCCGATCCGATCGTGGACTCGAACGCGGGGCTCCCCCGGAGCAGCCTCCCCTCCTCTCCGGGCGACCTCCACCCCTGCTCGTGCCGTCGCCCGCTGTGGACGATTTCCGGATCCGACGACGAGTCGCCAACTTTCAACGCGGACTCCACTACACTTTGGGACTCGGGATTCCGTAGCTCAGTTGGTAGAGCATGCGACTTTTAATCGCCAGGTCCTGGGTTCGAGCCCCAGCGGAATCACTCCGAGTCTCGTGCCTGCCCGCGATGCACGGCGACCGGATGCGTAAGGAGATCAGGCCCGTCGTAAACGGGACCCGATCCGAGTTCGTGGGATGTCGGAGGCTCGCTCGATGAGGCGTCTTCGACCGGACACGCGGCACCACGTCGCGACATGGAGGTCGCCAGTCATTTCCGGAACCCCGACGATCGTCCTGCACGGTGTGATCAAAGACGACGCCTGGCTTCTCTGGGGAGAGCAGGGCGATCGCCTTCAAGATCCGTCCCCCGCTTCCACCGGGACCTCGACGGCCTCGGCCGAAGGCGACGGAGCGGTGGCCACCGTCGAAGCGACCGTGGCGAGACATCCGTTCGCAGCATCCCGCGAAGCACTTCGCATCGCGCTCGACGGAGTTCTCGCCGACGATCGCATGAAGGTCGCCGAGGACGTGGTCCTCCGACTTCCGCACGATCGAAACGAGAACACCGAGACGCCGGTGCCCGGACTCGCGCTGGCGACGAGGCTCGCGATCGACACGCCGGACACCGAGGATCTCCATCTCGCCGAGACCGTCGTGCCGTGCATCGAGATCGACGCGAGCACCGCGGTGGAGCTGTTCCCGAGAATCGCCGAGCGAGGGCCCGACGATCTCGTGGTCGGACACGACATCCGCTTCTGGTCGGAGGTCGCCACCTTCGCGATCGAACTGCTGGTCGACCAGCGTTTCGTCCCGTCCGTGATCCAGGTGGAGGGCGGCCCCCTCCGAGGACGCTGGGTCCCGTGGCTCGCCGACGGCGAACTCGCCGAACCGCTGCGCCACCTCGCGACCGGCATGCCTTCGGTCGCCATCGCGACGACGGACTTCGCGACTTCGGATCGATGGACCGCGATCGAATCCGCGCTCGAAGCGATGGTCGATGCACTGGTCCGACAGACGCTCGTGGGCGAGGACTACCTCGAAGCGATCGAAGATCGCGATCCCGAAGCGGACCATCAGGTGGCGATGCTCGGTGGCCTGCTCGGCTCCGGCCGCGACACCGGTACCTCGCGAGAGACCAACGTCGACGTGAGCCGCGGCATGCGACTCTGGCTCGGCGGACTGATCGATCCCGTCGAAGGCCGGGCGGTCCGACTCTGCCTTCAGCTGACCGAACCGCTCGAAGGGGTGCTGGACGCCTCGCCGGAGGACATCGAGAAGGCGTTGTGGCCGCTGGGCTTCCACCTCCTCGTCACCGACGACCCGCCGATCATCGTGGACGCCGACGACATCTGGGCCGACGGCGGCGGCGGTCGACTCGCGTCGGTCGTGGGTTCCGAGGAGACCCCCGGCGACCTGCTCCTCGCCGAGCTCGGACGCGCCGAGCGGATCTGGCCGAACCTCAAGCGGGCGCTCGAAGGCACCAACCCCGCCGGCATGGATCTTTCCACCGCGGAAGCCCACGCCTTCCTTCAGGAGGCCCGGCCGATCCTTCAGGAAGCCGGCATCGAAGTGCTCTCGCCGTCGTGGTGGGGAAGCACCGCCAGCCGCATCGGCGTGCGGATGATCATCGAGCCCCACGGCGACTCGGAGAAGCCGCCGGCGATGGGGCTCTCGAGCCTCGTCGACTACTCGTGGGAGATCTCGATCGGCGACCAGAACGTCGGCCTCGAGGAACTGCGACGACTCGCGGAGAGCGGTGTGCCGCTGGTCCGGGTAGGCGACAGCTGGGTCGAGATCAGGGCCGAGGACTTCGAACGGGCCAAGGTCTTCCTGGACAAGCATCCCGGTGGCGCCTCCACCCTCGGTGAAGTGCTCCGACTCGCTTCGGTCGGCGAAGAGGACGGCGAGATGCCGCCCATCACCGGTGTCCGAACCGACGGTTGGATCAAGGAACTTCTCGGCGAGGACGGCATCCCCGACGATTCCGCCCGGCCGGTGAAGGTTCCCAAGAACTTCGTCGGCAAGCTCCGGCCGTATCAGGAACGCGGGCTCGCCTGGCTGGCGTTCCTCGATCGGTTCGGCCTCGGCGGCTGCCTGGCCGACGACATGGGCCTCGGCAAGACGATCCAGATGATCGCGCTGCTGCAACACGAGCGGGAGATCCGTCCCGGCCAGGTCGGACCGACCCTCCTGGTCTGCCCGATGTCCGTGGCCGGCAACTGGCGGCGTGAACTCGAGCGA
Source organism: Phycisphaerales bacterium (assembly GCA_029248335.1). Lineage (GTDB taxonomy): Bacteria > Planctomycetota > Phycisphaerae > Phycisphaerales > SM1A02 > UBA12014. Next base: position 47,093 of record JAQWJM010000041.1, read on the forward strand.
TTCGCCCCCGAGCTGCGCGTCCACATCCAGCACGGCCCCGATCGCCCGGTGGGGGACAGCTTCGTCGAGAAGGTCTCCCAATGCGACGTGGTGGTCACCACCTACGCGTTGGTGAGCCGCGACCGCCCGTGGATCGAACTGATCGACTGGGAACGCGTGGTGCTCGACGAAGCCCAGCACGTGAAGAACCCGCCGACCAAGCAGGCGACCGCGATCCGGTCGATCCAGAGTCGACATCGCATCGCCCTGACCGGTACCCCGGTCGAGAACCGCCTGACCGAACTCTGGTCGATCATGGAGTTCTGCCTGCCGGGATTCCTCGGTCCCCAGGGCGACTTCCGCCGACGTTTCGCGATCCCCATCGAGCGGCATCGCGACGAACGCCGCGCCGAACGCCTTCGGCATCTGGTCGGCCCCTTCGTGCTTCGACGACTCAAGACCGACGACGGCGTCGCGGACGATCTCCCGCCGCTGGTCGAGAACCGGCAGCACGTCCAGCTCACCACCGAGCAGGCGAAGCTCTACGACACCGTCGTCCAGGACATGCTCCGCAAGGTCGACGAGGCGACGGGCATCCGCCGCCGCGGTCTCGTGCTCTCCGGGCTCGTCCGACTGAAGCAGATCTGCAACCACCCCGCCCACTTCCTCCGGGAGACGGATCTCGCACCGAGGAAGGGCGAACGTCTCAGCCAGCGATCCGGCAAGAGCATCCGGCTCGTCGAGATCCTCGAGGAGGTCATGGCCGCCGAGGATCAGGCGCTGATCTTCACCCAGTTCCGCCAGATGGGCCATCTGCTCGCGACGATCCTCCGTCAGGAATTCGACATGGAGCCGCTCTTCCTGCACGGCGGCACGCCGCAGGGACGGCGCGACCAGATGATCGAACGCTTCCAGAACGGCGAAGCCGCGCCCATCTTCATCCTCTCGCTGAAGGCCGGTGGCGTCGGTGTGAACCTGACCAGTGCGAATCACGTCATCCACTTCGACCGCTGGTGGAACCCCGCGGTCGAGAACCAGGCCACCGACCGGGCCTTCCGAATCGGGCAGACCCGGACCGTGAACGTCCACAAGATGATCACCTCGGGCACCCTCGAGGAGCGGATCGACCAGATGATCGAGCAGAAGACGGATCTCGCCCGCCGGATCATCGGCGCCGGCGAGTCGTGGCTCACCGAACTCAGTTCGAACCAGCTTCGCGACGTCCTCGCCCTGCGCGAGACCGCGGTCGACGAGGAGGAGGACGCGTGATCACCAGTCGCGAAGAAGGTTTCCGCCGCAAGGACGACACGCCTCGGAAGGTTCGCAACGGCATCCGGCTGCGTACCAAGGAGGAGGAGGTCTCCTTCAACTGGCCGGCCGGCGCCTGGCTCGATCGACTGCTCGCGCCGTATGCGGACGAGACCCGATCCGAAGGCCTCGACTTCGCCCGACGCGGCCAGACCGTGCTGCTGAACGTCGAGCCGGCCCGGATCGTCGCGACCGTGCAGGATTGCGCCCCTCGTCCGTTCGAGATCCGGATCGAACTCGACTCGATCGGTCGCGAGGACTGGGATCGCATCGTCAATTCGATGGCTCGAGAAGCCAAGTACACCGCCAAGCTGGTCTCCGGGGACGTCTCCGCGGAGATCGCGGAACCGTTCGCGGCCGCCGGTCTCTCCCTCCTGCCGGAACCCGGCCAGGTCACGGTGAAGTGCGGCTGCGGCGTCGAGCACTGCCGGCACGCGGTCACCGTGCTCTATCTCGTCGCCGAGCGGATGGACTCGGACCCGCTGATGATCCTGACGCTCCGCGGGCTCTTCGGTCCGCGGTTCCTCGAGCGACTCCAGGAGGCGAGACTCCTCGCCACCAGCGGCGTGAGTCGGGCCCATCCGATCCCGGGCACCGCGGCGGCGATTCGCGCCCTGCCGCCGATGGAACAGGCCATCGAGACCTTCTGGAACACCGGCACGGGTCTCGAGACCTTCCGACGCGAACGTCGCATGGAACATGCGCCGCACGCGCTTCTTCGACGTCTCGGCAATGCGCCGCTCGAAGGCCGGTTCCCGCTCGTCGGACTTCTGGCAAGCATCTACGACTCGGTCGCGGTCGCCGCCCAGCGACGGCTCACCGAACTCGACGACGTCGCCGTCGCGATCGCACCGCCACCGCCGGATGCCGAGGACGACGAAGGCGATGCGGACGACGACGAGATCGACGGGCATGACGCTCACGCCGACGCCGAGTCGCTGGATACCTGATTTCAAAGCGGTTTCAGAGCCCGGAGCGGGCTTCACCCCGGCACGCACGGCACCACGGGCCGTGGCGTGGTTCAATGCGTCCATGGGATCCATGGACGCATGAACGCCATGAACGCGGCTTGGATGATCGACCGGCTGGAGCGGTTTCCGCAGAGCCTCGTGGCCCTGCTTTCCGGAATCGCCGACGAGGACGCACGGTGGCGACCGGGTCCCGAGCACTGGTCCATGCTCGAGATCGTCTGCCACCTCGTCGATGAGGATCTCGACGACTTCGGAACCCGGCTTCGCATGACGCTCGAGGCGCCGCAAGCGGACTGGCCGACCATCGATCCGGTCGCCGCCGCGATCGAGCGCGACTACCGCGGCCGGAACCTCGAGACGACGCTTCGCGAATTCCGGGCGGTGCGACGCACCGAGGTCGCGTGGCTTCGAACCGTCGAAGGAAACGACTTCACGCTCGAAGCGACCCATCCGCAAGCGACGCATCCTCGCTCCGGCTCGCTTCGTGCAGGGGATCTGCTCGCCGCGTGGTGCGCTCACGACGCGCTCCATCTCCGGCAACTCGCACGTCGGCTCCATGAACTGACCGTGGTGCGTGGCGGCGGGTTCGATGCGGGATACGCCGGCGACTGGTGAACCCGGCCGCGTCGATCACTTCGTGGAATCGTCGGTCCGGGCTTCGATCGAATCGGCCGCCGGGTCCGGCACGGGTGCCGCGACCGGCCGGGGCATGGGCGCCGAGACCGTCGTCCGCCATTCCGCGAGCCGCGATTTCAGACGGTCCCGGATCTCGGGACGGTCCGCCGATCGATTCACCCGCTCACCGGGGTCGGACTCGAGGTCGAAGAGCTCCACCTCGCCGTCATCGAACCACTCGACGAGTTTCCATCGTCCCTCCCGGACCGCGCCGGACGGCGTCGTTCGAAAGGGATCACGCGGATTCCGACTCTCGGCGTCCCGACCTTCGAGGTACGCGGGAAAATGCCAGAAGAGCGGTCCGCGATCCATCGGCTCGCCACGAAGCAGCGGCACGAGCGAGACCGCGTCGATCACGACGTCCCGGGTCGTCACCGCCCCGGCGAGCTCGGTGATGGTGGGATGCAGGTCGAAGAGCTGGACGGGCGTGGCGACGTCACGGGGTTCGAAGTCGGCGCCTCGCACATACAGGGGCGTTCTGATGCCGCCCTCGTAGAGCATGCCCTTGCCGCCACGCCACGGCGACATGTCGGTCAGCGGCTGGAGTCCGCCGTTGTCGCTCGCGAAGCACACCAGGGTCTCGTCGGCGTCGATCCGCGCCAGAATCGAACCGACGGCTCGATCGGTCGCTTCCACCATGACGCCGTATCGAGCCCGTCGCTGATCGACGTCGGGATTTCGCATCCGATACTCGGCGACCGCCGCCGCCGGCGCCTGGATCGGCGTGTGAACCGCGTAGGGGGCGTACATCACGAACCACGGACGATCATCCTCGGCCGCCTCGAAACCATCGATGATCCCGAGGGTCTCCCGAGCGAGCCGATCGACGAGATACTCGCCTTCGGGCCCATCCTCGAGATCCGGGTTGCGGTACGGCGGAAAATAGGACTTCGGATGGCCCGCCTTGTTCCCGCCCGCGTTGACCTCGAACCCCTGGGTTCGTGGATCGTCGCTCACGTGCCACTTCCCGACGAATCCCGTCCGGTAGCCGGCCCCGGCCAGCGTCTCGGCGATCGTCCGCTCGCTCTCCTCGATGCGAACTCGATTGGCCGGCGGCTCGAGGCGTCGGTCCTTGCCGCGACGTGACGAGCCGACGGTGTGAACGCCGGTGCGGCTGCCGTGCCGCGCCGTGACCAGCGCCGCACGACTCGGCGAGCAGTTCGGACCATTGCAAGCGGCGTTCGTGAACCGGACGCTCTCCGCCCGGAGGCGGTCGATGTTCGGGGTGCGATGGTTCGCGTGACCCTCGCCCGAGAGATCGCGGCATCCGAGATCATCGACGAGGATCAGAAGAACGTTCGGCGGGGTGGGCTCGGCCTCGCCGGCACCGGCCTGTCCGGCCATCGCGCCCGTGCCGGCCGTGACGATTCCCGCGACGCAAACCGCGATGCGGGCACGGCACGGTCCGATCGATCGATTCGACCTGGTCATTCGCATCATCCGCGTCCTCCGCGTCCTCCGCGTCTTCCGCGTCATGGCCGCTGCCCCATTTCGTCGATCCGCATCGGCATCGCATCGATGAAGGGAAAGACCGCCTCGGGTGCGACCACCGATTCGTAACGAGCCTTGACACCACCATCCTTGCCGACGAGCGCGGCCGCGAACCCGTCACCGTCGATTCCGAATCGCCGCCGCATCGAGGCGGCGACGTCCGAGGAGACGGTCTCCGCTTCGGCGAGGCCGCCGCTCGGATCCCGAGCGACGTAACCACGGTCCGGAAGCAGCACGATGGTCACGAGATCCCGCTCCGACCATCCGGCCGAATGCGTCGCGATCGCCACCAGCTGACGATCGATCGCCTCATCCCGTCGGTCGGAGGCGACCACGAGAATCCGGTTCCGCCATCGCATCTCCTCGAACATCCGATCCGCCGA